>CACEMW010000001.1:0-93385 GCA_902560705.1 uncultured Verrucomicrobiota bacterium
TTTTTTTGTATCATGATGCTTCACACACCTACTCAAATGCTTGCCATGGGCCCAGAAGACGCTAAAAAAGGGATCTTCCAACCCATGGGTGGTCGGGTATGATTTTGAGTGACACAGCAACTTTGGCAATGTCGGAAAGCCACAGGTGGGTTTCCGGACCGCTTTTGATTTTCATTGCCACATGGTTATCTGGCTGCGGTGATACTCTTTCAAAGGATGAGGCTGCATCGCAGAAATCTGCGGCGGAGTGGTTTTTCGATCCAGGAGACGCCAAGAGTCCTCTTTTTGTCCATCATGCCGGCGATCCTTTTGATTTTTTCATGCCGAGGAGCCTCGGTTCTGGAGTCGCGATACTCGATGCCAATCTGGACGGTATGATGGATGTCTTCTGTCTGCAGAATGCCGGATGGAATAGCGGTCAGAACCATGTCCTTTTCCTTCAGAACACTGAGGGTGTTTTCGTGCCCGCAGGACCTGAATTTGGATTGTCGGTGGATGGTCATGCGATGGGTGTCAGTGCTGGAGATCTCACCAATGATGGCTACCCGGAGATCTTGGTCACAGGTTACCTGAAGACGCAGTTGTTTCTCAATCTGGCGGGTCAAGGTTTTCGAGACATCACGGCGGAATCAGGACTCGATAATCCTGAATGGGGTAGTTCATGCAGCATGCTGGATTACAATCGGGATGGTTGGCTCGACATCGTGGTTGCCAACTACATTGAATACGCTCCGACAGTGGATTGTTCAGGTAAGGACGGCAAGAAAGAGTTTTGTGGACCTGACGGTTTTCCTCCGGCAGTCCCCAAACTTTTTAAAAATAAGGGAACACTCAACCAAGGAATTCCAACCTTTCAGGATACCACTGTAGCCTCAGGATTGGCCTCTCACCCAGGACCCGGGCTTGGCGTGGCTTGCTACGATTTCGATGGTGATGGCTGGGTGGATATTTTCTTTGCAGATGATGCCAAGCCCAATCGTCTTTTCATGAATCAGCAAAATGGCAAATTTGAGGAACAAGCTCTTAAACGTGGGATTGCCCTGGATGCCATGGGACAGACCAAGGCCAACATGGGCGTTGGCGTAGGCGATATCAACAGCGATGGACTCATCGATATTTTCGTGACACATCTGGTCACCGAAAGACACACCCTATGGCAGCAAGGACCGCAAGGCATGTTTTCAGACCGCACTGCCCCCTTGGGGCTGAATCAATCATCATGGAGAGGCACTGGCTTCGGCGCCGTCATGGCTGACTTCGACAACAATGGGTTTAGTGACCTGGCTTTTGTCAATGGAGATATTCGGGCGGACGCCACCCAATCAGCCGCTCTTTCTAGCGATGCCGAGGCCTTTTGGAAACGATACGGTCAGCGTAATCAGCTTTTTTCCAATGAGGGCAATGGCAAGCTTGTCGATATCTCTCAGCAAAACCCGGCCTTGTGCGCGGAAAAGGGGGTCGGACGTGGCCTTGCGGTCGGTGATTTCAACAACGATGGCTATCTGGACTTGATCGTGACGCGTATTGAAGCACCTCTACAGATGCTTTTTGGAAAACAGCCATCTGACACCTCGGCGGCGCATTGGGTTTCGATTCGGGCCACCCTTCCGGATGCGGGTGGGCGTGATGACTATGGAGCTGAAATAAAGCTCATGGCCCAAGAGCGGACGTTTCATGGCTGGCTCAACCCTGGGGCCAGTTATCTCTGTTCCAATGATCCAAGAGTGCACTTCGGCTTGGGCAAAATCACCCAGGTGGACACTGTTGAGGTGCGATGGACGGATGGATCCTTGGAGCAGTTTGAGAAACTTTCCATTGATCGTTACCATACCCTGCAAAAGGGTAAAGGCACGGCCGTAACAGAAGGCAAGCCATGAACGTGTCGCTCTTCGTAATAACATCCAACCACCTTCTTTCCTCATGAGTGCTCGATCGACTAAAGCCAATCCATCCCCCACCCCGAATTCTCCCTTGAACTGGGGAATCATAACCGCGGTGATCATTCTCTTCATCGGCACCCTCGCATGGATGCTGACCTCAAGGATACCTGTCATGGAACTGCCGAGAGTGGATCTAAGTGAAATTGATCCCATGATTATCAGCCAGATTCAACAGGCAGAGGGCAAAATTAAAGAGGATCCTTCGGCCGCCTCCGCGTGGGCAGTACTTGGGATTACCTACTGGGTGAATGAAATGAAGGAACCCGGGGGCCGATGTCTGGCCCATGCGTTTCTCCTAGAGCCCAAGCAAGGTCGATGGCTCTATTACGAAGGACTTTCCTTTCTTCCTGATCGGATTCCTGAGGCTGTCGAAAGAATCCTTGTCGCAGCTGACATGCTGGAAAAACAGCATTTTGCCCCACGGCTACGCTTGGCCAATATCCTGGCAGAAGATGGTCAAATGGAAGCTGCCAAGCCCCATTATCAGCAGGTCATTGAACGCTACCCAGGCAATCCCATGGCCTTACTGGGTCTTGGAAGGGTAGCTCAAGCATCGGGGAATGAGGATCAGGCGGTGGTTTACTTTGAACAATGCACCCAGGCCAGGGAGACGCGCAAGGCAGCGCACACGGCCTTGGTAAACTTATATCTCCGCCAGGGCAGTCTTGAGGCCTCCGAAAATGCACAACAAATGGCAGACACGATTGAAATAGATGATGAATGGGAAGATCCCTTTCTTTCACTTGTGAAGCCCTATCGTCTGGGCCAAACAGCCTGGATGGACAGTGCTGGAAGCCTCATGCGGCGTGGACAACTTCAACAGGCTCGCCCGCTTGTGGAAAAAATTATACAGACCTATCCCGACATCCCCAAGGCTCATATCTACATGGGCAAGATTCTGCTGGCAGAAAAAAAGCACTCGGATGCGGAAGCTTCTTTACGGAAGGCGTTTGAATTGGACCCACAATCGGTCGAAGCCATGGTACAACTGGGAGTCTCTCTCCTTTGGCAGAACAAGCATGCTGAGGCCATCGGTTTATTCAATCAGGCTATTGAGAAATCTCCGGATTTGGCAGAGGCTTATTACAACCTAGCCTTAAGTCATTCATCGTTGGGTCAGATAGAGCCCGCCAAGATAGCCTTTGCACACACCTTGAGGCTCAATCCAGGCATTGCTGAAGCTTATGTCGGGCTTGCTACGATGTTTATTCAGAACAAGGAGTTATCCAATGCTTTGAAGACGGTGCGCAAGGGGCTCGAGGTCGCACCCAATCATCCACAGCTCCTCTCCTTATTGCAGGGCTTTGAGATCAAGCCTTGATAATTCAAACAAAAGCATAACCCCCTCCATTTTTCGACAGGTTAAAAGAATCAATCAAGTCATCCCCCAGACAAGTCACTTCCACGAGCTCGAGCAATGGCATCTTCCAAATGCTGACGGAAAACATATCGATACTTGGGGGTGATCACCCATTCACGCAAAAGTCCCTCATCACGCCGAAGCACGAGTCTGCGATGTTTCATCCGAAAAGTGGAAACCCACTGCTCAGCGGTGAAGCGCCGTCGTTTGGATACCGAGACAATGGTCGATAGTTTCATCCAACGGATGGGAATCCCCCAGAAGGTGATAGTTAAGTGACTGCGGGTAACACGATAATCAATACCAACCATGCAAATTAGAACTGCAAAGGTCGCCAGGGCGACGAGGAGCACGATCGTAGAAAAAATTACCATGCAGTGTTTGGAGGATTATTCCTTGATATTGCCCAACCAGAGAAGCAAGCAGGGCAAGAGGATGCCGGCCAGCAATACCATGCTCACCCACCATTTGGACCGAATGGATTTAAAGGCAAGATAAACCCCCAGAAGGACCGTTAGAATCAGGCAGATGGACATGGCGACCACCAGATATTGAAACAGACGCGGGTCGAAGGCATCTGCGGTTGCCAATGGGTAAACCTGATCCACATGAATCGAGGTTAACTTTTGCCACCAGGCCCCAGATTCTGATTCGCCGGTTGCCTTGTTTCGGTGCATGCTGACGGTCTGCACCCAGCCTGTGGCTGTGAAGAAAAGTAGCAGAGGCGCAAAAAAACAACCCAGGTAAAGGTGGAGCCGCCGCAATAATTTCATGATCCAGACCTGGCACTTTCTACCACTTGGTAGGAATAATGATGACATCCCCTACCTTGATGCGACGTGGATCGCTAATTTGGGGATTGGCTTCCAGGATGTCCTGCGTGGTGATGGAATATCCCTCCTGTCGGTAGGCCTCAGCAATGGCAGAAATGGTGTAGCCTGGTTCAACAGTGACTTCTGCAATCTCCCTAGGCACTCTTCTTGGCTTACTGGGTTCTTGCGGAGGGACACTTCCTGATGATGTAAGTGGTATTTTCCCTATTTGCTTGACCAAGTCTTTGATCTGTTGGACCAAAACCTTGTTGTCGTCGGCTCGCTTTTGATCCACCGAACGAATGCGTTCCAACAAAGCGTCGGAAACCTGCTGCAAATCCGAATCCGACACAGCCGTTTTGGGCAAAACAGCCACTTTTGCTTGGAGTTCCCGATTCTCTTTTTCCAGAGCATCCATGCGCTGGAGAAGAGCTATGTGAGCTGCCTGCAAATCCTCCAGAGCCGCTTTTAGACTACGGTAGCGTTCCTGGGACTCCTGCTGTAGCAGGGCAACCGCCTGTTGACTGGGAACATCCTGCGCCTGAAGGGGGAACCCAATAACCGCCAGACAAAGAATCAGGGCATGCTTGATCATAGAATCCAACATACATCCAATGTGGGGAAGGGCATGGGAAGCTTCAAGATTATTACATGAAGCAGAAGGTTCTTTTTCTATCGTCCTTCAACCGCCAACCAACTCAGGATGGCCTTTTGAGCGTGCAGTCGGTTTTCAGCCTGCTCGAAAATCGTATCAGCATGTGTTTCCAGGATTTCCTCGGTAACCTCCTTACCACGATACGCGGGCAAACAGTGCATCAAAAGGGCCCCAGGAAGGGCCTGATTCATGATGGCTGTATTGATCTGGTAAGGTTCGAATTCCTTGAGGCGGGAAGCTGACTCCTCCTCTTTCCCCATGGAAATCCATACATCCGTGTAAAGAACGTGACTCCCAGCCACCGCCTCATCCATGCGATGCATCACTTTTATTTTGTCGCCAGCCTGCGTGAAAAGAGAAGGATCCGGAGAAAAGGCTTTGGGTGAAGCAATACGCAGTTCGAAACCAAATTTCATGGCAGCATAAATCCATGATGTGGCTACATTACAGGCGCCGTCTCCGACGAAAGTAATCACCTTGTTGGAAAGATCCCCGAGTTTGCTACGAATCGTCATCAAATCGGCCATGATTTGACACGGATGGGCATGATCCGTGAGGGCGTTGATGGTCGGGATGTTGCCGAAATGAGCGAAGTCAATGACGTCCTGATGATCATAGGTTCGAATTACCGCTCCGTGAACCATGCGGCCGAGGACGCGAGCCGTATCCTTGATAGGTTCACCGCGTCCCAGCTGCATTTCGTTGGCCGCTAGAAAAAGGACCTTCCCGCCCAACTCACGAATACCCACCTCAAAGGAGACTCGTGTCCGAGTGGAGGACTTGGAGAATATCATGGCCCAAGTTTGCCCGGAAAGGGGCTGCGAGGAATGGGAACCGCGATCCTTTTTCATTTGATCCGCCAAGTCGAGTAGTTCGACAAGCGTTGCCTGATCAAGAGGCTCGAGGCTGAGAAAATGTTTCATATCAATTTTTGCTTAGCGTGTGTTCCAAAAGATGCAGTGCTTCATCCACTTCATGGGCCTGGATATTGAGTGCGGGAAGAAACCGGACAACATGGGTGCCGCTGGGAATGGTCAACATTCCCTCTTGATGAAGAGACTTCACCAACGCCATGGAAGGGGCGGACTCTGTAGCACCATCGTTTCTCAGTACGATACCGAGCATCAGCCCCATGCCCCGCACCTCTTCAATTCTATCGGGAAATTGTAATCGTAACTTTTGTAGACCATCTTGCAATCGGCTTCCCATCTTCAATGCGTTTTGATCGAGAGATTGTTCCTGAATCAGTCGCAGGATGCGACTGGCAACCGAGCAGGCCAAAGGATTACCCCCGTAGGTTGTCCCATGAGATCCCGGCCCCAGCAATGTTGAAAAAGGTTGTCGCACCCAGAAAGCCCCGATTGGAAATCCACCACCCAGCGATTTTGCCATTGAAATGGCATCCGGGAGAAACGACGCGTCTGCCTCATGATGGTGCACAAGGCTTTGAAAGCTCTGGAAAAACCCGGTGCGATAATGGCCACATTGCACACCATCCCATAGCAGGAGCAACTGGTGTGTATCGCATAGCTCTCTTAAGCCTAAAAGGAATTCAGGTGTGGCTGGATGAATGCCACCCTCACCCTGAATACCTTCAAGCATGACAGCCACCGTTGAAGGGCTGATCTTCTCCTCCACCGAGCGCAGATCATTGAACACGGCATGCTGAAACCCGGAAACCAAGGGGCCAAAACCCTCCTGAACTTTTGCCTGGCCTGTGGCAGCGATCCCGGCAAGCGTGCGACCATGGAAAGATTGCTTGAATGTAATGATCTCGTGCCGGCCCTCGGCATGCCCATACCTTCTTGCCAGCTTGTACAGGCCTTCATTCGATTCAGCGCCACTATTGGAAAAAAAGATTTTTCCTTCGCCAATCCGATGGACAAGCGCCTCCGCCAATTCGCCTTGCCACGGATGCTGATAAAGATTGGAGCAGTGCCACAATGTTCGAGACTGTTCACTTAAGGCCTTCTGGAGATCCGGATGAGCATGTCCCAGAATGTTCACAGCAATGCCCCCCCCCATGTCGAGATAGCGTTTGCCCTTGCTGTCCCAGACGTATTGACCTTTGCCTTTGACAAAAGTCAACGGAAACCGTTCATAGGTTCGAAGGACATGGTTCTCAAACAACTCGGTAACTTTAGAATGCTTCATGCTCGACCTTTTCCTGGCGGGGAGTCTTCCAATGCGATCACCATCATTTAAGGACGATCTCCGTTCCGACTCCTTGATCGGTGAATATTTCCAATAAAACGGCATGATTCAATCGACCATCCACAAAGGAAACCTTATCCACTCCAGCCTCGATCGCCTGAGTGGCACTATCGACCTTAGGAATCATGCCACTTCCAATGACGCCTTGTTCCTTGAGTTGCTTGACCTCAGTGACATGTAAGTGAGATATGAGGGATGCGGGATCCTTGGGGTCGGCAAGCAAACCAGGCACGTCGCTCATGAAAACCAGGCGTTTTGCTTTAAGGGCGACAGCTGTCATGGCCGCAGCCACATCGGCATTGCAATTGTAGAGTTGCCCATCTTCATCCAGTGCGGTTGGGCTGATGACAGGTGTGACCCCTTGCTCAATGCAATCATGCAGGGGCTCAGTACGAACGCTCATCACCTCGCCCACAAAACCAATATCCATCCTTTCAGCATCTTTTCCCTTAACCTGTTTTTTCCGGCAGGTGAATATTTCCGTGCCAGGAAACCCTTTAGCAACTCCCCCCAACCCATTGATGGTGGCAACGATCTCAGGGTTGATCTGATGTGAAAGAACCTCATGAACCAAGGCAACGGTATCTTTGCATGTCACTCGATGTCCTTGGTTGAAAACCGGATCCATGCCAGCTTCCTTCATGGCTCGACTGATGGCCTTGCCTCCTCCGTGAACCACCACAGGATTGATTTCAACAGCTTCGAGAAAAACCATGTCTCGCGCGACACCTTGGCGAACGGCAGGGTCTGGTGAGTCCATGAAACTTCCTCCATACTTTACAACGAAGCGCTCCCCACTGAACCGCTGAATATAGGGTAATGCTTCGAGCAGCACAGCTGCCTTATGGATCAATTCGTTCATGATTTACCCCCCCCAGAGATGCAGGGTCTGTCACATCCCCTTTGTTGAAGGAGACGTATGCTTCGGTGAGATCGCTCGCATACATCACACCACGGCCTTTTCCAAGGTTGAGGTGAATATGCAATTCAATTTCAGACCCAGCCACTAGCGAGCAAAGCTTGGCAAAACCAACACGCGTGGGTTTGCCGTTCTTGAGCGAATAGACTACGGGCGAGTTGGCTCTCGGGCGATATCCGACATTGACCTTGCTTGGATCCACCTTTGCCTCGGAGTAACCGAGCGCATCCAAGATGCGTCCCCAGTTGGGATCCCCCCCCAGCCAGCTTGTCTTGACCAAAGCACTGTTGCAGACACTCCGCAACGCAAGGTCTGCATCTTTAGAGCTACGGGCCCCCTCGAGGCGCACGGTCACGAAACGACTAACCCCTTCCCCATCGCGCACCAGCATCTTGGCTAGTTCAAGGCAAACCTCATTCAGTGCCTCCTGAAATTGGCCAATCTCTTTCTGGCTGGCGATGGATTTGGAACCTTGATGTAATTTTTTGTTGCCTGCTTCTCCGTTGGCCAGCGCAATGACGGAGTCATTAGTGCTCATGTCACCATCAATGGAAATACGGTTGAAACTCAAAGCCACGGCCTGGGTTAAACAACGTTGCAAGGTTGATTTGGCGATGTTGGCGTCTGTGAGAATAAAGCCAAGCATGGTCGCGTGGAGCGGCATGCTCATGGGGCGTTTACCATCCGGACTCATACCCGGATGGATCATGCCGGCGCCTTTGGCTGCAGCACCTATCCGGACGGGTTTCCCCCCGATCATGATCTCGGCCGAGTATTGCTTCATATGGGTATCACTCGTCAGGATGGCTTCGCTGACATGATCCCCGGCCTCCCGGGTTTGTGCGAGAGTCGAGCAGGCCGCCCGAATACCTCGTCGCACCTGGGGCATTGGAAGAGGCAACCCAATACGCCCTGTCGAAGCGACCAGAATCATATTTTCGTCAATCGATAATGCTTTTCCTACTTCCTGGCACATCCTCTTTGCATCGCGAAAGCCTTGCTCCCCCGTGCACGCATTGGCATTTCCGGAATTGACTACGATACCATGCAGACTCTTACCCTTCAGGTGCTCGATGCATACGTGAACCGGTGCTGCACTGACTTGGTTGGTCGTAAACATGCCTGCAGCCACACACGGACTCGGAGAGAAAAGAACAGCCAAGTCCCTTTTCTTGCCCTTATTGGAACCCTTGCCAGTCCCTAGACGTTTCACATCGCAAAAAACACCTTGGCCCCAGAAGCCCCTTGGGAAGAATATCGATGCAGGTTGAATGGAATGACTCATGAAACAAGAAAAGCGAACCAGAAGAATAGACGGAAGCTTCAGGCGGCGCCTAAGCTCTTAGACGCCGCCAACCATGCGCAAACAAGAAATGTTTGGTGGCGGACCACTTCAATTATTAAATGCGGCAATAGACTCTTTTAGTCAATGCGATAAATCATTGGCCTGGAAAAAGGCTTTCTTCCAAAAACTTTTCAACTCATGGGAGGTTCTTGGGCGCCAGTAACCGAGTCAAGAAAGGCATTCACAGAGATGGACTCTGATCTGGGACATACCTTCCCAAAAACCATGGATCGTGAATCCTAGGATGGTCGTGATCACCAACCATTCGATTGACAGAACATTCGCTTAGCTCATGCTTGATGGATGAGTGATTCGGATCAAGACACTTATTTATGGCTGGAGGATGTTGCGTCTTCTGAGTCGCTTGATTGGGCCAGAAAGCGCAATCGTGAAAGCGAACAATGGTTGGTTGAAGATCCCTCTTTCTCCCCGCTCAAAGACCGATTGCTCAGCGCCTTGGACTCCGACAAGCGCCTTGCCATAGGAACCTTGTATGGGTCTCACGTGTATCATTTCTGGCGTGATCAGAACAACCCCAAAGGTCTTTGGCGCCGCACATCCTTTGCAGATTACCAGAGCAACGATCCGAAATGGGAGATCGTGATCGATCTGGATGCACTGGCAGCAAAAGAGGATGAAAACTGGGTATGGAAAGGTGCCAACTTGTGCTATCCAAAATACCAGCGTGCTCTCCTGAGGTTTTCACGGGGCGGAGCTGACGCCACCGTTGTGAGGGAATTTGACCTGGTATCCAAGCAATTTGTGGCTGAGGGATTCTATCTTCCCGAGGCGAAATCACGTGTGAGCTGGATCGATGAGAATCAAGTCTACGTGGGGACGGATTTCGGACCGGGATCTCTCACCGACTCAGGTTATCCAAGAATGATCAAGCGTTGGAAAAGAGGCGAAACCTTATCAACCGCAAAATGGGTCTTTATCGGCAAAAAAACCGATGTATCGGTAGGAGCCAGTGTTGTACATCACGGTGGTCAGCATCATGAATTGGTGGTTCGCTCAGACACATTTTGGACGCAGCAAGTCTTCAGGCTCGAAAGGGATCAGTGGGTTCCGATCGATAAACCTCCCGGTGCGGAGGTGGGTTTTTTCCGTGATCAACTCTTATTGCAGCTGCGGAAGGACTGGATTCTTCCGCATAAGACCTTCTTAGCTGGGTCGCTGCTTGCCATTGCTTTGAAAGATTTCCTCCAGAAGGAAAGAACGTTTTCCGTTTTGTTTGAGCCCACCCCTACTTCCTCCCTTCATGACTTTACGACTACCAAGGACTGGATCCTTCTCAATATTCTGGATAATGTACAGCACAGGCTGTTGGCCACTCAGCCTGGTAAGGACGGCCGATGGGAGGTGAAAGCTATCGACCTTCCCGTCCGTGGCACGGTTTCAGCACGCGCTGTTCAACCCCAATCCAACAACCAATATTGGCTGAGCAGCACCGATTTCCTCACGCCGATCTCTCTGTGTTTGAGTGATCTCTCAAGGGGCCAGATCAAAGCAATCGATCAGGAACCGGAGTTTTTTGATCGTCCCGACCTAGTCATTGAACAACACATGGCTCTGTCATCTGATGGCACACGCGTTCCGTATTTTCAGATCGCCTCTCGTGATATGCCTCATGATGGGCAAACACCGACCCTCCTTTATGGATACGGAGGTTTTGAGATTTCCATGCGCTCCAGTTACCGGCCGATAACGGGCATCTGTTGGCTGGAAAAGGGAGGGGTTTATGTGGTGGCCAATATTCGCGGTGGCGGTGAGTTTGGGCCACGATGGCATCAGTCCGCCTTGAAGGAACATCGCCAGCGAGCCTACGATGATTTCATCGCGGTTGCCGAAGATCTGATCCGGCGCAAGGTGACCTCCCCAAATCACTTGGGAATCCGAGGGGGCTCCAATGGAGGGCTTCTGATGGGTAACATGTTGGTGCAAAGACCCGATTTGTTTGGAGCCATTATCTGTCAGGTACCATTGTTGGACATGCGCCGCTATCACAAGCTTCTGGCAGGGGCTTCCTGGATGGGGGAATATGGCAACCCAGATCTTCCGGGCGAGTGGAAATATCTTGCGGGCTATTCCCCCTACCACCTCGTACAGGCAAATCAATCCTACCCACCCATTTTGATCACGACTTCAACTCGAGATGATCGGGTTCACCCTGGGCATGCCAGAAAGATGGTCGCCAAAATGAGGGATCAGGGGCACCAAGTCCTTTATTATGAAAACATGGAAGGAGGCCATGGCGGAGCGGCCGATAATCAACAAAGGGCGCATGTAGAAGCCATGATTCACACCTTTCTTTGGAAACATTTGGGGGAAACCTTCTCCCAGAAAAAAGACAATGACTAAACCGATATTTGTCTGCTTAGCTCTGTTAAGTGTATGGCAAGGTTCTGCTGTGAGCCAATCACAGAAGAATAGCGAGCCATCCTTTATTCAGGAAAAAGTTCAATTTTTTGACGCGACCAGCGGCCTGGGGCAAGAGGGTTTCGACGCCATTCACGTGCACTTGGGGAAGGTATATGCCAGAGACAAGATTCTGCAATGGTATCATCTCAAAGACGACTCACGATGGGAGCCCCAATCTGGAGTACCTGACGCTTGGGATACGACGCTTCTTCCGGTCTTTCTGAAAGAGAGTCTTTCGGCTGTCGTCCACCAGGCCATCCGTCGCAAGGAGGATGGTTGCTGGATCGCTGCTACATCCCATGGTTTGTATGCTCAACCGTTTTCCGAAAGTCCCGCTATGGAACGCATGCTCATTCAAGACGCCCTTGGTCGACAGTGGGCTACCCACGATGTGCTGGGAATCACTCAAGACAGCCTTGGACAACTTTGGTTTGCCACCCGAGCAGGAGTGGGTTGCAAGACCTCTGCGGGTTGGCAATTTTATACAGGTGAGGATGGTTTGCCCTACAATGAATTCACCCAAATCTCGGCAGGCCCTCGGGGCGAAGTGTGGTTTGGGACGACCAAGGGCTTGGTCCGTTTCCGTAATGGCCAGTGGGGGTATCGTCAAGGGAAGCGATGGGTTCCAAATGACATCATCCAGTCAGTGAAAGTCGACCATCGTGGCCATGTTTGGGTCGCCACACAAACAGGGATTGGTGTCATTCGGCAACAAACGATGACCTTGAGTGAAAAAGCGGCCCACTATGAGCACGAGATCGAAACTTACATCAAACGAACCCCTTTTGGCTACATTTCCGAAGTAACGCTGCCCGAAGCCGGGGTCAAAGAACGCATCCAATATCACGACAGTGACAACGATGGTTTATGGACCAGCATGTATGGAACGGGAGAGTGCTTTGCCTTTGCGGCTACTGGGAATCAGGATGCTGCACGCAGGGCACACCAGGCATTTCGAGCTTTGGCATTCCTTCAGGAAGTCACTCAAGGAGGGGCCCACCCTGCCCCCAAAGGGTATGTCGCTCGTACCATCCGATCAACGACCTTGCCAGATCCCAATGACGGTCGACTTGAAAGGGACAAGCGCTTTGCCAAGGAAA
The DNA here is from genome assembly GCA_902560705.1 of uncultured Verrucomicrobiota bacterium. Classification (GTDB taxonomy): domain Bacteria; phylum Verrucomicrobiota; class Verrucomicrobiia; order Limisphaerales; family AAA164-E04; genus UBA7971. The sequence goes on from CACEMW010000001.1 coordinate 12,767, forward strand.
GGGACTCCCTCTGGAAGGTCTATGAGCCACGATGGCCAGTCAGTGCGGATGGAAAGTGGTATTGGAAAAGTGATACCAGCTCCGATGAGCTCGATGGTCACTTTTTTTTCTACCCCTTGTATTATGATTTGGTCGCTCAAACGGATGACGAAAAAATGGCGGTCAGAAAGGTCGTAGCCGCCCTGATAGATCACCTCATTCTCCATGATTTCCAGTTGGTGGACCACACCGGAACCGTCACTCGCTGGGGTACCTATCGCCCCGAAGATCTGAACCATCATCCAGACTGGTGGGTCGAACGCGGATTGAAGTCCTTGAGTATGCTTGCCTATTTGGCTGTTGCCTCTCACATCACAGGCGATGCGCGTTATCTGGAAATTCAGCAACGACTCATTCAAGACCATGCTTACGATACCAATGCCATGATTTACAAAATTCATCGCGGATTGGGTTCTGGAAATCAATCGGATGATGAAATGGCCTTCATGTGTTATTACTCCTTGCTCAAATACACGCCTGCAGGATCTTTCCGAGATCGCATGCTCACATCCTTTTACGCGGCGTGGCGAAACGAAGCACCAGAAGGCAATCCCTTTTTTCATTTTGCTTACGCATCACAGGTACACGGAACCGAGGTGACCGACCCTTGGGGAAGGTATTCGCTTATGCCCTCCGGTGATTGGTTGAAGGATTCCATGAACACCCTCAAAGGGTTCCCTCTGGATCGTTTGAACTGGGCCTCTCAGAACAGTCATCGACTCGACATTGTGGCGTTACCTCCCAATAACAGTATTGACTTGCTACAGGAAGACACTCGTTTGAGGGGGCATTTAAAATCAGGAAAAGTCCTGCCGGTTGAAAACACTCACTTCAACCACTGGAATACGGACCCATGGAGCCTTGATTACGGTGGGAGTGGAAACACCTTGGCGAGTGGAACGGTCTTTCTCCTTCCCTATTACATGGGTCTTTACCACGGATACATCCATGGGGCATCGGGCCGTTGACCCGTGGAAATCTTTCAAACCAATTGGACTTGCCCTTTGCCTTGGACGATCGTCCCGATAGGCCAGGCCTGATGTCCTCGTCGTTTGAGGGACTGCACGCAGGATTTGGCAATAGAGGGGTGAACCGTCATGGTAAGACCAATCCCCATGTTGAAGACGTGAAACATCTCTTTCTGAGAGACTTTTCCAGCCGTTGACAGATATTGAAAAAGAGGTGGAATCGGCCACCGGTCCAACTCAATCCGCGCATCAAGACGCGAGGGAAGGCTCCGGGGTATGTTATCCTGAAAACCACCTCCCGTGATATGGGCCATCGCTTTAATCTTCGGGGGCTTCCGCGGCAGGTTGTAACGTTTCAGTAATGGATGAACCGCTTTAAAATAACTTCGGTGGACCTTCATGAGGGCATCGCCCACCGTTTCTCCACATCCAGGAAGACGCGATGAAGGCCTCAATTTTGCCTGATCAAACAGGATACGCCTGGCGAGGGAATAACCATTGGTGTGTAAACCACTGGCCTCCAGCCCAAGAACCACATCGCCTGACTCGGTCTGCCTGCCATCCACCATGCTGGCATGATCTACGACCCCAACGATAGTGCCGCTGACATCGTACTCCCCTCTCTGATAGAAACCTGGCATCTGAGCGGTTTCACCGCCAATGAGGGCACAACCATTTTGTTGGCAACCACGCGCAAACCCGCGGATGATTTCATCAAAAACCGAAGGTTTCAGGGTGCCCGCGCCCACATAATCCAGGAAAAAGAGAGGCTCAGCACCCAGCACCAGGATATCGTTGACACAGTGGTTGACGAGGTCTTCGCCTATCGTATCATGACGGCGCGTCTGGAAGGCAACCTTCAGTTTAGTGCCCACACCATCCACACTGGACACAAGCACCGGACGCTTAAACTTTTTGAAGTTAGGAGCGAACAACCCCCCAAACCCGCCCACCTTACCCAATACCTCGGGGCGATGGGTTGAGGCTAATAAGGATGGAAGCGTCTCCTTGACTTGATTGCCTAATTGGATATCGACGCCAGCTTTGGCGTATGCGGAGCGACTTGGCATGGATTATTCCGCATTCACAGGAGCCTTTGATTCATTGGACGCATCGTCAACAGGTCCTTCAGGTGAACCTGACTGGGGATTATCGCCTTGGCTATCCTCAGTGATCTCGGCACTTATAGAAGCAGTTGAGGCGGTTGAGATGTCCGCTTTATCGGATGATCTTCCGTTACTGGCCGCGCTTTCCTCGGCGGTTTCAACCGCTTCGGGTGAAGGCCCCTCATTGGAAGGACTTTCAACGGGTGTCGGCTCTGCGGCTGTAACAGGGGTTGGTGCCTCCGGCTGTGCTTGAGGGGCACTGTCTAATGCAGATACCTTCTCACCGGTATCCACCTTGGCCTTGGGCTTGGCCTTGGGCTTGGCCTTGGGCTTGGGCTTTTGGGGTTGCACCTTTGGTTTTTTGGCAGTCTCCATCTTGCCGTTGGAAAATTCAATGACATGACCTTGGTGAATCAGCCAGTGCAAATCACTCGACACAGCCGTCTGTTCAGGCGTCATTTCCGGAGGAGCGGCTTCTTTGGTGGATTCCGCGGAAGGAACCGATTCCGCTGCATCGCCGGCAGCAGTTCCGGGGTCCTCGGGAGCGGATGGGGCTACCGAACCGTCATCCTTGTTGTCTACTGTTGCATTCCCAGCAGACCCCTCGTCTCCATCAGAGCTTCTTTTCTCAGAAGGAGCCAATGCCTCCATCACCTTGCTACGATTGCAGTCTTCTGTTTGTTCAATGAATTGAACAATTTTTTGAACACTCTCCGAGACAGGCGTCAGCTCCAGATCAAGATAATGGGGCCGCGAAACCGATACGTGCGTCACTGTCTTATTGACTTTGAAGAATTGAAGTCCCTGCCGGGTGAATTGATGACTCAATTCTGTCGCGAGTTGCAGAGGGAACCTCCGTTGATCCTCCACGTGAAATCGAACCAGATCTCTCATTGGCCTCGAGGCCTGTTTCTGGAAATCCCCGGAGACCTCGGCATGTCTCACTTCCTCCACGGCGCCAGCCATGTAATGTTGTTTAAAATGTTCCTGAACCTCTTCAATCGAGTGAAGCTTGCCAGCTTCAGGGTTCGCTTTGTCGGCGTATTCCGTCGTCCAGCTTTGTTCCTCCAGCCATTTGGCAACGACTTCTTCGTCGTGGACGATTTTCACATTGGATTTAAAACGCTCAAAGTGCATCCGGGCATACCGATCAGCGTGGAGTTCCTTGAGCTTGGTCTGGTAGCCATGATAGTTGGGGGGGCCCAGCAGCACACCTGATAAACCACATTGTGCCACAAAGGAAAAATTACCCTTAGGGGGGTCGGTCTTTGTCTTTTCACTAAGATAATATTCGTCCAGATGCTTGGACAGGGCGTGATCGATGGCCTCGGCTTCCGTCAACCAGAGGGTTTGATCGTTGCGACAAACCCACAGAGCCTGAGGAACATCCGTGCCGTTAGGCTGCACTGTGGAAACCCTTACTCGGAAGCGATCCAGACTTTGAGTAATCAGACGGGCAATATCAAACAACGGGTAGGCCCTTCCCTGCAGCCGGATGCGTTTGGCGAGCAGGGCGACACCTTTTTCCTCAGGAATCACCTGAACTTTGAAATTGGGCAGTGACGCTAGAATTTCCTGCCTCGTTTTGCGAGGGCGTTCCTTCCGAAAAGCCTCCCTGTTTCTAGCACCTGCCCCGCGCTGCCCCCCTCCAGCGTAAGGTGGCCGATCGCCTCCCCCGGGAGATCTTCCGCGATCACGATTCCCTGCAGGGCGTGACCCACGATCATTGCCTCTTCTGTCCTGAGATCTTTTGGGTCGATCAGACCGTTCGGATCGACCGGGTCGATCACCTCGGCGAAAACCCGAAGGGCCGTCGTCGCGCCTCCCCCTGGGACGTCGGTCGACTCGATCATAATCCCTTGTTTTTCCTTCGTACTTTGCATAGGGATTGTCATTTGATGACTTTTGTGCCCATGCCGGTAAAAAGGCCGTCTCCAAATCCAAATTGATATTTGGTTTAGCGTCTGAATCGCTCATGTTTGATTGAAAAATGGCAAGAGTTGAATCCTCTCTCTCGTCCGTCGAGCATGACGCCATGAGAGATGGAATGCAAGACATCCGTCGGGAATTTTAGGCGGCCTTTTACCGTGGAAAGGTCCTCTGTGTTGCCGGTGATCTGTCTGGATACGGGGGCAGTCACATTGGCACAAGTGTCTGCCTAGGCGCCTATTAGATGAGTGTCCATCCTTTGCTTGATGTCCTTCATCCTTTCACGGTCTCCCCCCCCCACTTCAGCAGTGGCCCAACCGGTATAACCAATTTCCTTGAGTGCTCGTCGAACATCTGCCCAATCGACATCTCCCTCTCCGATTTTGCAGAAGCCCTGGCTTACGCCCCAATCTTTGACGTCCAACTTGACGATTCTGTGACCCAGCATGCGAATCCATTCGGCTGGTTTCCCGAATTTCTGATGATTACCAATGTCAAAGTAAGAACCTACCCACGGGCTGCCTATTTCGTCCAAATAAGCGGCGAGTAAGGCGGCCGATTGACGGTTATCGCCATTGGGATCATAAAGAAAGTTATTCCAGACATTCTCAATCAGAATTCTGACACCCCATTTGGAAGCACTCGGAAGCGCTTTGTGGATTTGTTCAATCGATCGAGTCCATACATGACCATGAGATTCGTTTTCTGGATCACGAGCCGCACCTGGCACCAAAAGCACCGCATCACCTCCCACGAAGTGAACGTCCTCGATGGCTTTGAGCAAGCCATCGAGACCCTTCTGCCGGACCTCGGGATCAGGGTCAGAGAGTCTGATGCCCCAGTGAATGGAATCCACCGCCCCATGAATGGGAAACCCAAGGGTTCGACTGGCCTCCAAGGCCTCTTTTTTATCGACCCCACCAGGACTGTTGAGCTCAATCCCGTCGTAACCTAACTCTTGGAGGATCCGAAACTTTTCCAACAAGGAAATTTTTTCATTGAACATCCCCATCTTGATCGAGGTGTAGATTCTGCGCTCATGGTGGTGATCAGCAGTGACCGAAGAAAAAACTCCGGGAACAGCGCTCACGCAGCAGGCTCCAAAACAAGTTTTTGCTACGGACTGAATGAAAGAGCGCCGATCGCGTAACCGAAGAGTCTCCGATGGTTTCATGACGATGATTGGAATGGCTGGGGGTGTTTTAGATAAAAGGCGTGACTCCAGGAAGCGACATCGGACGTATGGGTAATTCCATGTCAGGCTCGAAGAAATCCGGCACGAGTTTTTCCTGTGAATTCATTGCCTGTTCCCATGTAATTTCCTTACCTGTGTAAGCAGCCATTCGGCCCATGATTCCCATCATGGTACTGCTGCTCATCCACGGACCATCATTGATCGGCTCTCCCTTGCGAATGGAAGCGAAGAGTTCATCGTGTTCCGTTTGGTACATGTCATTGTTGGGGCCCTGATAACGCCATGGATTGTCCCCTGTCGTGAGAACGCGGCTCCACCCAAGTATCTGCCCAATGCCTTTGGATCCGTGGATGTAGTCATTGTTCTCATTGTGACACCCAGCGATCTGGCGGCTTCCAAGGTAGGCCCGCAAGCCATTGGCATATTCGTAATAGACCGCAAAGTGGTCGAAAATGTTTCCACTGTTATTGGGAATTTGGCGTCCGCCGGTCGCCACTGCTTTGACAGGTGGTTCATCCTTCATGCACCAGGCGATCTTATCGACACTATGAATGGCCTGCTCCACCAGGCTATCTCCACTGAGCCACGTGAAATTATACCAATTGCGCACTTGCCAATCCAAATCGGACATACCGCCGGGTCGGGTATCATCTGCTGGCATGGGTTTCACCGGCCCGGTGTAGTAAGTTGCGTAGATGGACCGCACATCACCAATATCTCCTTGGTGTATTTTGTCATAAAGGGCACGGCGCGCATAGTTGTAGCGCCAGCAGAAGCCTGCTACCAAGGCAAGTTTCTTGGCTTTAGCGTCGGCAGCTGATGCAAGCACGGAGCGAAGCCCTGGCGCATCGGTTGCCATGGGCTTTTCGCAAAAAATATGTTTGCCGGCATCCACCGCCGCACGCAAGTGCATGGGGCGAAACCCCGGAGGCGTCGCAAGAATGACGAGATCCACGCCACTTTCCAAAACCTTCTTGTAAGCGTCAAAGCCAGTAAACTTTTTCTCATGGTCCACCTGGATTTTCTCTTCAGCTGCCTTTTTGAGGGCATTGTAACTGACATCCAGTCGATCAGGATACATGTCCCCCATCGCGGTGAGCATCACATTCCCATCCGCTTTCATGGCTTGGCTGGCAGCCCCCGTGCCACGCCCTCCACAACCTATCAGACCGACACGTAGGGTCTCATCATTGGCAGCAAAGGCCTTTGGCTTGACCATGACCGCAGGCGCAATGACGCCAGCTGCTACCGTTGCAGAAGATGTTTTGAGGAATTCGCGACGGTTGCTCAACTCGGTGGAGTCGGACCTTGAATGGTTAAGCGACGATGCTTTAGGGGATGGTTTGAATGCTGTCATGACGTTCAAAAGAGAGTTTCTGAAATAGTAGATAGGCAGGCTCTTGGGTGTCGAGGCTAATCAAGCAACGGAGCCAGTATGTCTTTCCAGATTTCATAGCCAGCCGGGGATAAATGCAGTCCGTCTTCGATAAACAATTCCTTTCGAGGTTTCCTGTTCGAGCCAAGCATGGGAGTCCAGATATCCGCATACAGGACACCTCGATGCCAAAAGGCATGAAGCCTCACCTTGCGGTTGGCTTGTTCCATGACAGGGGCCAGTTCCCAGCGTTTCAAACTGGGTTTGATGGCAATAAAAACCAGTTTGGTTTTTGGGAGTGAGTTTTTGACTCGGTCAACGAATGCCAAATAATTTCCGTACACCTGATCGGCACCATGTCCAGCGGCAACGTCATTGTCCCCCGCATAGAGAACGATTGTGTTAGGACGGCGCGGTAGGACAATTCGATCGAAGAAGTGGAGGCTGTCAGGAATTGTGGAGCCGCCGAAACCACGATTGCATACTTCCAGCCGAGGAAAGTCCTCCGCCAAAGAACGCCACATTCGAATACTGGAACTTCCAAGAAACATCACGCCACCAGTCAATGACTGGTCTTCGGCATCTTCCCGTTCAAATGCTTCAATCGCCTTCACCCACCTCTCTGGCCCTTGGTTGGCAGCTCCAAGGTTATAAATGAAGGCATTCCAAAAGCATGACCAAAGAAGAAGGAAGACTGCTGGGGCTCGCAGCGCGATGGTCAGCTCACCAGCCCAGGTAACGAGGTGGGTCATTCGTAAACGGATCAAGTGGAGTCTGGTGAAATGGCCATTTTCCATGGTCGTCAGAGCGTATTGTAAAGTTCACGTATGGACTCAGCTGAGTCATCCGCAGGCAGGAGTTCCAAAAGGGTTTTAAAATCTTTTTTGGCATCGTCACGTAGGCCCATACGTAAACGAGTCGATGCTCGTTCAAGAAGCAAAGAGGTATTAAAAGCATCCAGCACCAAAGCTAAATCCAGGTAAGGAAGAGAGGCTTCCAAGCCAGCTTCACTTCCGGCAAAGATCTGTAGATTCCTGATCATTCGAAGAATGATATCTTTCTTCGAAGGGATCTGCATCTGCTGACTGTCCACCGTAACCCCCTGCCTTTCCCATGCCATTTGATCAGCTTCTTTGAAAGATAATCGTTTGCCACCTTCAAAAAGGTCAATGACCTGTTCATCTCCACTTGCGAGCTGCTGGCGAACCATGAAATGTCCTGGTAGAGGCAGGGGTTTGATGCAATCGAGCCCACATTTTTCTGCAAGTGCCATGAATAATACCGAGAGTGTGATGGGTAAACCCTCCCGATCCTCGATCACCTTGTTCAGATAACTGTTGGAGGCATGCTGGTAGTCGGTGAAACTGCCATGAAAACCATTCTCGACGAACAAGTAGGTAATGATGGATTCGACCTTTTGGTCCTGGCTAAAAGATTCTTTCCAACGTTTTTGAATGGCTAGGACCATACGCTCAACCTCGTGGATATAGTCCGACGCATCCAAGGAGGGTTGATCATGTCTGGCGATCCACAGCGCTGCCTTCAAAAGATCGACTGAACCTTCAGGGCTCTGGAACATCTTCTGCAGAGCTTCGGCTATCGTTTCGCGGTGCGTTTGCTTGGCCTTTTCTTTGAAAAAGTTGGCCCCTTTTTTGAGCTTTTCAGCCACCTGACGGTAATCTTCAGAAGTCCATTTTTCACCTCCCCCGCCAAAGGTTGGCAGTTTGCCTGAATCCATCAGATAAGCTTCCAGAAGCGCCTTTTCACGTTCCTGCCGCAGTCCATCTGCATGCGTGACTTCAGATTCCGAAAATCCATCCTCGCGCACCCTGAACGACATGAATTCTGCTCCCGTTTGACGAAATTTCGTGATGCCCACCTGCCCGCTGACTAAATCCCGATCTTTGGATTGAATCACCAGAACATCGTTGAGGTAACAGTCGATCGTGTCTGGTCGATGCACGACTCTGAGGTGATTCCAATCACCTTTGCGATAATGGGAAGAGCGAACCTGGTCCAAGATGGTCCAGTCGTATACCGAAGGCCCCTCAAAGCGCGTGAGTCGCAACTGACTGTTGCTCGGATAGAAGCCATAGTGGGTGTCTCCACCATCGGAGCCAAAAATAATGCCAGCGGCACCGCTTTCATCCGTTAAACGGACCATGACTTCTACTTGATATGGTTGGTGTTCTGGCCTCTGAACCCAATGGCAATAAGCGCGGCCGCCAAACCCCTCCCCGACTCCATCCACTCTGACCCGGCCGACCTTGCTACTCCACATGGCAGGCTGGTCGGTCACCCAGCGAGTTTCATCCAGAGCACCCAATCGCAACCACTGAGACCATGCCATACTGTTTGGGCGCTCAAGCAAGGGACGGATCCCATCAATGGGAGTGGCAAATCCCAAGTTCGGAGTCAGCGTACTTTTCATGTTCATCACTCCAATGACCTGGCCTTGGACATCGAAAAGGGGGCCTCCGCTGTTTCCCGGTTCAATCGGGATGGCAATTTGAATCATGGGGCCTTGGGTAAATTGACGTAATCCCGACAGGACTCCTCCCACCACACTTCTTTCAAGCCCCATTGGATTCCCCAGAGCCATGACTTTCTGACCTGTGGTTAGATTGGATGATTGCCCAAGCGGTAGCGGAGTCAGGTTTTCCCTCGATATTTTTAAGACAGCCAGATCCTGATTACGATCCCATGCCCAGATAGATTCGGGCTCGTATTCTGCTCCGTCACTGAAAATTACCTTAACGCGACGGGCTTCCCCAATCACGTGCAGACTTGTAATGATGCGACCTTCCTGGTCCATCACAAACCCAGTTCCGACGCCCTGTTCACGCCCCTCACGGCCCATGTGCCGAATCGTGACAATGGCGTCCGAATATTCCTGGAAAAGCGTTGCCTCACTTAAGGGCTCGGAATGACAAGCAAGGCATGGAAGGCAACATGCAACGAGCAAGCTGAAAATGCTAGAGTGAAGACCATTGCGAGTCACAGGCATACTGTGAGGGACCCGTTGGAAATGTGCAAGTATGTGAACGAGCGATTTCGAGTCGGTCAAGGAAGGTTTCCCTGTTGATGTAATGAGCTCCGAGAGATTGCGTCACCGGAGTGAGCATCTGAATGTCCACCAAGCGACATCCTCGATCACGAAGGGCCCGCAGGAGATGCAACAGTGCGACTTTCGACGCATTGCTGACTCGATAAAACATCGATTCGCCTGCAAACGCAGCTCCCACCTGCACTCCATACACCCCCCCCACCAGAGATCCCTCGTGCCAGCATTCCACGCTGTGTGCGCATCCCTGGTCATGCATCTGTTGATAAGCTCGAATGAACCGAGGGGTGATCCAACCCCCAGGTCTCGGCACCTTGGCACAAGCTTCAATCACTTCGTCAAATGCTGTATTAAAAGTAATATCGAATCGTTGTTTTTTCAGAACCCGGCGCAGGCTTCGCGAGATGTGAATCTTGTTGAGCTCGAAGACTCCCCTCTGCTGGGGGCACCACCAGGTGATGGGATCGTCCGTCCACGGAAAAATACCCTTTTCATAAGCCAGTTTGAGTCGTCGCACGGAGAGATCCCCCCCAACAGCCAATAGCCCTTCCTTGAGGTAGCGATCATAACGGCGTGGTTCTGGGAACCAGATCTGTTTTTCTAGGAAGGCAACCATGTCATGGAGTGATCTCATCTCCAGAAGGATCACCGGGTTTACCTGAACCGTTTAGGGCCTGTAGAAGCACCGATTGAAACATGCCACACAAACCCATCGACCATACACTTGGCAACTGGGCTTCGGTCCACTTTTCACTTTTGAGGTCCGCTTCATTCGGACATCCCAGAAGCATCCAGTGACTGATTCGAAGATCATTAAATAGTTGGAGCATCCACTCGACATCATGGCCACTGAGTCGAAGCATCTTTTGGGAAGTATCTTCCGGGGAAGAGGTGCTCCCTGCTTCCAACCAAGTGGCCGCACGTTTCACCAGACTTTGTCGATGTGCCGCCTGCATTTCCCGCAACCAGGTGTTGGATTCTTCAATCACGGGATCCTTATTTGAATGGCTTGGGGGTGACGGTCTATCCAGCCCTGAAGCATACTGGGCAAGAAGGGCGGAAAAGATACGCCATTCCCGCTCATCAAGTAAAACACACAGCTCACCGTCATCAAGACGCCTTGCCTTCATGCGTCCTTCTCCAAGGTGGCTTGCAGGTGATAGCACTGGAGCTGGTGCACGTAGTGCTCCGCCTTTTCAAGGCTCTCTCGCATGAGGATGCTTTTACCCTGCTCATGAACTTCCCGCATATGCCGATGGGCGCGCTCCCGCCTCCACCCAAATACTTTTTGAAAAACGTGCGTCACGTAATCCATGAGATTGACAGGATCATCCCAACAGATCACCAAGTAGGCATCTTCCGGTTTCAAGGAAATGCATGGGTCCGACGCGGGGCCGGGTCCTGGAAGCACCTGAGGAGTATCACTGCTCAATATCACGTAATAAGATTATAGAAAACACCCTCAGAAAGTGCAACTGCATGCTTGGTGGGCTTTTCGGCTGGTCGAAGCCATCAAGCGTTGCCTCGATCCCATTGAACTCAAAGCATCTCTAGAGGTGTTCAAAAACATTCAACACCCCTTCGCACATGGACTGGGCGGAGCCAGTCCGAATGACACTCTCTCGCCCCTCCTTGGCTATGGCCAGCAAACGGGGTCGGTCCATCAACAAGCATCTGATGGACGAGGAGAGATCTTGGGCGCTCAGACCCTCTGATAGAATGCCGCCTCCGGTTTGTGCAATGATCTCGGGAAAGGCAGCATGCGGCGGTTGCACGACAGGCACCCCCGAAGCCAGGGACTCGAGCACATACAAGCCGAAAGACTCGCCATAAAGGGCTGGCACTGAAAAGAGGGTTAACTTCGAGAAAAAATCCAGTTTCTCCTCACGGCTGAGATTGGGATGCCAGGTAACATCGTGACTCAAGCCAGCATGCTTTAATGTCTCTTTCAAGCTCTCCACAAAAGCGACGTCACCGGGGCCACATCCACCTCCTATCATCAGTTTAAGATGCTTCGTTGAATCTTGCTTTTTAAGATCGCGAAAAGCGTCCACGAGGGTATCGAGACCTTTCTGCGGGCACATTCTCGCAAAGTATCCCAGCACAGGTGGATGGGCGGGAAGAGAACTAATCTGGTAACCCTCTAGAGGAATCCCGTTGGGGACAACATGGATACGGTTTTCAACCATCTTCAGCCGATTCTGCATGGTGCGACCGTAATACTGGCTTGGGGCAATCCATGCGTCCACCTCGGCAGCCAGCCTGGACAGTTCATCCCAAGCTTCGGTTCGGTAGGGTTCACGGAGGGCATCCAGAAAGGTATCCTCGCCTTGCAAGGTGCAAACCACCTTCACCCCGAGACCACGTTGAATGGCAGGGCACATACCAAGAAGCAAGGCGTTGGATAGGCAAACGACATCCGGTTTACCATGCTGCTTCAGCCAGTCAACCAGCGCATTTAACTCACCCGCTTGACGGCCATCCAGCCCCCTCAACATGGAAACGGTGAGGGCTCCCGTATCCTCAGGGCGTGTCTTGGCCGCTTTTCCAGCCACCTTGCCAAGTAGGCTGCGGCGGCTAAGCCAGCGGGTCCAAGTTGAGGGAAGCCACTGAGCATACTGACGCAAAAAAACGCCGATACCACCATAGAAAATAGGGGTTTCCTTGCTTTGATCCTCGTCTTCCAGGGTCAGGGGCAAGTAAAGAGGCACCATGAGAACATCATGTCCCTGGCTCCTTAAACCCTTTACCAAGGCATTGTCTCGGAAGCACCCTCCGCAGTACATGCCACCGGCACCGGGCGTCAATTGGACAATTTTCATGCAGGCACCGCCGTTTGGGCCTGCTCTGTGAGGGGTTCTCCATGAGGCAAATCCTTGGGAATTGAGCAGAACTCCTGAATCTTCTCCCACAAATTAGAGAAATCCTTATTCACGTCGCCGGAAAGACAATCGGTCACGTCGCCACCCAATTCGGGGTATTTGGCAATCAAATCCTTGAAGCTGAAATCTGGATCGTAAAAGGCATAAACCAACTTGCGCATGTTCTCGATTCCTTCGCGCATGACACGACTGTATTCCTGAAACTTTTCAGGCCCCAGGTCGCCGTCTCGAAGGCACTGGACAATGGTCTCCCCGGCCATCACTCCGCTTTTCAATGCCAACAAGAGCCCTGATGAAAAGACCGGGTCAAGGAAACCAAACGCATCCCCAATAAGGCAAAGACCCTTTTCAGCACAGTATCGTGAGCGGAACGTGTACTCGGAGGTAGCCCGATAAGGCCCCGCGGGTTTCCCTTCACGCAAATAGTGCTCTATCCATTTGTTTTGGGAAATTTCACGCCTAAAAATGGCTTCGGGCTGCTTGACACCATCGCGCGTCAAGTAAGAGGCCTCTGCCACAATTCCCACGGATGTCATCCCATCATGCTGCGGAATAAACCAAAACCAACCTTTCTCAGGAACGTATGCGACGGTAGTCGCTCCTTCGTCGATGCCTTCGTCACGCTTGGCGTCCTTGTAGTAAGTCCACACGGCAACTTTATTGAGGTGGGGATCCCTTTCACGCCAACGGTTCTTGGCGACCGTAAAGGCTTCCTTGCCAGAGGCATCGATAGTCATCAATGCACGCACATGACTCTCGCGCCCATCTCGGTCCCTAGTTAGAACGCCACAAACTTCTCCTCGAGAGTTGCGCATCAGATCCACCACATGTGTTTCCTCCCACACTTCGGCGCCAAGATCAAGCGCGTGGTCAAGCATCATCTGGTCAAACTCGGAGCGCAGGACTTGCCATGTTTGCGCGACGTTAGAATCATACCTCGTGGAGAAGTAAAAGGGCTGTGAAGCTTGGCCGTTGGGCATCACGAACTGCACGCTGTGCTTTTTGACAAAATGAGAGGCCCGCATTTTCTCTATTAGTCCCAATCGTTTAAGGGGAAAGTAAGTGAATGGGATCATGGACTCACCTACTTTGTAACGTGGGAATGCCTCGCGCTCCAAAACAAGCACACGATGGCCAGCCTCAGCCAGAATGCAGGCAGCGCTGCAGCCCGCTGGACCCGCGCCGATGACCACTACCTCGACTTGTGTTGTCTCATTCATGTTTTCATAGATAACACCCTTTGATCATTTTGCATCAATAGGATGGGAGAATTTCTACAATTTCTGCAATCACCCGCTCATCTGCCAGAAACAACTGATTGCGGCGACCGTAAAGCCAAGGCGCGTCAGTGGCACCCAGCACTTTTTGAATGTGCGCATCGGGCCGCATCCGAAAAAAACCCACAGGCTGGCTGCGGTGCTGGACCTTTTGGTCATTGAGAATGAATCCTAGAGGCAACTGAGCTTCGGTGATGAGACGCTGGGTTGGCTCAGGAAGGGCGTTTAAACGGATTTGGATGCCACCCCATTCTATTTTTCTCTGTGAATGTTTGAGCTTCAGAACCACTTCACGTGAATAATGATCCCCCACTCTTTGCTCATGGTACACTGTGATGAGAATGTCATCGCCGTAGTGAGCCGATAGGGTGGGAGTCATGTCCTTCTGGTGGACCAGAAGTGGGTGATAGGGTTCCGGCACAGCATCCGGAGCGAGAGGTTCTGGTTCAACCCATGCCAAAAAGCGTCGTTGATAAAACTGCTTCAGTGGAAACCAGAAATCCTGCTTGATTGGAGTTGGACATTCCATTTGATAATTAGCCACTCAAACCATACGTTTTGTCAGGTGTTCGGGGAGAAAGAACTCATGCAGCAAGCGGTCGACCTGCAATAGCCCGTCGCGATTGAGATTGATGTGATCATCCTCCAATCGCAGATAGCCCCAATCCATCAGACGCCTGAGTGGCTCATGAAATTGCTTTTGAACATCCACTCCAAATTTTTCAGTAAAGTAGCTACTTCGGGTATGTCCCAGTTTGAGCTGAAGAATGAATTCCCTGATCAAACGCTCCAGATGGTTCGGAGTGTAGGCACGAAAGACGGGAAGTACACCTTGGTTTACCCGTTCGACATAAGGGTCAAAGTCGGCATGATTTTGATAATGGGTGCCACCGATATGACCGAAAGATGCCACCCCGAGCGAGAGTAAATCTGCCCCCTCCCAAAGGCGATCCCGATAGACGAAGCGGGTTTGCTCCTTGTCCTTGACAGCCGTGTAGGCACTGGTGATGGCGTATCCTGCCTGTTCGAATTTCTCAAAGGCCTCGCGAACCCATCTTCGCTTGGTTTCCCAATCTGCCACAGGTGCGCTTAGTTGACCCTGCTCCTTCATTTGACGGTAAATCGTCGTATTGAACGGAACTTCCATTTGATAAATCGTCACACTGTCGGGGGCCAGCGAAAGGGTTTTCTCAATCGCCATCTGCCACTTCTCTTCGGTTTCCTCCAGCATTCCCGCAATCAAATCAATATTGATTTGAGGAAAGCCAAGGTCTTGGGCGCATCGATAAGCTTTTTCGATCTCCTTGGAACGGTGTGCGCGACCGTTCGTCTCGAGAATGTGATCGTCAAAATGCTCCACACCAAGACTCAATCGAGTGACGCCAATATCCCGGATAGCGCGAAGCTTTTTATCGGTCAATGTTCCCGGTTCACACTCAAAGGCTACTTCCTCTGCTTCATCCCAAGGAAGCAGGGCCTTCATGCGATCTGTCAGCATTGTAAGCTGGGGCACGGACAAATAGCTGGGCGTACCGCCTCCAAAGTAAATGAATTTGGGAAGCCTTCCACCGATGAATGGCTTTTGGGAATAAGTCTTGAGTTCCTCGATGGCAGCATCGAGGTAGCCGTTGATCGCTGTGGCATTCTTATCCGTGTAGACCTTGAAGTAGCAGAAGTGGCAGCGCTTACGACAAAATGGGATATGAAAATACAGCCCCAGGGGTGTTTCCGGAAGCGGAGAACGTTCCAGAGCTTGCTGATATTGATCGACAAACGACGGGTTCCAGAATGAGTAAGGGGGATAATTTGAAACAAAATAATTCCCGGCCTGCGTCTGCTGCTTGCCGGTTTGCTCCACTTTAGCTGTAGTTTGGGGTTCCGCAGATGGATTCATGAGATCAAGGGTATTTCAAGAGGTGGGATCGGCATGGTCAGGAGCTTCTACTGTCTTTGAAACCGTAAACATGACCATCTTCGTCTCCGATGACCACCCATCCTTCTACGACAGCGGGTGATCCGGTCAGAGGCTGACCAAGATCGATGGACTGAATTTCTTCTCCGTCTTCAAGCTTCAGTCGATAAAGCCGACCATCTTCAGACCCGAAAAGCACTTCACGCCCCCCAAGAATCACTGCAGAAGAGTCGACCTTCCCGCGGGTTGAAAATACCCACTTTTTGCTTCCCGTAAAACGATCCAAACAATGAAGCTGACGATCGCGGCCTCCAATGAGAACCGATGATTCGTAAATGGCAGGAGAAGAGTAGTATGGAAAATTTCGATTACGGTATTTCCAGCTAAGCGCGCCTTTCTCCAAATCAAAACACAGAAACTCGCTCTCGTAGTGCCCAACATAAACCAAGGCACCCTGCATGGCGGCGGACCCAGCGATATAGGCTCCAGCGTTAATTTCCTTGGTTTTCGACCCATTTTTCAAGTCAATCACATGGAGCAGGGCATCACAGCCCCCGAAGACCGTCTTGCCTTGCGAAATGGCGGGGCTGCCGTTGATGTAATTCCCCGTTTCGTAATCCCAAACCTTAGAACCGTCATTGCTGCGTATGCAATGAAGACGAAAGTCATAGCTTCCGACAATGATCCAGGGGTGCTCCTGATCGGGAAGTTGATACCAATTCGGTGCTCCAAGAATTTGGTCGTCTGTTTGATATTTCCATCGCACGCTCCCATCTTGAATCGAAAGACGGTACAGTGCTCCATCTGCAGATCCGACAAAAACGCCATCCCCCAGAACCAAAGGCGAGCTTTCCACGGCACCTTCTGTTTTGAAGGCCCATTTCTTTTCCCCGGTTTCTAAATCGAGGGCGAACAAATGACCGTCATCACAGCCAACGAAGACCTGCCTACCAACGATGGCTGCAGAAGACTTGATCCCCCACTCTGCCTTGAAAACCCATGCCTCTTTTAGGTTGCCTTCGAGGGACGCTGGGCTCACTCCACTCAGCGACGGTTGTCCCCGATACATGGGCCATGAGGTTTGTGTCGCTACCCCTGCGGTTTCAGCCACAACGAAATTCCGGGAAGCAGCCAAAACGACTGCAAGGGTGAGGCCCAGGCAGAAATGCGAGAGCAGTGGTATAAAATGATTTAGGCCCATGACAATACTGTATTTAAAATAATACCTACACGTATTATTGCAATGGAAGAAATTACGCACCTCTTGCGGCAAGATCGATTCTTGGTATTCAACAGGATACTTCATAACATATACAGAGCCTTTCATTGCCTTGATTGTGACCTGAGGGCATGCCATGGTTTGAGGATGTTGCCCCTTAGGCCGGAAAAACTGGATTTGATCGGAAATGAAGTGGCTATCCGCTGGAATGACGGAAGCGAAGATTTTTTCTCCATGGAGGTTCTCCGGGCTGCTTCGCCAAGCGCTGAAAACCAGGGCGAACCGGATCTCTTCGGGCACATGCACGGAGGCAGTGAGCAAACGGAGTTTCCCGGCGTGCGGGTGATTCATTGGCAGCCTGTGGGCGGTTATGCCATTCGCTTCGACTTCAGTGACGGACACCGCACAGGATTGTACAGTTTTGAGTATCTCAAGCGATTGGCTGTGGCCACAAGTGAGGCCTCTGAATAGAGTTCACGCTGCCCTGAAGCACCTTGACTCAGATAGGGTCATACTTTTCACGAAACCTTTGGGCAATTGGCACCCTTCTGCCCATCCCAAACGCACGTGAGGTCACCTTCAACCCGGGAGCCGCCTGTCGACGCTTGTATTCATTGAGATCCATCAGCCTGATAATTTTTTCCACCAATGAGCGGTCATGCCCTTTGGCCACAATGCTGTCGATCGACTGATGTTCCACCAGGTAATCCTCCAGTATAGCATCCAAGGTAGCGTAATCAGGCAAACTATCCTGATCCTTCTGGTCGTGGCGGAGTTCGGCTGAAGGAGGCTTTTCAATCGTTTCCCATGGAATGATTTCTTCCGCACGGTTGATCCATCGTGAAAGGCGGTAAACCATGGTCTTGGGGCAATCACTGAGCACTGCCAGACCGCCACACATGTCTCCGTAGAGCGTGCAATAGCCCACAGCCAATTCACTTTTGTTGCCCGTGGTCAGCAAAAGGGATCCGAATTTGTTGGAGAGTGCCATCAAGGTCGTGCCTCGAATCCTCGCCTGCAGGTTTTCCTCAGTCACATCCTCAGCCTTGTCTGCAAAGAGATGACTAAGGGAACCCTTGATGACTTCAAACGCCGGTTCAATAGGAATCTCTTCGTAACGAATCCCCAATATTTCAGCTAATTTCGAGGCATCAGTGAGACTTCCTTTCGAGGAAAATCGAGTTGGCATGGCAACCCCCATGACATGTTCAGGCCCCAGCGCTTCCACCGCGATGACTGCCGTCAATGCCGAATCGATGCCACCGGAAAGCCCAAGCAGAACCGACTTAAATCCGCATTTATGGACATAGTCGCGTATCCCCAGACCCAATGCCTTGATAATCTGGCCTTCTTCGTCAAGGACATCCGGGCCATCGGGTGGGGATGTCGTGGCTTGTTCTTGGGTATCCACCCATAGATGTTGAGCTTCAAATAACGGGGATCTGGCAACCATCCCCCTATTGGGATCCACAAACATGCTACTACCATCGAAAATCAGCTCATCATTCCCTCCGACCATATTGACATAAAGAACCGGTAACCCTAGTTCACTGCTTTGTGCTTCAAACAATCGCTGGCGCATGGCTACCTTTCCAACCTGCCAGGGTGAAGCCGCAATATTGATGAGAAGACTCGCGCCCTGATCTTTAAGTTTCTCCAGGGGATTGTGACCGTAGTGCGACTCGTGAATCGCATAAGGATGGCTCCAGGCGTCCTCACAAATGGTCAATCCAAGGTGTTCCCCCATGAAGGCAATCGGAGTATTATCTCTGGCCGGTTCGAAATACCGATCTTCTTCAAAAACGTCATACGTTGGGAGACAGGTCTTATAACGCTTGGCGATTATTCTGCCTTTTTGCAGCAATACCGCCGCATTGTAAAGCGGACGTCCGGCTCCACTTGCATTTCGATCAATGGTTCCCACGATTAGTCCCACAGACCCCGTTTGTTCGGCTATGGATTGAAGGTGGTTAAGGCTTTCATCGAGGAAATACGACTTGAGCAGCAAATCGCGCGGAGGATAGCCTGTTAAAACCATTTCGGGACAAATAACCAGATCCGCTCCTGCGCGTATACCTTGGCCGTAGGCCTCCATGATTTTTGCCATATTACCGCCAAAATCACCAATGGTGGGGTTTACTTGAGCCAGTAAGCACTTCACACAGCCATTCTCCTTATTCAAAATTAAACGTTGCCTAGCGTCCTACCAGGACTTGCTTAAGGGGTCCTTTTTCGCTGACGATCATGGTTCCTACTTGGATTCCCTGTTTCTTGAACCAACCTTGAGGCATCTCCAGAACGAACTGAACGTTGGCAGATTGGGCTGGAATGCTGGATGCATCGAGTGGCTTCATGTCGTGAAGTTCCAGGATGCGGCCGTCTGGGCCAATGTAGGCACAGGTAAGAGGCAGCAAAGTGTTTTTCATGTAGAAGGAGGTTTGATGAGGCGCGTTGAAAACGAAGAGCATACCTTCGTTCTCCCCCATATGTTCGCGGAACATCATGCCGGTGGCGATTTCCCTGACACTTCTGGCCAACTCAGCTGTGACGGTTTTATCAGCCAGGAACAATCGCATCGTGGGTAACTTAGGCTGGGCATGGTCCAGGTGAAGCACCGATGCCGCTTCTGCGACTTTGGCGTAAGGCTTCTGCTCTTCTCGCGCTGTTTGCTCCAAACCGCAGCCCAGGAGGGGCGGAAAGCTCAGAATAGCAAATAGACATAGCCTGTTGATTTGCATGTCGCCATTGATCATTCAAACAACAGAATTTGTCAATGGATCCCTGTTGGCAGGCCCTTATTTGAGAGGAAGTTCCCCCGCCCTCACGGAGTCCTAGTGACCACACCCAAACTGAGGTTGGCGAAAGAGCCGCTCCCGCTGTGAATCCACTCACCTTGTCGGACCATGAATTCCGTCCCGGAGGCGACCTCCTGAGGAATGCCGATGGATGTAGCTTCCGAATCCATGGAAAGAAAATGTTCAAACACTTCACTACCGGGCGGCTTTTGGTAAAGGTGAATCTTTTCAGGGTGATCGAGTTGAGGCCCGCCCCACGCTAGATATCTCTGACCTTCTGAAAAAAGAATCTTAACATCATCCAAAGGAGGGGTCACGTGACACCTGAGAGAAGGGTCTCCCAAAAAAGCCATGGCCCTGGAAGCACCCTTTTCCGAACCATTCACTGAGGCCAACAAGACCTCACCCAGGCAAGCACCTAGGCCAAGACGCCCCAGATTCCAAGGCCCTGCCATGGTACTGAAGACCCCAAGAGGTCCATCGTTGGATGAGAGACATGCTTTCATGAAACCATCGGTCTGATTCCAATCGGCATGCCACGATGAATAAAGTGCAAGAAAACCAACATCTGCAGCCATAGTGGAACCCTTAAAATCCTTGGTTTCAATCAGGCCTTCCCCAGCTTGCAAAGATTGGATACCCCCATAACCACTGACGAACCCCCAAAGCGATCGGTTCCCTTTGGTAAAAATTCTCCCGCTTCTCAGCCTGCCGTAGTCGCAACCATAAGTCGCCCAACCAGAAGCGGCAGCGGTAGAAATGATTTTTTGGTTCATGATGGGTGACAAGGTGGCATCCACGATGGTTTCCATCGCAAAGTTCAGGCGCTTATTCCGGTAAAGAATATTTTTCCCGAGATACTCCTTCAAAAGCTTGATTTCCAGGTTCGACTGTTTCTTATCTGAACGCACCAAACGACTTTCGAGCAGCGATGGCATATTGGCAAAATCAACACGGCCGACGCCCACCTCCAAAAGAGTCGGCGTTAAGTCCTGATCGAATTTACCATCCCCAGGTAGGTTGCTGTTAAGTCGCGAGGTCTGATTCATGTGCGATACGGAATGATCCGTCCAAACCCCATCAAGGTCTCCGTAATAAATGTCGCAAGGCCAAGCGCCACGGTGATCATCCTGAGGACGTGTATGACCATCCAGTGCCCTAAAGCCTGAATAAGGAACCGGCACGTGCCCAAGCAAAAGCAGTAGGCGTGTTTGATGAATCTGATGACTCAGGTGGGATTGCACAAGACCCTTGACGCGTGAAATAAGCGGAGGATTGCGTGACCAGTCACGGTCATCATGCCTGGGGGATGGGGCTACCAAAACCTGCCAGCCTTCGCGCTCTAGTGTCCGGGAATAAAGCTCCAATTCGACTTGAAGCTTCTGTGCCAAAGTTTCATCGACCAGTATCAGGATGGTTCCGGGGTGCAAATTGCCAGGCAAGGCATAGCCCACAGCCAGATCTCTGAGACGCTCTTTTCCGGAACGAGACTGGACCTGATATTGATAGATCTGGCCTTTTTGCAAAGCCGCAGCAAAATCTTGATAATAAAACCCCTTCAATTCGGTTTTCAGCAAGGTCCAGCGGCTCTGGCCTTGAGGACGCCTGCGAATGGCAAAGGGGCCATCCAACGTCGGTGGCCAGCTTAAATGAATAGAGGACTGCTTGTCATCGACTCGAGCACTCATCGACCACTGACTGGATTCCAATTCCACCTGTTTGAGCGGAAAATTGAACCATTGAACCTCATCCAGGATGCCCCCGACAGGCTGGTTTCCCTTGGGGGCGTTCCCAATAGAAAGACCTGTGTCTGAAAGTGCTCGGGCGGGGGGGAGAAACGAAACCCCTTGTCCGGGGCCATGGGTGACCCCGTCCACGTGAACCCATGTTCCCTCAGGAGCATAACTAACAGCTATTTCCACCCACCGATCCTTTTCAAACTGAATCGGTGCCGCGATCAGAGTCTCTCCTCGCGTGGTCGATTGGATTCCCAGCTGCAACTGCTTTCCGGTGGGATCCATGGTGATGCCCCAATAGCCTGTCATATCAGGCGGGACCTTCCACTGCCCAAAACCCGCCAGAGTGGCATGCCGGCCAGGCCCCTGCCCACTTGTCCAATCGGGTTTGAAAAAGCATTTGAAAGTACCCCGAAGAAACGCGGCAGTTGGGGCCGTGGTCTGTGTCGCTTGAAGCAAGATGCCATCCATGGCTTCGCGAGAGACCAACCCCTGACCGGTCATTCCGGAGGTATGAAGATTCGCAAGCGTTCCTTTAGTTACATCGATCCATGTTTGTTCCCGCATGGGTGCGGGTTGAATCAATGTATCAAATCCGAGGTGCAGCGTGGCGCCTGGCATTCCAGCCGTTTCCTGGCTGGAGACCGAAGTCATCCATGATAGGAAACATCCCAGGCAAAACCACACCATTGTGCGTGACTTCCAATCACTCATGCCGTGGACGGTCTTTCTGCTGTGAAGGCAAGTTGCTCATTTCAAAAGTGTGACGCTTTTCTAACTGCTGTTAAAGTCTATCGGCAGAAATATGCGGTTTCTGAACTCAATCTATCAAACGTCAAAAAAATCTCAATCGGTATTGAATTGCCACCGGAACCGTGCAAAGTCTAAATAATCATGATGTTCCTGCGCAAAACAACCCTCATGGTCCTCGCCTTTTGGACTGTGAATTCACTGCTTGGACTGGAACTGAGCATGCGGCAGAGTGGCAAAATCACCGAGGTGGTAGGCCAAGTGTTGAGCCAAAGCCACTTACGACAAAAATGGCTCGACAATGAACTTTCAGAAATCTTCTTCGACAACTACCTCGATGCCCTGGACTTGAATCACCAGATATTTTTGCAGTCCGATATTGATGAATTTGCCGAAAAATATCGTACACAACTTGATGATTTCACCATTGGCATCCTGGACCAGAAGAGAGTCCCCAATGCAGCACCGGCTTTCGAGATTTTTGATCGTTTCAAACTCCGTTTGGCTGAGCGACGCGAAGTCATCGATGAACTTCTCCAGCAGGAATACTCCTTTGATGTGGAAGATGCGATACAGGTCAAGCGCGCAGAGGAGCCTTGGCCCAGCACTGCCGAAGAGGCGAGAGATCTATGGCGTTTGAGAATCAAATATGATCTGTTGCAGGGGCGCATGGGCAAGGAGGATCTCTACGATGTCAAGGAGCGCCTCTCCAAACGCTATGACCGCTTGGTCAAAGATTACAACATGCTGGAGCCTGACGAAATCCTGCAAATTTACCTGACGAGTCTCGCGAGTGCCTACGATCCGCACTCCGATTACATGAGCCCATCCACAGCGGATGATTTTTATATCAAGAATGTCAATAACGAGCTCACCGGCATCGGAGCCCTCCTGCGCAGCAATGAAGGGTATTGCCAAATAGTCAGCCTGGTTCCTGGTGGCCCAGCAGACAAAAGCAAGCAGATCAAACCTGGCGATAAGATAATCGCAGTAGCACAAGGAGAAGAAGAAGCCGTCGACGTGGTCGAAATGAAGCTTAACAAGGTCGTTCAAATGATCCGTGGCGAGCTCAGCACCCGGGTTCGATTAACCATCATTCCCGCCAAATCAGTCGATGGATCCGGCACAAAAGAGGTTGTCCTACTCCGAGATCGCATCGAGCTGAAGGACCAATTCGCAAAGGCGCGAATCATCACCATGAAGGATGAAAAGGGAGTGTCCCGTCGTCTTGGCGTTCTTACCGTGCCCCAATACTACGAAAATGTCGCCTCGGACACCGCCAAGCTGCTCAAGAGGCTGGACAAGGAGCAAGTCGAAGGCATTGCCTTGGATCTGCGCAAAAATGGAGGGGGGATTCTTCCAGAGGCGGTTGCCCTTACGGGATTGTTTATTCCTAAGGGCCCTGTCGTCCAGGTTCAGAATTACGCCAAACAAAAGAAGATTTTGGAGGATGAAGATCCCAGCACTATTTACGGTGGCCCCTTGGTGGTCATGGTCAGTCAACTCAGTGCCTCTGCAGCAGAAATTACCGCTGCAGCCCTTCAAGACTACCAGAGAGCGGTGATCGTCGGCGATCAATCCACCCATGGTAAAGGTACTGTCCAAACCCTGATGGAATTGAATCGATTCAAGGGTACACCCCAGCAAAGTGGCATGCTCAAATACACCATTCAAAAATTTTATCGTATCGCTGGAGGAACCACCCAGAAGCATGGTGTGACTCCGGATGTCATCCTGCCTTCCATTTACGATTACATGGAACTCGGCGAAGCGAACCTTCCCAGAAGCCTGGAGCCTGACATCATCGACGCAGCATCCTACCAATCATTGGACAGGGTGACGCCCATCATTGAAACCCTCAAAGAGGCTTCCGAATTTCGCATCCGGGAGGACAAGGACTTTCAATACATTCTGGACGACATTGAAAGATACAAGGAAGTCAAGAAGCGCAAGACCGTCAGCCTCAGAGAGCAAGACCGTATCGACGAAAAAGAAGAGGAAAAGGTTCGCAACAAATCGCGTCAGCGCGAAAGGCAGGCCAGAAGGTTTCCCGGGCTGAAGATTCACCGTATCACCATGGATGATGTCCGCAATGAATCCCCAGCGGTGTTGCTTTTCGACGGTGACGATCCAGCATCCTACCCCGAAGTGGTTGAAGACGAGGAAAACGATGCGGAAGATTCTCTCGACCAGGCAGACGAGATCGATGAGGAAAGTTATGTCGGCGAAGACGAGGAAGAGCAGGATAAGCGCCTGGATGCCTACACCAGAGAAGGCTTGCACATCTTGCGCCACCTAATTGATGCGGGCGGCATGGCATCGCAAAAGGCTTCCACTGAGGCCCTTTCCTCCAACCTTGCTAACTAATGGCCTATTAGGGTTGCCAAAACAACCCTGCCATGGGCATATTTGCGAGCGTTATGAGCAAGGTAATCAGGGGACCGGTGTATGTCGTTCAAGACAACATTGACACAGACCAGATCATTCCAGCGCAATATCTCAACCTCATTCCTACCATTGCAGAGGAATACGAAAAGTTGGGGAGCTACGCATTGTGCGGATTGCCTGACTCTCTCTACAACCAACGCTACGTAGAGGAAGGCAAGCTTGATAGCCACTACCCTATCGTGGTCGCCGGACGTAATTTTGGCTGTGGAAGCTCCCGGGAACATGCCCCCATCGCGATGGGTTCTGCGGATTGTCAGCTTGTTCTTGCAGAGAGTTTTGCCCGTATTTTTTTCCGCAACTGTGTGGCCACGGGTGAGCTTTATCCCTGTGAATGCGCGGAACGACTGTGTGAGATACTACAAACGGGGGATGTGATATCAGTCGATCTCGATGCCTGTCAGATCGAAGTAGAAACTACTGGAAAGACTTACACGTTCAAACCTTTGGGAGATGTACGCGCCGTGGTCGATGCTGGCGGACTCTTCAATTACGCGCGGGAACATGACATGATTTCAAGTTGAGGCCTAAGTCTCACCACCTCGTCCACTACCTTGCCTGGGTCATCGCAGGGGCAGACAATTTCCATCCGCGTCAAAACGCATGGGAAAAGGTCTTTCCATTAGCTTAAGTCCCGAATGGGTCTTAGCTTCCTGCAAAAGAGACACGGACCCCTCCATCACATCAAGGTTCAATGTATCCCGGATCCGAAGAATACGCGCCTCTTTGGAGGAATTCTGAGTGAGGGAACTCAATGCCCACCGGATGACATCCACATCCTTTTCAAAGTGTATGGGCACCTTGGCCCCATTGAGTGTCATGGCGGTGACGGCATTGACGAACGTGGTTGCGTGATCCATGGAGCGGACCAATCGTGATGTCGTGAAATCCGCCATGCCAATACCAATCGCGTTCCCATGAGATTCGGGACTTAGCTCCCTCACCATAATACGCTTGATTCTGGGATGCTGTGGCTGCTCTGCAAAATGGGTCGAGTATCCGTGAACCCCACGCCCAATAATATTGGGATCCATTCCAGAACCACTGAGATTCTTGCCCATCCGATCCACAATGAGGAGGTCAATGTCATCAAAGGGCAGTGCTGGCACCAGCGACTTCGCCCTTTGGAACAAACATGCTTCCTTTTCCAACAACTCCTCAGCCTTCACAGGGTGAACAGATTCGGTATCGTGACACGCATTTTCAATCACCGCGATTCCGCCCAGAACTGGCATGGTCTCAAGAATTTTTGCGGCATGGGCTCTGAGAATGTTTTCGTATCCATGTTCCAAGGATGAGCGATGAAAGGCTGCGGCACCCTCGCGCTTACCGAGTCCTACCACGAGCATCTTCATCAGACCACTTCCAACCATCCCTTTGAAATCCGTATGGGGTTTGATCCTGTTGACGACGAGAACGCCATCGAGTTCTGCCGCGACGGAACTCCAATAAACCGAAGTGCCAAGGTGGCTCTCACCGACCAAAATGGTTTCCATCGACGGTTCGAGTGAAGCCCCGCAGTTTTGCGATGTGATACCATACTCTGCCAGCACAGTGGCTTGTCCTTGAGCTGTGGCACCTCCATGGCTGCCCATGGCAGGAATGAGGACAACCTGAACCCCCAGCTCATTCAGATGCTGGCAGACATCCTTGACGAGCCAAGCCCCATGAGCCAGGCCGCGACTGCCGACCGCCACTCCAATTCGATTGCCGGGTGATAATCCTTTGGAAAAAGGTTTTAGCAGGGTCTGCACTTCCCACAGGGGTTCATCTTGGTCTGGCACCGGCCAAGATGTTTCCATGGTAAACATCTGTGGAAACTCCAGCTGAGGAGTGGTGGCGGGGAATGGCACTGGGTAATGTTAGGGCTATTGGAGCGATTCTGAAACACTTAAGTGCCCCAGTGCAAGTAAACCGTAAAAGGTATACTCCGGATCAATATGATCTTCGTGCCAATGACCATGAAACCCCCCCACATTACTCCAGAGAGAATCCAGAAAATCCAGGCACCGTTCCCTCAGAGAAAGCTCCAGCAGCTGATTGTCCCCGGACAGGGCATGCAGGGCCGTTGCTGTAGAAAGTAAATCGGGAATCGGCGCCTGGGGTGCAGCCAGAAACCCTCCCATCGGGTGGGCCATTTGCAGTATCCATTGAGTCGTTTCGGTATCCGGAAAACAGCCAAATTGGCGAAGGGTTGTGAGCGCTGCAGCCGTAGCATTCGTGGAGGGTATGGCCACTGCCCTTTCGTTGCTCCACGCCGACTTCCCCGCCCGCAAGCCGCCCAGTGACGCGACAACCTCCGACCGGATCGGTAACAGATCCCACCCCAAATCCTGAAGGGCCCCTACTGCTAGAAATGTCGCGTAGGCTGTACTTTGATCGCTACCTTGCTGAGGATGAAACCCACCATCGGCTGAACGGTGACTCCACAGGCGCTCGAGAAAGGAAGCTTTGGGGGTTTCCTTTCCCAAAACCATCGATGCACATCGAACCAGGCAGCAGAAATGGACGAAATCAAGCGAGTCACCACACTCAAAAGACTTTAAATAATCCGCAAAGCCATCCAATAGGTACTTGGATTGCAGACATTGCAGGGCATCAAATGCAAAAACAGAATAGTAAAGGTCGGGCATGCCCTCCCGGTTGACAAAGCCGCCTGCGGCATGACGCTGCCCAAGAAGATAATCTTCAATCAACTGGGTGGAATCTCCCAGTAATTTGGGAGCCAGACGAGCAACTTGAATCATTTCCAACCGAATACTCACACATTATCCTTTGTTGTATACTTGCGGGGATGAAGGGGCTGATCACGGGTCATGATCTCCTCTCCCCTCCCTTAAATTCTGGCACAATTGAGCGTAGCAACGACTCATCGAAAAATTTTCCCCTGAGGCAATCCTCGACCAGCTAGGACTCATTTCCCGAAGGGTTTTGACGCATCCCAAAAGAATCTCCAGAGCCTTATGGGCTTCCTCCTCGCGACTCAGGGCATGCCATGATAAGGTAAGACAACTTCGCAGAAATCCCTCTGGCAGTCCACACACACGGGTGAGTCGATCCGCTTCACCTTGGCTGACTCGACAAGAGACACCTGAGTGACACTCCAAGCCCCTGACGTTGGCCATCAGCATCAACGCCTCTCCATCCACACCATCGATGGCGACACTGAGGTAATGAGAAAGATCAGAGCAGGCATCTTCTCTTTTGAGAATGGCCACTCCGTCCAGATGATGCTCCAAGCCTTCTGCCAGCACATGCCGAATACGCCTCACGGTTTCCATCACTTGTGGGTCTCCCTGCGGTGAGCGCGCACTAGCCTCCCCTGCCCCTACAATGGCAGCCATGGATTCCATCCCTGGGCTGAGGGCGGCTTCACTTCGTTCGCCCGGCAATAGCGAACCCATGGCCGTGCCCTTTCGACGATAAAGCAACCCCACCCCTGCAGGCCCATGAAACCGGTGTGGGGCCAGGCTCAGCATGGAAACTGGCATACGACTGACGTCAATCGTATGCCACCCTCCACCATGCGTCGCATCCACAAACAATGCGACACCTTTGGAATCGCACGCATTCGCAATCGACTCCAGGAATTGAACACTCCCCCATTCGGGAACCGTCAGGGGCAGGCTCACCATGAGAGGTTGACTTTGAATCTGCTCCAGCAATGGGTCCAACATGGCCAATCCATGCACATTCACCGGCAATTCTCGACGTCTGCAGCCCCATCGCTGGGTCATCGAATCACACAAGCGCACGGAAGGCGAATCGCAAGCAGAACTGAGCCAGTCGCCCTGAACGCCCTCCATGGCCATGGTGTAGCCCATGATAGCCAGATGATTGGCCTGGAGATCGCTTTGGGTGAAGTAAATCTCCTCCGGAGAGTCTGCTCCGATCATGGCAGCGACTTTCTCTCGCGCTTCCCAGTTGGCCTTGCGAGCCTTTTTTGCGGAAAGGTAGGCAGCGTCGGAGCGGCCATGACATATTTCCAGGAAGGGTAGCATGGCCTCCAATATTTCAGGAAGCAAGGGAGTGCTTGCCTGGGCATCAAAATAGATTCGATGATCAAGAGGTTTCATCTGATCGCTGCAAAAAAGACTCCTGCTTATGGTTCCATTTTTGTGGTCGCATCGAATGCTGGTCTGAAGACATTCAAGCTATCTTCAGACGCTCAGTGGCAAAAGTCCATGTTAGGAACTCATCATTCGATGGATTCATCAGGTGATGCGAGATGATTTTTTCCATGTTTGACCTCATCATGGCGATTTTTTAGGCTCATCGCTCTTTGAGACAATGAAAGTACTGATCTGCGATCCCATATCACCTGAAGGAATTGAATTTTTCAAACAGCAATCGGCCTTGGAGGTCGTTGTTCTGGAACAGCGGCCCACTGAGGAAGACCTCATCTCCATGGCCC
This sequence comes from uncultured Verrucomicrobiota bacterium, assembly GCA_902560705.1. Taxonomy (GTDB): domain Bacteria; phylum Verrucomicrobiota; class Verrucomicrobiia; order Limisphaerales; family AAA164-E04; genus UBA7971. The sequence goes on from CACEMW010000001.1 coordinate 41,873, forward strand.
AGGATGCGGCTGCCTATGTCGTGCGATCAGAGACAAAAATCACAGCTAAGGTCATGGAGCACTCCCCTCAACTCAAGGTTGTGGGGAGAGCCGGTGTAGGTGTCGATAACGTGGATGTGGAGGCTGCCACCAGGAGGGGTGTGGTGGTCATGAATACGCCAGGTGGCAATACGATTTCAACAGCTGAACTGACCTTCGCGATGCTCATGTCGTTGGCTCGGAAAATTCCACAAGCCCATATGTCCATGGCGCAAGGCCAGTGGAACCGTAAATCCTATCAAGGGACGGAGCTTTTCGGAAAGACATTAGGCATCCTCGGTCTGGGCAGGATCGGCAGCGAAGTCGCCAAGCGGGCCAGAGCCTTTGGCATGGCGGTACTAGCCTTCGACCCTTATCTCTCTCCCTCCAGAGCCAAGGCCATGGAAGTCGAGGCAGCCAGCCTGGATGAAATCTATTCGCAGAGCGACTTCATCACTGTGCACATGCCCATGACGGATGAAACCCGCGGCATGGTCAACAAGGCAGCCTTTTCAAAAATGAAAGAGGGTGCTCGCATTCTGAACTGTGCTCGAGGCGGGATCGTTCACGAGGCGGACTTGGTAGAAGCTATCCAGCAAGGGGTGGTCGCCGGAGCTGCCATGGACGTCTACGAATCCGAGCCCTTGGCTGCAGACCACCCATTCCGAAGCATGCCGGAGATCGTCACAACACCTCACTTGGGGGCCAGCACAAGAGAAGCACAGACCAATGTCGGCATTGAGATCGCAGAATCCATTACAGCCTACCTGACAACCGGGGCTGTCCAGAATGCGGTCAACATGCCAAGTCTGGATACCAAAACCTACGAGAAGGTCAAACCCTACCTGACTCTTGGCCAAAAACTCGGGCGCCTTGTTTCTCAGCTTGCCCCCCAACAAAATGATCGACTGGTCATCACTTTTGGGGGGAAGGCCTCCGACGTACCCTTTGATCCCATTGCGCGTTTCGTGCTTACCGGATTCCTGGCCAATGCCGGAGGCAACAACGTCAACCAGATCAATGCAAAACCCATGGCTGAGTCGCTTGGCATTCTGGTGGAACAAGTTCAATCCAATGAGGCCACTGATTTCATCGAATGGCTTCATGTGGCGGCCTACTGCGGTGAGGAAAAAACCTCTGCAGGAGGCACTTTTTTTGGCGCACAGATGAATCCCAGGATTGTCCGACTCAATGGATTGCCCGTTGAGATCGATCCCAACGGTGTCGTTTGCCTGATCAATAACCAGGACCGTCCTGGAATTGTAGGTCATCTAGGGACCATTCTTGCCAGCCATCAGATCAACATCGCCAACATGAGCCTTCACCGAGACCGCGAAGGAGGCAATGCACTTACTGTACTGAATCTCGACAGCATTCCACAAGATAAGGTTCTCGATCAGATTCGCAGCGATGAAGCGATTCGCAGCATTCGCATTGTTCGATTGTGAAAACCACCTTTCCATGGCTGAGTGCCTTCGGGTGTCTGGTGGTTTATCTAATCCTCAGCGGACACTATCACTATGAGATGACGGCGGCCTCGGCCGCATCAGAACTCGACGATCTCTTCAAGGACATGATCGTGGCACGTGGCAAAGGTTTCAGCATCACACGCTCGGATCTGGATAAGGCCATCATCACGGCCAAAGCCACTCGCGCGGGTCAAGGCAATCCCATGGGCCCATCCGAAAGTGTCGAACTGGAGGGACAAATGTTGAACCGTATGATCACCACTGCCATGCTCTTGAACAAGGCGACCTCCGAGCAGAGGAAAAAAGCATCCCCTGAAGCAAGCAGAATGCTCGCAGAAATGCAACAGCAGCACCCTTCCTTAGAATCCTTCGAGAGACAACTGATGACCTATGGCATGACTCTGGATTACTTGAAGCAACAGATCCTCGAACAAGCCATCGTCAAAACCGTGATCGATGATACCTTACGAAACGATTACCTTGTCCCCGATGCGGATGCGCGCGAGTTCTATCAGCAAAATTTGAGATTTTTCACCGCTCCGGAGCAGGTTCGCATAAGGAATATCTATTTTCCATTGCTGAACCCAGCAACAAGGGAACCTGTCTCATCCGAAGAACGCAATAAAATCCTCCTTGAAGCCGAATCGGTACGACAGAAAGCATTGGCCGGAGACGACTTTCAGGCATTGGTTCGAGACCATTCCAAGGATGCCATCACCAAGCAGAGGGGTGGTGAAGTCATTTTAGTCAAAGGGGGACAGGATAAGGCACTTGAGGATGCCGCTTTCGCTTTAAAGGCTGAAGAAATCTCACCTGTTGTGTTTAGCGTCAACGGATATCACATCCTCAAATGTATCGAAAAAATACCTTCCACGACTCAACCTTTCAGCGAAGCTGCCCAGAGCATTCGAAACCAATTGGAAACCGAGCATGTGGAATCGCTCCTTCCGGACTTCCTCCAAAAACTTCGCGATGAGTCATCGGTCGAAATCCTCCTTCCCTGATGTCGTGATACTCAAAGGATGATGGTCCGATAAGAAGAAACCGAACACCCTGATTGCTCCTCGGCCATGCCTGTCTATTACCACTGCCAACGCTGCACGGCCTGCTGTCGTTGGCCGGGACAGGTTAAGTTGAGTGATCTGGATATTGGGCGCATTGCGGCATTTTTAGACATGAGCGAGGTGGAGTTCATTCAGTCTCACACACGCCTCAACCAACAACGAACGGGCCTTGCATTGAGTGATCAGGCCGATGGCTCATGCACTTTTCTGAGGGGGGATGACTGTAGCATCCAGGACGTGAAGCCCAAGCAATGCAGGAGTTTTCCCAATGGTTGGAACTTTCCTGGTTTTGAAAAACTTTGTCAGGCCAAGCCCCTTGAAATGGAATCCGAAGCCTATCAGGAAAAGATGCGTCAGGATCGTTAGCCTGATACCATGCCCTCATGGCTACCTCGAATCCTCATCTGCCATCGGAGGATGAGGGTCAAAGCTAACGAATGGCCCCATGGCCAATATCGTAAACCCATCCATGCAAGGACAGCTGGCCGCTCTCCAATCTTTCACGAATGAAGGCATGCGAGCGCAAAACCTCGAGCTGATGCCGTACATTCATACCAATGGTCGCATATAGCCTATCATCAGAAGCTTCCCCGGAAACTTTCCCCGGGAGTTCGGAACCATTCTGAATCCATTCAGCCAACTAAGGCAAACTTTCGACACTTTCGGGCTTCAAACAGGCCTTCATCGCGCCACAGTCACTATGACCACATACAATGAGATGGGGTGTCTCCAGCACGCACACGGCGAATTGAAGGCTGGCGAGTTCGGAACTCCCCTTGTCACGTAGGGTTGGAACCATGTTGCCTGCATTCCGGATCACGAACAAATCTCCTGGTTCGCTCTGAGTGATCAAACAAGGGTCGATTCGGGAATCCGAACAAGTGATCAGAGTTGAATGAGGGCTTTGGCCGGTAGCTAGTTTTCCAAAGAGTTCTTGTCGCTCATTGAAGCGAGTTGATGGGAAAACCTGATTCCTTTTGAGAAGCCCTTCGTATGCTGAAGCTGATGAAAAAAGGTTATCATCCACCCGATGGCTAATATAGTCCAATAGAAATACTTATTGCGTTGCTATAGGTTTTATCTATATTAGAGGCATGGACTGGCTGAACTATCACCATTTGAAATATTTTTGGATTGTGGCCCGTGAGGGTTCGTTTAGCCGTGCTAGCAAGGCCCTGAACCTGACGCAACCTACTCTATCCAAGCAGATAAAATCTCTGGAGGAATTTATCGGTGAGCCTCTCTTCATTCGCAAAGGCTCAGGGCTGGAACTGACCCACGTCGGCAAACTGGCTCTGGATTATGCAAACGATATTTTTCAACTCGGTGATGAATTTCTTTCCAATTTAAAAGGTCTTGAAAGCGGTCGCCCCAAGAGGCTTCGGGTGGGCAGTTCGGAATTTCTCCCAAAGCTGGTTTGTCATCGCATCCTGCGCCCCGTTCTGAAGTCAGATCCACCGATACGCATTCATTGTGAGGAAGGGCCCACCGATCGCTTGCTAGCTGAACTATCCATCCAGCACCTTGATCTGGTTCTTGCTGATGCGCCCATCAGTGGCGATATTCGCGTCAAGGCATTCAATCACTTACTGGGCGAATGTGGTATTTCCTTTTTTGCAACTGATGAAACTGCAAAGAAACTCAGTGCGCCCTTTCCCACGTGTCTTCATCAAGCTCCCATGCTACTGCCTTCGGATGACACAGCTCTGAGGCGATCCCTGGATTCCTGGTTCAAGAAAGCGAACATCATACCCTCTATTGTTGCCGAATTTCACGACAGCGCATTGATGAAGGTTTTCGGTAGGGAATCTGCGGGAATTTTTCCCGCTCCTTCGGTCGTTGAAGATGAAGTGTGCCGTGAATACGGTGTGAGGGTGATTGGTAGCACCGAAGATATCAAGGAATCCTTCTACGCCATCACGGTGGAACGTAAACTCAACCACCCAATCGTCATGACCCTCGTTGAAGAGGCCCGAACGGGCCTTTTTGGCAAAAAACTGAAAGACTGATCAGCCATTGGCTACCTTAGCCGACATGAAAAGGCTCTTAATATCTTCGAGCAGCAGGTAACCGATGGGCACCAATATCAAGGAGATCACTGTAGCAAACATCACCCCAAAGGCCAACGAAATGGCCATAGGGATTAGGAATTGTGCTTGAACGCTTTTTTCCAATATCAAGGGCATCAATCCGACAAAAGTGGTCAGTGAAGTCAGCAGAATAGGGCGAAACCTCGCAACTCCGGCTTTCAACACGGCCTCCCCAAGACTTATCCCCTCTTCGCGCATTCGATTGATGTAGACCACAAGCACGAGGTTGTCATTCACTACCACCCCGGAGAGGGCTACAATACCGAACATGCTCAGTATGGTCAGATCCATGCCCATGAGGATATGCCCGAAGACCGCACCAATCAGGCCAAAGGGAATGGCCGACATGACAATCAAGGGTTGCGTGTAGGATCGGAATGGAACGGCCAGCAGGGCGTAAATAATAACCAAGGCCAATGGGTATCCAGAGGCAATGCCAGCCATGGTTTCCTGTTGCTCACGCCGCTCACCTTGCCAAGAAAAGTTCAGTCCCGGATATTTAGCTAGCAGAGATGGCAAATCTTCCTCATCAAGTGCCCGTATAATCTCTGTCGTGTTGGCCTGTGTCACATCCACATCTGCCAGAATATTGATGGCCCTGCGACGATCCACCCTTTCAATGGATGAAAACCCCGTTCCCCACTGCAGTGTGGCAACCTCCTCCAGAGGCACTTCACGACCATCGGAGGTGCGGATCATCATGGATTCCAATGCGGATACTCTGGATCGATCGATCTTTGGAAATCTCACCATGACACGCATGTCGTCCCTCCCGCGCTGAATGCGCTGCACCTCCTCACCGTAAAAGGCCTGCCTGACTTGGCGTCCGAGCTCTGCCTGACTCAGTCCCAACACTTCGGCCCGGGGCTTAATTTCCAATTGAATTTCACTTTTGCCAGCCTTGAGGGTGTCACTGATGTCTTTCACGCCGGGATAGCGCGCGAGTATTTCCTGTAATTCGTTGCCCGCCTGCTCCAAAACTGCAAAGTCCCGCCCTGTGATTTGCAAATTGATCGGCTCTCCAGCAGAAAAAATGGACGCGGTGAATTTGAGGGATTCCACCCCTGGAATTGGTTGGGTGGCATCTCGCCAGGCACTAGCCAATTGATAACTGCTCGCCCCCACTCGCTCTTCGGATGGTACCAATTCCACGTGCACCTCTCCCAAGTGAGCATTTGAAACATCGGAAACGAACTTGCCGGCGCCTTCCTGTTGCGTCTTGAAGAAGGGTTGTTGACCAATCGAGGAGAGGGTATGACGGAAGACGCTTGTAGGTGAAGGTCCTGTTGACCTTGAGGACACGTCTGCTTCTGCTCTCACCCGCTGTGCGCTCGCTTCCAGGGCATGCACCGCACGAAGGGTCTCTTGGGAGGATGTTCCCTCGGGCATCGTCAAAATGGCAGCGACATTATCTCCTTCCACTGGCGGAAAAAACTGGAATCGTATCCATCCACCTCCCATTAAGCCAAGGGTCAGCAGAAAAATCCCCAAGCCACAAGATAACGTCACATAACGCCACTCAATGGCCACCTGAAGAAAAGGTCTGTAAGTACGGTGCACGAAAGCCTCCAACCTGGAAGTAAAGGCACCTTGCAGTTTGCCCCACAAAAAAACCAAGCCGGCGCCGTTTTCATGGGATGATGCAGGTGCCCGGTGACTCAAATGGCATGGAAGAACCAACAAGGATTCCACTAGGGAAAACAATAATGTCGGCATCACGACCAGTGGAATGCCCCTCATGATTTTACCGGTATTGCCCGGAACCATCACCAGAGGGAGGAACGCTGCCACGGTTGTCAGAACAGCAAAAATGACTGGTTTCCCAACTTCCTGCGTCCCCCGAATGGCCGAGAGCAACGAAAAGCCATCTCGCTGCTGATGAGAGTGGATGTTTTCGCTTACAACAATCGCATCATCGACTACTATTCCCAAAACCAGAATAAAAGCGAAGAGTGAGAGGAGATTGATGCTCACATCCATAATGGGCATCAACCACAAGGTTCCCATGAAGGAAACAAAAATACCCACACTGACCCAAGCGGCCAAACCAAATCGAAGGAAGAGCGCTAGGGTAGCAAAAACCAACGCGAGACCGAAAAAACCATTTTTAACAAGTAACTCTTGGCGACTCCTAAGGTAAGATGCATCATCCTGCCACGTCGTCATTTGTATGCCAGCAGGAAGCAAGGACTGTTGGTTCTCTACATATTCCTGCACCTTGGATGAAATGGTCAGAGCGTTCTGATTTCCAACCCGAAACACCTGCACCATGAGGCAGGGTTTTCCATCAAAAAGACTCTCCTGGTCGGATTCACGGAAACCGTCAATCACACGGCAGACGTCCTTGACCAATACCCGAGTTCCATCATCCCGAACCATCAACAGGATCGATTCGAAATCCTCTCCACGATAGGCCTGGTGTATGGACCGAAGCAAAATTTCTCCCCCATTTGTTTTGATGCCTCCTCCGGGAAGATCCACCGACGAGCTGCGAATGGCCCCTGCCACAGCGTCAAAGGTCAATCCATGTTGCCTTAGCGCAGAAGGAGAGACTTCAATGGAAATTTCATAGGGCCGCGCGTTGGCCAAGCGCACTTGAGTGATGTCCGGTATCGCCGTCAAGTCATCCCGAACCAACTCAGCGAATTGCCTCAGGGCCATTGCCCGAACCTCACCTGCAATGGCAACATTGATGACCTGCTTCTCAACCACGATTTCCTCGATAACCGGCTTTTCCGTGAGTTGTGGAAAGGTGTCAATGGCTTCGACGGCAGACTTGATTTCTTCCAGCGCTTCTGGAATGTCGGTGCCGGGTAATAATTCAGCCCTTGTCGTTCCAAGCCCCTCTGTGGCAGTGGATAAAATCTTTTTGATGCCCTCGATGCCTTGGATGGCTTCTTCGATCTTGATGCAAACGCCTTGCTCAACTTCGCTGGGTGCTGCACCTCGATACACAACACTGACAGAAATCATGTCAGAGCTAACAGATGGAAAAACCTCCCGTTTCCCTGACCAGAGCCCCATCAATCCAGCTACGAAAATACCCACGACCAGCAGGTTGGCCGCGACATGGTTTCTTGCAAACCAATCAATTACACCATTCATGGGCCAACGGAATTTTCCAGCATCGTAGGAAGGACTTCTGCTCCGTCAAAAGGTATTTCCCGAAACATTGCAACGACCCGCTCCCCGTCTTCAATACCACCGATCAGAATCACTTGATCGCCCAATATCTGACCGACCTCCACATCCCTCAAGTGAACCTGGTCATTGCTGCCTATCACACCTACTTTTTTCTCAGGCCCCAGTGCCGAGCGTGGCACGACAATGGACTCAGCCCAGCTTTTTCCACGAATCTCAGCCTCGACATACATGCCAGGCAAAGGCTCAAGCATTTCTTCGTAGTTTCCCTGATCCTGTCGCGTGTTTCTTGGCAATTCAGCGATTAGGAAAATGACCCCGGTATTGGCTTCAACCGAAGCGCTCAAGCGTTTTGCGAGCGCATTCCATTGCCAGCGTTTACCCCCAGCTTCGGCGAAAAGGTCCACCTTCACAGCCGAGCTAAGCTTGTCGGCTGTCTTTCCCGCAGGCATCGACAAAAAACCCAATTCCCGCATCGTGATAGGGAGAAAAACTTCAAACGTTTCACTTTCATACATCGTCGCCAAGGGTTCTCCCCGACGTACAAATTGGCCCATACCCATCATTTTTTTCAGAAGCTTACCGGTGAAAGGAGCTCGAATAACCGTTTTTTCCAAATCAAATTCAGCGCTTCTCAGCGACGCTTTTGCCGCAGCAAGAGACTGCTTCGCCTCATTCATCTGCGGCTCCTTCAGCATCAACGGACTGGGTGTGAGCTCAACCATATCTTTCAACACCTCCCAGTCCCTCACTGCAACTTCGCCCTCAGCCTCAATCTGAGCCAACTTCAACTCAGCAGCAGCCAGTTGTCCTTGGGCCTGAACCACGGCGTGTTCGTAATGATTTTTCTCGATTCTGAGAAGGACATCGCCTTTCTCGAAAACACTACCTACAGCAAATGTTTCGGCCATTTCAACGATCATGCCATCGACCTGACTGGAGAGGGTAATTTTATTTTTGGATCGGAGGTTGCCCTGACTCGTTATAAGGGCACGCTGCATGCCAGCCTGCGCAAGAACACATTGAACACTTGGGATGAGCTCAGGGCTTTCAACAGGAAGAATTTCCCGAGGCTTCAGCACCATGACCAGTGTCAGCCCCGCACTGGCAAGAATGACCAAAAGACTGATGATCGCTTGTTTCCACTTCATGGTTTGATCAATTGAGTAAATCTTTCTCCGGAAGGCTTGAAACCGTCTCCAGAATCGGGCCTTCCCACCCGCCTCCAAGAGCCATTAAAAGATCCACTCGGTTTTGAAAGACCTGCCGTTTCATTTCGTAAGATTGAATTTCCTGAGTCAAACGCTTTTGGCGCGATTGAACGACCTGTTGCAGCCCTGCCAACCCCTTAGAAAAGTCTTGTTCTGCCTGGTTCTGATCCCGCTTGGCAATCACCAACATTTTGTCTGACTGCCCTAGCTGCTCCCTGAGCAGAACATCTGCCTGCAGGGCCACTGCCACCTCCTTGAAGGCACTCAAGATGAGGGATTGATACTTGGCAAGTTCCTCTTGTGCTGCCGCTTTTCTCCAAGCGATACGGCCTCGAATCAGACCGCGTGAAAACAGTGGCTGCGTGGCGTTGCCTGCGAGCTGCCAGACAGAATAATCAGGCGAAAGGACCTCTTGAAGCTCCGGGGAACTAGTGCCGAGTGATCCAGTAAGACTGATACGGGGAAAAAGTTCTCTTTCCGTTGCCTGCAGCCGTTGCCTGGAACCTTCAACGTTTGCAGAGGCTGCCAGAAGATCGGGGCGCCGCTCAAGCAGATTGGATGGCAGCCCTGAAGGAACCCCGCTATCGTAAACTGGCAATACACCCAGCAAAGATTCTGCTCCGGCGGGAAAATCACCCACCAGGGCCTGAAGAATTGTTCGGCTGGTCTCCACACGTTTGCGTCGCTGGGTGGCTTCCTGCTGAGCATTGAGCCAATCGAGCGTCGTTGTGTCGAGGCCTCGTGAGGTTTCCAGTCCGTTGGCATACCGGTCTTTAATCCGCCCGACCACCATCTCAATTTGCAGAGCACGTTCCTCAGACAGGCGCCATTGACGCTCATCGATCACGGTATCGGCCCACGCTTTTGCAATTTGAGAGCTCAAGGACAATAAATAAAACTGCCAATCGTATTCAGCGGCCTTCAAACCTGCGCGATCGCTTGCCCTCACCGCACGCAAACGGCCCCACAAATCAAGCTCCCAGTTGGCAAACAACCCTAAACCATTTGACTGGAACTGAGTGCTGAGCACTTGGTTTTCAGCCCCCGGAATCGGAAGGCCAATGAAGTTTTGTTTGGTGCCTGCCTGCCTGTATTGCAAATCCACACTTGGCATCAGTGACCAACGCGATTGTTTCCAAAGGGCAAATGCCTGCTCCAATCTAGCTTGCGCTCCGGTGACATCAGGGTTATTTGCAAGGCCCCGTTGAATCAAATCTACCGCTTCTTCCGGCAGCAAGAGAAGATCCATGACAGTTTGCTGCGAAGCGGAAACCGATGATGGGTTCCCCAGTCTCCATTTTTCCTCAGGTATGGACAGACCTGGATCAACCACATCCCTTAGATGCGTGGATCGGCAGGAAGTCCCAATGACCAGGAGAGTCCATAAGAATATCCACTTGGACCAATAAACTTTCATCTTCTGGAGATGTGGTTTGTTCGAAGCAATGCCATGACTGCCTTAAGTTGCGCATCAACATCCCCGCACTGGAACCCGAATTCAAGTATCAATACCCAAATTTAAAAAATGCTCAAAAATGGCTCATATGTGCCAGATGGGTTGAGTCACTTTGACGCATCTAGGTTACGTTATTTTTAGTCGTATGGATTAAATATAGCTCTATGTTGCACGCAACGTGGGATTAATGCATTTTCAGTAACATGGTACTTAATATGCTCATTGGGTCTCAAATTTAAGAAAGAAAAACATGTCCAAAGTTTTAGGAATCGATTTAGGCACCACCAATTCATGCATGTGTGTCATGGACGGTGGAGACCCTCTGGTCTTGGAAAACTCTGAAGGTAAGCGCACGACTCCGTCCGTTGTGGCTTTTAGTAAGTCAGGTGAACGCTTGGTTGGAGATGCCGCCAAGCGCCAGGCTGTGACCAACCCCAAGAATACGGTTTATTCGGTTAAACGATTCATGGGGCGTAAATTTGATGAAGTTGGCGAGGAGCTCAAGCGTGTCCCCTACACAGTAGCCAAGGCGGCCAATGGGGACGTTGCCGTCGAAGTCGAAATCAACGGAGAAACCAAGCAATTTAGCCCACCTGAGATTTCGGCCATGATTCTGTCGAAGCTCAAGGCCGACGCCGAGAACCGACTGGGAGAAACGATTACCCAAGCCGTCATTACGGTGCCCGCCTATTTTAATGACACTCAACGCCAGGCTACCAAGGATGCCGGAAAAATAGCAGGGTTGGAAGTACTTCGTATCATTAATGAGCCGACCGCTGCCTCGCTTGCTTATGGTCTCGACAAGAAGAGCGATGAAAAAATTGCTGTCTACGATTTGGGCGGAGGCACATTCGATATATCGGTGTTGGAAATTGGTGATGGTGTTTTTGAGGTCAAGGCGACCAATGGCGACACTCACCTGGGTGGGGATGATTGGGACAATGCTTTAATGGACTGGATTCTAGACACGTTCAAAACCGATTCAGGCGTGGACCTGCGTGGCCAATCCGACGCGCTTCAGCGGATCAAGGAAGAGGCCGAGAAAGCGAAAATAGCCCTCTCCAGTTCTCAGGAATATGAGATCAATCTCCCCTTTATTACAGCCGATGCGACGGGACCAAAACACATCAGCCTCAAACTGACTCGATCCAAACTGGAACAGCTGTGTGACAACCTTTTTAAGCGAACCATTCAACCCACCAAAGCCTGTCTGGAAGACGCCGAACTCGACCTGAACGAAATCAACGAATTGGTTCTTGTGGGTGGCATGACACGGATGCCAAAGGTGGTTGAAACCGCCCATAGTCTGGTGAGCAAAAAACCCAACCAGGGTGTCAATCCGGACGAAGTGGTTGCCATCGGTGCCGCCATCCAGGGAGGTGTTTTAAAGGGAGATGTCAAGGATGTTCTCTTGCTGGATGTGACGCCCCTCTCCCTTGGTATCGAAACCCTTGGTGGCGTGTTTACGCGCTTGATTGAACGAAACACCACCATTCCAACTCGGAAGTCAGAAATTTTCTCAACTGCTGCAGACAACCAACCAGGGGTCGAAGTGCATGTTCTTCAGGGTGAAAGACAATTTGCCAAAGACAACAAATCCGTAGGTCGTTTCCAACTGACCGATATCCCCCCAGCACCGAGAGGAACTCCCCAAATCGAGGTTACCTTCGACATTGATGCCAATGGGATTCTCAATGTGAGCGCAAAGGATCTGGGGACTGGCAAAGAGCAGAAAATTACCATCACTGCCAACAGTGGTCTCTCAGAGGAAGAGGTTGAGAAAATGAAAGCTGATGCTGAAGCCAACGCCGATGAGGATCGCAAGCGTAGAGAGTCGGTTGAAACCCGTAACCAGGCAGACAACGTTCTCTACCAATCTGAGAAATTCCTCAAAGAAAACGGCGACAAGGTTCCTGGTGAGCAAAAACAGCAACTGGAGGACGCCACCAAGACGCTGGAAGAAGCCCTTAAGGGATCAGATGCCGATCAGATTAAATCGGCCTCCGACGTCCTGATGGAAATTTTTCAGAAGATTAGCACCGAACTGTATCAAAACGCCGCTGCAGCCCAGGGTGCTCAAGCCGAAGACGCTCCAACGGGTGGCTCACAAGATGCCTCCCCCAAAGGAGAAGAGGGTCAGGAAAAAGATGAAGGGCCCATCATTGACGCAGAAGTCGTCGAAGAGAAGAAGGACTGAAACGTTTTTTAAAATGACGTGGAGCGGGTGCTCGACGTCTGAATTCAAACCAACAAAAACAACAGCATAATTATATGGCACTAAAAGTAAAACCCCTCGGCGACCGCGTATTGGTGGAAGCCGTGGAAGAGCATGAAGTGAAACAGGGTGGAATTATCATCCCTGACTCAGCAAAGGAAAAACCCTCGGAAGCCAAAGTGGTTGCCCTGGGTACCGGCAAAAGCGATGAGGATGGCAAGAAGGTAGCCTTCGAAGTGAAGGTTGGCGATGTGGTCCTAGTCAGCAAGTATGGTGGAACCGAAATCAAAGTCGACGGCAAGGAATACAAAATTCTCAATGCGGACGATATTTTGGCCATCTTGGCCTAAGGCATCGAGTTCCAAAGATTGTCCAAAATTTTAAAACAATAGAAGAAATAACGATATGGCAGCAAAACAACTTGAATTCGACGAAAGTGCACGTCATGCACTGCTGGCAGGTGTCTCGAAACTTGCCAGAGCAGTAAAGGCAACCTTGGGGCCCAAAGGCCGCAATGTAGTTCTCGACAAAAAATTCGGCTCACCCACTGTGACTAAGGACGGTGTGACCGTCGCAAAGGAGATTGAACTCGAAGATCCCTACGAAAACATGGGCGCTCAAATGGTGCGCGAAGTCGCCAGCAAGACCAGTGACTCAGCGGGTGATGGAACCACCACCGCAACTGTTCTGGCTGAAGCCATCTACCGCGAGGGCCTCAAGTATGTCACCTCAGGTGCAAACCCCATTGGCATTCAGCGTGGCATCACCAAGGCAGTCGATGCCGCGGTAGGTCAATTGGCCAAAATTGCCAAGAAGGTGAAGGACAAGGAAGAAATCAAACAGGTTGCAACCGTTTCCGCCAACTGGGATGGAACCATCGGTGAGATCATCGCTGATGCCATGGACAAAGTTGGCAAGGATGGAACCATCACTGTCGAAGAAGCCAAATCCATTGAAACAACCCTCGATGTTGTTGAAGGCATGCAATTCGACAAGGGATATCTCTCTCCCTATTTCGTCACCGACAGTGACTCGATGGAATGTCGCTTGAGCGATCCATACATCCTGATTTTCGAAAAGAAGATCAGTAACTTGAAGGATTTGCTTCCATTGCTGGAAAAGGTTGCCAAGTTGGGCAAACCCCTGATGATCATTGCCGAAGACGTTGAAGGGGAAGCCTTAGCTACTCTCGTGGTGAACAAACTCCGAGGAACGATCAGTATCTGTGCAGTCAAGGCTCCTGGCTTCGGTGACCGTCGCAAGGCCATGCTGGAAGACATTGCGATCCTCACAGGTGGCCGCTGCATCACTGAGGACCTCGGTATCAAGTTGGAGAACATTCAGGTCGAAGACCTCGGTCAGGCCAAGTCTGTTGTGGTCGACAAGGAAAACACCACGATCGTGGAAGGTGCTGGAAAATCTTCTGACATCCAAGGCCGCGTGAATCAGATCCGCCGTCAAATCGAGGAAACTACCTCGGATTACGACCGCGAAAAACTTCAAGAACGCCTAGCCAAATTGGCCGGCGGTGTTGCTGTCATCAATGTAGGCGCAGCAACCGAGACCGAGATGAAGGAAAAGAAGGCTCGCGTGGAGGACGCCCTTCATGCCACCAGGGCTGCCGTTGAAGAAGGCATTGTTCCTGGAGGGGGTGTCGCACTGCTTCGCACCCTACCAGCTATTGAAAAATGCGAAGGCGACAATGATGACGAAAACATTGGCATCAGCATCGTCCGCCGGGCAGTTGAAGAGCCTCTCAGGGCGCTGGCTGCCAATGCGGGTGAAGAAGGCTCTCTGATTGTTCAGGAAGTCAAGCGTTCCAGGGGAACCAATGGTTACAACGTCGCGACAGGCGAATACACCGACCTAGTCAAGGCTGGTGTGGTAGACCCCAAGAAAGTGACCCGTACCGCTCTTCAAAATGCTGGATCGATTTCCGGTCTGCTTTTGACTACCGAAGCGCTGATCACTGAGATCCCTGAGAAGGAGCCACCCGCACCTGCAGGTGGTGGTCACCACGGTCCCGGCATGGACTACTAAGTCCTTCTACCCATCGAATCACGGAGGTCGGCTCGGTTCTCGAGTCGACCTCTTTTTTTACAGGTTTGAGCCGTCTGATTTCAAAGAGGCCCTCGATTGTCTCCAGCGGGCGCTCAATCTGAGGGCATTGCCCACCACCAGCAGGTCCGACATGCCCATGGCCAAAGCACATACCAAAGGATGCAAAAAACCCATCATCGCCACGGGGACCGCAATGGCATTATAAAAAAAAGCCCAGAAGAGGTTTTGATGAATGGTCCGCAGGGTGGCGCTGGACAACTGCATGGCTTCTGGAATCGAGGTGATATCTGCTCTCACCAGTGTCATGTCCGAGGCGGCTCGGGCCAGGTCACTTGCCTGACTTACCGAAATACCCAAATCGGCTTTTTGGAGAACCGGCGCATCGTTCATCCCATCTCCCACAAAAGCGACCGACAGACCCTTGGCTTGCAGTGCCTGGATGGCATGCAGCTTATCTGCAGGGCTGAGGCAGGCCTTGACCTGTTCAAGTTTCAGACCCAGTTCGCTGGCCACATGGTGGATGGCCCTTTCGCCATCACCACTCATTAATTCGACCTGATATCCATGAGAAATAAGCCATTGGATAACCTCAAGGGCTTGAGGTTTGAGCACGTCCTGAAGAGCGATTAACATTCGTAGTTCCGAGCCCTGACTGAAACCGACAAGAGATGCTCCCCGCCACTCCCAGTGTTCCATGAAAGCCCGAGCAGCATCGGAGAATTCTATCGACATGGTTTCAAGCCAGCGCAAGGATCCCAAGCGGTAGATCTCCGTGGCCTGAGGAGTGGGGTTCCTTGCTGCTTCAAGGCCAACCCCTGCAATCTCCTTGAGGTAGGATAATTTTGGAGCACCTGTTTCCGGAGAAGGTATACTGGCAACCAGGGCCTGACTCAGTGGATGCCGACTCCCTACCGCCATTGCATACAAGACGGACTTAAGGCGCTGATTGTCTGTGTCAGAGGGTTTACTAGAGACGGTGAACTGGTCCAACACCTGAGGTTTGCCTTGGGTCAAGGTTCCTGTCTTATCAAAGACTACTGTATCCAAGGCTCCGACCTTTTCCAAAGCCATGCCTCCTTGAATGAGTATACCTCGGGAAGCAGCAGCGCGTACGCCTGCCATGATGGCCACGGGTGTGGCTAATCCCATGGCGCAAGGGCAGGCCACCATCAGAACCGATACGGCATGCACCATAGCGGCGGTGAGTGGTGATTCAAACAACAGGGGAGGCCAGAGGAAAGGTTCAATACCACGGACGAAGGTGAGCATTTTTCCTGGTGCCCAAGACCATGCAACAAAGGTCAAGATCGCCAGAAACACCACCACAGGTACAAAGACCGCCGTAATTTGATCCACCAGTCGCTGGATCCCGGCTCGATAGCCTTCCGCTCGCTGAATCAATCGCACAATATCGGCCAATGCAGTGCCTTGGCCGGTTGCACTGGCGCGAATGATCAATCTGCCACCCTGGTTGTGTGTTCCCGCATAAACTGGATCCCCAGAGGTTTTGAAAACTAGACGAGATTCCCCTGTCAGCATTGACTCATCAGCCTGGCTTTCTCCCTCCAATACCCTGCCATCGACCGGGCAGATATCACCAGGACGCAACAGGAGTCGGTCCCCTATTTCCACCTGGCCCGTTGGAATTTGAGAACCTGAATTTTCGGAATTCAACCGACAGGCCTCATTGGGAAGCCATTGATGCAGGCGCTCCCAGCCTTTGGTCAGCCGATGTTGCATCCTCTCTTCGAGCCAATGACCAAGGCTGATGATAGCCAGGACGCCCACCGTTTCCATGAAGTAAAGATGAGGCAGCTGATCGGTGATTAGTCCCCAGAGACTCAAACCAAAGGCAGCGCAAGATCCCAGAGAGACCAAGGCATGCATTCCCAGCCTTTTTTGTTTGAGCTGATTCCATGCACCGAGGAAAAACTGGCTTCCAGTGATCCAAAGCGTCACGCCTGCCATGAAAAAACTCAGCCATCGATAATGGGATGTGTTCCCCCATCGAAAGCCCCACTCCATCAACACCATCGTCAAGAATACAGGCCCCGAAAGACAGACATGCCGAAACCAAAAGCTTTGTTTAAAAAGCCCAAGCCTTGCGTCTTCTTCAGAAAGCTGACTTCCGAGCACAACCGCTGTGAAACCAGCCGTCTCGAAGACGTGCAGACAAGCCTGTTTTTCGGGAAGATTAGCTGAAGAGCCATGAATCCTTACCTCACGCTGCTCGAGAAGGGTTTCCACATACCCCACTCCATCCACGCGCTCAAAGGCCTCCTGAACCTGGCGCGCACAATTGGCACAGTGCATGCCTCGAACTCGGAAACGCAAAAATGGAGCATCCGCATACATAGGCCTTGTTACTTTACCTTGTTCAAAGAGGGGCCATCAAAAGCCATGCCCTGGGCACTGTCAGAGATCTGAGAGGAACATTCGCCAAATCGATGATGCCATCAAGTTCACGACCGAAAGGGCTGGTGTGTGGTCTCTTCGATTTCGTCATCTTCCAGAACACGACCGGGTTCAGGTGTCCCAATCCAATTCACACCCGCTTTGAGAAATCCAAGGGCCTCACTCTGTCGCATGATGGGACCTGTCACCTTAAACTGAAAACCCTCAGGGCAGGACGCCTTGAGTTTCATAAAATCCTCAGGACTCAGGGGCTCAGGGCGGACACCACCCAGCAGCTCTATGACACCGACGCCAGATTCCCGGACCAATTCAATCGCCTGTTGAGCTTCATGCTCTGAGAAAAGACCCTGGCAAAACACTGATTTCACCGGCCGAGTCTCCGCCGCTTCAACGACATCCCTTAACTCGCGGAACAGTCGCTTTGGCTGACCATCCTTCAGATGGATGGGGTTGAGAACCAGCGAGATTTCATCTGCCCCCAGATCAATGGCCACTTCGGTTTCGAACCGCTTGACGTCCGAATCGGGCGCACCAAAAGGAAAACCGACGACGCAGCCGACCTTCACGTCAGAGTCTTCCAGGATCAGGTTGGCAGCGGCCACACGGCTGCTGTGCACGCTCACGCCATGAAGTCCCAACTGTGCCGCATGCTGGCACCGAAGCTTAATTTCCTCCAGAGGTGCGTCTGGCTTTAGCAATGTGTAGTCCAGGTGGACTGCCAAGCTGGAACTCCCTTGATCTTCGAATGCCATCCCGGGTTTTCTAAATCAAGTCAGCGACCATCGCCTTTTCCTCCAGCAGTTCGCCAACCGTAGCATCGATCTTACCCCGGCTAAAAGAATCTATCTCAAGGCCTTGAACAATCTCCAGATGGCAATCCCGGCTTCGTACTGGAAAGGAGCTGATCAGACCTTCCTCAACCCCGTAACTCCCATCGGAACAAAGACAAACGCTGTGCCAATCTCCATTCATGGTTGGATTGATCATGGATGCCACCGTGTCGACGACCGCGTTGGCTGCACTGGCCGCACTCGAGGCCCCACGCGCTTTGATGATGGCAGCGCCACGTTGTTGCACTGTCTTGAGGAAATCACCTTCCAACCATTCGTGATCCTCAATCACGTCACGAACAGCCCGTCCCTGGATTTTAGCCTGTGTGAAGTCAGGATACTGAGTCGCTGAATGATTACCCCAAACAGCCAAATTGGTCACATCGACCACATCCACACTGGCTTTTTGAGCGAGTTGAGACTTGGCGCGATTTTCATCCAACCGCGTCATGGCAAACCATCGATCCCGTGGGATATCACGCGCATTGTTCATCGCGATCAGACAATTGGTGTTACATGGATTACCCACGACCAAGGTGCGGATATCGGACGCCGCATTGCGTTCAATGGCCTTGCCCTGTCCGATAAAAATCTTGCCGTTGATGCCGAGCAAATCCTGACGTTCCATTCCCTGCTTACGTGGAACACTCCCCACCAGTAAGGCCCAATTCACGCCATTGAAGCCTTCATCAAGGCTGGCAGTGGGCACCATCCCCTTGAGCAAGGGAAACGCGCAATCATCCAACTCCATGCACACCCCTTCGAGAGCCGGAAGCGCCGGTTCAATTTCCAGAAGGTGAAGAATCACGGGCTGCTTCGGCCCAAACATCGCACCGGAGGCGATACGAAAAAGGAGGGAGTAACCAATTTGACCGGCTGCACCAGTCACCGCAACACGAATAGGAGGAACTTTCATTTTAGTTTCAATGGATGGGGCGAAATTCTTCAAAAAATGACACCCTGAGAATGTTAGGTTGTCCACTCGACCCAAAGCAAGCTCAGAGACCGTCTGGCTGCAGTTGGGCCTTTTGCACAGAAATGCACCAGCGTTTCATCTCGTCCCACATGTCCTCTTGAACTTGGTGGCCGACTTTGTCGAACAATTGCGATTTCAGGTTCTCTTCCTTGTGATGAAGGGCATAAATGTTACGGGCCAGGCCCACGGCACGATCGATGCCCGCTCGAGGTGAAAGAGGGTCGCTGGCTCCGTTGATGAGAAGATGCGGACGCGGCGCACCCAGGGCCAAAATCAACTCAAGATCGCAATACTCCATCATGCCAGGAACATAAAAATACATCCCATGCCGGTGCAGGCACTGCTGTGCCAATAAATCCCGGTAACGCACAGCACATGCCAAGGAAACAGCACCCGCCAAAACATCCTCAAGGGCCAATAACCATTGTGCGCGCGTGGCTCCCATGCTGACTCCTGCGACAAATATCGGTTGCCCTCTGACTTCGGGACGCTGATTCAGATAACGCAGTGCCAATCGATCCTCCCAAAGCATTTGCCCAAAAAGGCTGCTCCCGTGCCAGAGAAAGTGTTTGGCGAGCGTGTGTTCACCTTCTTGATCAAAATCACCACCACTTTCCGGGTCTCTTCCATTGCGTTCTCCAAAACCAAAGGCATCCATGCACAAAATGGACCATCCCATTTGGAGGAAGGTTTGGGCGGGAGAGTTGGGTGTGTGAAGATCTTCAAAAACTTCCTGTTTACCGACTCCATATTCACCACCATGCCAGTGCAGCCAAAGGACAGCCGGCCCCGGGTGCTCCTCATTCCTGGGGGTAATGAACCATGCAGGGATCCCCATTTCCCGACCATTATCGATCACGATTTTCTCGGCAACCCCCACACCGTGGGCTTCCTCCCGTTGGCAAGTTACATGGATCTTCCTGGGGAGCATCGGGAGGTGTCCAAGCCGGTTGCGAAGCCCCTCTCGAAAAGATTCCCTTTTCAGCTTCCAATCATTCAGTGAGGGGCTCCATGCCTCGAGATCAATGATGGGAGGTTTCATAGGGTGACCGAATCGGTTAGGGCTTCCTGCAGTGGACGATCCTCTGGAGAGCAAAAACCTAAATGGGCATGCGGAACCCATCCCTCGGCCCATTCAAAAGATTGAGATTGCCGCCCCATCTGTCGGGTCGTCTCGACCATACTTTCGAGATAGGAGGACATTCCCTGGCTGCGGTCCAACCACTCCTGCTGGCTGCGATGAGCCTGCAAGGCCGCCTTTTTCCTCTCCATGACCGATCCAACGTTCACATAGAACGACCCGGAGATCCCCTCACCAAAAGGTGTCATCAGCCCATGTGGTAAGGCATGGTACAATGAAATGGGCTTTTCAATGGGGTCGACAGGTGGCTGGGTCCGGTAGTTGGGCATCCCTCTGGAAAAAGCAGCCGTCACCGAGAGACGGCAGGTATTCATATGATCTTCCATGTAATCCACGGGGTGATGAATCAACAAAACATCTGGAGCTACCGTCCGAATCACCGCGCCAAGGCGGCGGATCAGCTCATCCCCATAAAAGATCTCAAGATCACGAGTCAGAGGTGGGTGCCAGTGCGCCTCCATGATTTCAGCGGCTTCCTGCGCTTCCTTTCTTCGAAGCTTGGCTGTTTGATCTGCATCGAGCTTCACACTGCCGCAGGACCCATCGGCAATATTCAAATAATGAACCTCCCAGCCTTTCAGGCGCAGGCACAACAAAGTCCCTGCCATCATGAATTCAATGTCGTCAGGGTGGGCGCCAATAGCCAAAACGCGCGGACGACTGGTCAGAGCCTCGCCCGCCATCATCTTGCACGACCTGGTTGATAGAACGCCTTGAACTCCATGCTCTGATTCAGGCGGAAGGAACATTCACAGTTTTGCCGCTTTGAGCCGACGCATCTGCCGCAAAAAGGATTTGATGTGTTCGCAGCGCATCCTTGATATCCGTTAAAGGCATCGGTCGTTTGCGTCGCACGGAGGAAAAAAAGGCCTCAAACTGGGTCTGGTAGGGGTGGTCAGAAACATCGCCGCTGTCCAGACACTTCATGCTTAACTCCGTCCACTTGTTTTTATCCAAACCGCCCAGCCGCTGGCTGTGAAGGCGATGGTCCAGAAGGCTCCCCTCGCTGCCAACCAAATGAGTATGGAAGTAATAAGGCTGCAGACAATCAATCACCGAAGAGACTTTACCGACACGGCCATCACGAAATTGGAGCAACGTGACGCTGGTTGTAGGGTATTCATAGGCTCGAAAATCCTTGTTACGGGAAGAAGTGGCCATGCTTTGAACACGGACCACATCATGCCCCATGCAAAGAAGCAGTGCATCCAAAGCGTGACAGCCGGCCGACAGGAGGCTACTTCCCCCGGACTCCCTTTTGGTATTCCATCGATACTGCCCATACCAAGGCCCGATACCATGATAGTAATCAATTTCGCCGTAATGAATATCTCCCAGCAGGCCCTGATCAATGACCGACTTGGTCGTGAGGAACTGACTTGAAAAACGACACTCGAAGCAAATGCAGGATAACACGCCTGCGTCGGCGACAGCTTTTGAGATTGCCTTGCAGTCTTTCCAACTTAAGGCCATGGGTTTTTCCAAGATAATGTGTTTACCTGCTTTGGCAGCAGCCACTGCGTGGGACCGATGCTGGTGCGGGTAACTGCAAATGGACACGACGTCGATCGAAGGATCTCCGAGTAGATCCTTTAGATGACGATAAACTCTCAGAGCCGCGCCGTGCTTGCGTCTTAATGCTGTCTCGTCCAGTGCCCGAGAGGAGCAAACCGCCACCACCTCGGCATCTCCACATGCTTCAATAGCCTCAATATGGGCCCCAGCCACCCAACCATAACCGATGATACCGACTTTGAGTTTTTTCATGAAAAGTGTCCTTTAACTGAACAAAATGATCCTTTTATCCGCATAAGTCCAGCTCTGAGAAAACAGCCATTCAGCTTCAATTCCCTCGTCGCATCATCTTTCCATCCCTGGCCAATCCATTGACTTCCTAACCGCCTCGCCACTGCTTTAGGACCGCCTGGGATCGGTCGTTATCAAGTCATTCATCTGGTATTGGCACTTCTTATGCTGGTAAATTTATGGCAGAAAGGGAATCGTTGGCTGGCATCTGGGCAGGAAATGACATTATGGCGGAAAAACCACAGCACGAAATCGCTAAAGACCTGAAGGAACTCTATGAAAGGGGAAAACAGGCCTATGAGCGCAACAACCTCGAATACGCCATACAACTTCAAGAATTGGTCTTAAAGCGGGAACCAGGTTTTTATGAGGCCAGGGAAGCTTTGCGAGCCACCCAATTTAAGAAACTGGATGAGCGAAAGGGTTTTCTGAAGAAACTCCTAGGATCCGCAGGATCGTCCCCACTGCTGGCCAAGGCCCAAATCGCCTTGCATACCAACCCAGCTGAAGCGCTCCATTTATGTGAGAGCGTTTTGAAGAAAGATCCGCATCACGCGGTGGCTCACAAAACGCTCGCGGCGGCTGCCATGAAATTGGAGTTACACAAAACGGCCGTGCTTTCGCTCGAACTGGCCTACAAGCAGTGCCCCGAGGACAAGGATATCGGCCTTCGCTTGGGAGAAGCCCTTGTAGCGACTCGAAACACAGGACGCGCTCAAAATATTCTGAAGGAACTCAACCAGGCACACCCCAACGATTCAGAGATTTTTCAAGCCTACAAAGATTGCTCGGCAAACCACACCCTGCAGGAAGGACGCTACGAGGGGCTTGAGGGCGGGCAAGGATCCTATCGGGATATCCTTCGGGACAAAGAACAGGCCATCGTATTAGAGCAAGAACAGCGCACGGTTAAAACCGACGATGTGGCCCTTCGCATGATTGAGGATCAGCTTGCTATTTTGAGTACCGAGCCTGGTCACCTCAAAGCGTTGCAGCGCGTTGCTGAGCTTTACTCGCAACTCGGAGACATCCCCAAAGCCAGAGAATACTACGAAGAACTTATCCTCCACACCGAAGGAATCCCGGACCCGATTCTCATGCGGGATATGGACCAGCTCGCCCTCAGGGAAATCGACCGACAACTCGACTCCTTGAGCCAGAACGATACTCAACAGACTTCCGCACAACGCGCCGTTCTCTTGCAAGAGCGCTCCCAACTTGAATTGGCCCAGTGCCAAAAGCGAGCCAACCAATATCCGAACGACCTCCACATCAAATTTAAATTGGGTCAAATTCATTACCGACTGGAACAATACAAGGAGGCCATCCCCCTTTTCCAGAAGGCCCAAGCGAACCCAAATCTCAGGCTCAAAGCCCTCCATCATCTTGGGAAAAGCTTCTTCAAGCGCGGCATCACCGATCTCGCCCTGCAGCCCATTCTGACGGCCATTCAGGAAAAAGAAGTTTTTGATGATCAGAAGAAAGAGCTGCTCTATGACCTTGGGCTCATCCATGATCAGCTGGGGAATCAGGAGGAGGCCATGGAACAATTCAAGCTGATTTATGGACTGGATA
This sequence comes from uncultured Verrucomicrobiota bacterium, assembly GCA_902560705.1. Classification (GTDB taxonomy): domain Bacteria; phylum Verrucomicrobiota; class Verrucomicrobiia; order Limisphaerales; family AAA164-E04; genus UBA7971. The sequence goes on from CACEMW010000001.1 coordinate 65,341, forward strand.
TCACCTACAAGGACGTGGCCGATCGGGTGGAAGCCTATTATCTTCAGTAAATCACAAGATCTGGCCTCAACAGGAGACCAATCTCGAAACAAGGGTCTGCCAACCCCGCCTCAACCCTCAATCTTGTTGCAATCGGCTTAGAGGAAGTTACTGTAAGACACGATTTTATGGGTGCTCTGATCAATCCAAAAACCCCGCCAAAACGTCGCACCCACCCTTTACTAGGGTTTCTTTATCTTTCCATCAGCCTCTGGTGGGCTCTTACTGACGTCAGAAGCGACGCTTTCGAAGAGGCCCAAAGGTTGTGGCTCAGCGGCGAATACCAAGAATGCCTGGATGCTTGCCAGGAAGAGCTGGAAAGTAACGAAAGCTTCAAGGAGAAATGGTATCTCCTGGGGATAGACGCTGCCATGGTACTTGGCCAATATGGAACGGCCAACTCCATCTTGGAAGATGGCCTGGAGGATCGTCGAGTCAGCGGCATCAAGCTATTCCCTGCCGGACATCAAGTTGCCTTATTCAACAACCAGCAAGACATCGCCACCGAATATTTAGAAAAAAGCGTCCCTTACATCAACTCCGTGAGGTATTCCAACGTCGCACCCGACAGCCTGGTTTACCTCGGCCGAGCAGCCTTGATCCTGGAAGTCGATCCAAGAGTGGTGCTCGAGGTCTTTTACGACGCTGGCATGAAGGCGTCGCCCCCACTAAGGGATTCCTTTCTGGCTGCCGCTGATCTAGCACTCGAAAAAGAAGATTATGCGGTTACCGAAAATACTGTGAAGGAGGCGCTGGTTCATTTTCCAGACGACGCTGACCTGTTGTTCCGGTGGGCTCAGGCATTGGGTGGATCCGGAAATGACCAAATGGGTCAGGTTTTGAATCAGGCGCTGGAAGCCAACCCGTACCACATCGAATCGCTACTCTCATTGGTCGACCACTCCATTGATTCTGAGGATTACCAGCAGGCTGATGAGATTGTTCAGCGCATTTTCAGCATCAACCCACATCAGCCGGAAGCCTGGGCATACAAGGCTGTGATGGCACATCTGGAAAACGATCTCAACGGTGAGCAAGAATACCGGCAAAAAGCACTTAAGCATTACACCGACAACCCAAAGGTCGACCACATCATCGGAAAGAAGCTATCCCAAAAATATCGATTCAAGGAAGGTGCCCTCTATCAGGAGGCATCGCTAAAACTTTCTGAAACCTACACACCCGCTCAGATGCAACTGGCTCAGGATTTCCTTCGCCTTGGAAAGGAATCGGAAGGGTGGGAGATGGCAGATTCCATCCATGAAAAAGATGTTTACAATGTTACCGCCTTCAATCTCATGCAGCTCAAAACGGTGATCGATGGGTTTACAACCCTTAGATCCCTCGATTTTATCCTGCGAATGGAACCTCATGAAGCGGACATTTTTGGAAATCAGGTCATGTCATTGCTCACTGAGGCAAAGGCAACCCTCTGCGATAAATACGACTTTGAATTGAATCACCCCATTGTCGTCGAAATGTTTCCCAATCAGAGTGATTTTGGGGTCCGCACTTTTGGCATGCCACACAACCCAGGTTTTCTTGGCGTTTGCTTTGGGAATGTGATCACCGCCAACAGCCCTTCCTCGGCCATCGGTCACGATTCCAATTGGAAAGCGGTAATCTGGCATGAATTTTGCCATGTGATCACGCTGCACATAACCCAAAACAAAATGCCTCGCTGGCTAAGCGAAGGCATTTCGGTTTTTGAAGAATTGGAAAAGGATCCCTCATGGGGGCAACACATGACCCCGGACTACCGACAGAGGATTCTAAGAGATTCCATGACCCCCATTGCCACCCTCAGTGCGGCATTTCTCAATGCCTCATCGGGTCAGGACATGCAATTTGCCTACTTCCAGTCATCATTGGTCGTGGCTTATATCGTTGAAGCCTATGGTTTGGATGCCTTGAAAGCCACTCTGCGGGATCTGGGCAAAGGCATCCCCATCAACAAGGCGCTTTCAACACACACCACCGAAGTGGAAGAGCTTGATCGCCTGTTTGTGGCCTGGGCCAAGGAAAGAGCCTCGCGTCTGGGGGAAACCCTGAATTGGGATGAACCGGATCCAGCCATCATTCAAGGGCGCCCCATTGAGGATCTTCTGGCTGCCACACCCAATAATTATTACCACCTTACCGAGGCTTTGGCGCAACACGTGGCTGAGAAAAAATGGCAAAAAGCTCAAAATGTCGCCAAGTCTCTTCTTGAGGCCTACCCAGATCAAAGAGGCCTGAATGGAGCACTTTACCAGGCAGCTGTCATTGAATCGGCACTTGGCAATGTTGACCAAGCTTATGAACATCTGAAGGAACTAACCCGCATTGATGGCGCTGTCGCCGACGCCTATATTCGCCTCATGGAGATGGCCATGGAAAAGCAGGACTGGAAAGTGTGTCGATGGGCTGCAGAGTGCTACCTGGCGGTCAATCCCTTGCTGGGTCGGGCATACGAAACCCTTATGATGGCCAATGAGGGTCTCCAGGACACCGAAGCTGCCATCGAGGCCGGCAAAAACGTGGTGAAACTCAACCCGCTGGACCCCGCCAAGGCGCACTACCAACTGGCACGCCTTCTTCACCCCGCTGATCCAGAAGAGGCGCGCACCCATGTGCTGCTTGCGCTCGAAGAAGCGCCACGTTACAGGGAGGCTCAAAATCTATTTTTGTCCATTCACCAACGCAAACAACCCACCAGGCCGAGGCAGGAAGCCGATTCAGAGACGCCTTCACCGCAAGCTCAATAGCCTCCCTCGGTTGCCCATTATGCCCTCTCCACTGAAAGGTATCGTGAGAAAAAAGAGGAGTATTTTTGGCAGACAGGAAAGCTTCTGGTGGGTCCTTACCATCCTCACAACCCACCTCCTTTGCGATTCTCCACGGGCTCAAGGAAACCGGCGATTCCAGCAGCCCAACGATGACCGCAGTGGCGTACCCACTTGGGAAATCGATCCTTCTCATCGTAGCGATTTGTTCACCTTTGCTCGCATTCAATATCGGTCGTGGAGTGACGGTTACAGCCGCTGGCGCAAGAAATGCATGATCGATTGGCCTGAAAGCGATTTGAATTTCTCCTACCGGCTTGAAGAGCTGACCTCCCTCAAGGTCGACCCTGATGGAACCGTGGTTTCACTAACCGACCCGACTCTTTTTGATTATCCCTTCGTTTACCTCATTGAACCGGGGGAAATGATTCTGGACCAGGAGGAGCAAGCTCAACTAAGAAAGTATTTACTCGGAGGGGGGTTCATGATGATCGATGACTTCTGGGGAACCCAGGAATACGCCCACCTCGAATCAACACTGAAAGAAGTCTTTCCAGATCGTTCGCCGCAGGAACTTCCAATCGAACATCCGATCTTTCACTTTGTCTTTCCCTTGGTAGAGAAGCCCCAGATTCCCAACGTGGGTCGCGGAACTGAAAGTCAGTATGATGGCATCACCTATGAACAATGGGATGCTCAAACACCCCACTATAAAGGAATGTTTGACGACGATGGCAGATTGATGATGATCATTTGTCACAACACGGATCTGGGAGATGGATGGGAGTGGGAAGGAGCCAACGCCTACTACTTCCGGGAGTTTTCAGAGAAAAAAGCATATCCACTGGGTATCAACATCGTTATGTATGCGCTGACCCACTAGACACAACCTTATTGACCACAGAGACACATCATGGAGCCAACCCATAGCCCAGAACCCACCCATGCCGATATTCAGCAAAAAGTTGTTACCCAATTAAAGGAAAGCCGTCGACGCATTGAGGGAGAACTTCAGAAGGTCATCATCGGGCAGAAAGCACCCATTGAAGAGATTCTCATCGCGCTTCTTGCTGGAGGCAATTGCTTGATCACAGGTGCACCAGGGCTCGCAAAAACCCTACTGGTGAAATCCATCGCACAGGTTTTTGATCTTCGCTTTCAGCGCATCCAGTTTACCCCGGATTTGATGCCGACGGACATTACGGGCACGGAGATCCTTCAGGATTCCGAAGAAGGCCGAAAACTGACGTTTGTCCCGGGACCCATCTTTGCGAACATGATTTTGGCGGACGAGATCAATCGCACACCCCCCAAAACCCAGGCAGCCCTCTTGGAGGCCATGCAGGAGCACCAGATCACGACCGCGGGAACCCGGAGAGACCTCCCTCAACCGTTTTTTGTTCTTGCAACACAAAACCCCATCGAAATGGAGGGCACCTATCCTCTTCCCGAAGCCCAGTTGGACCGATTCATGTTCAACGTGGTGATCGACTACTTGCCTGAGGATGATGAGGTGGCTGTCGTCCGGCAGACCACAGCGGATACCTCTGAATCCATCTCTCCCATCTTCACAGCAGAGGATATCATTCAATTTCATCAAACCGTGCGCGCTGTGCCCATAGCCGATGACATGATCCGGCACGCAGTCAAAATTGCTGCCGCCTCACGCCCACAACAAGCCAACAGCCCGGAATTTATTAACAACTACGTGAGTTGGGGCGCAGGTCTTCGAGCCGCTCAGTTCATGGTGCTCGGTGCCAAGGTACGAGCTCTGCTGGAGGACCGATCACATGTTCTGATCGAAGACGTCAAGGCAATGGCCATCCCCACCCTCCGGCACCGTATCCTGACCAACTACCGGGCCGAGGCTGAATCCATTACCGTGGAATCCATCATCGAGCGCTTGCTGCAACACGTCGCCTCGGCCTGACCCGCATGCCCGCCGCCGAATCCAGCCCCAGCTCTCAAAGCACTTATGGCAGAAACCATAAGTTCATTGATCCCAAAACATTGATGTCCATCCAGCATCTCGAGTGGCGTGCGAATGTTGTCGTCGAGGGTTTCTGGAGTGGTCTTCACCGAAGTCCTTACCACGGGTTTTCAGTCGAATTCACCGAATATCGATCCTATTCACCCGGTGATGACCTCCGCTACCTGGACTGGAAGCTGTTGGCAAGGAGCGATCGTTATCACATCAAGAAATATGAGGATGAAACCAATCTGCGCTGCATGATTTGCCTGGATAGGAGCAAATCCATGTTGTTCGGCCAGTCCGGCATCATAAAGGAAGACTACGCAAACACCCTGGCCGCAACCTTGGCCACTTTCCTGGCAAAACAAGGAGACGCCGTCGGCGTGCTTTCCTTCGACTCCCAGATCCAATCCTACGTTCCGCCACGAAACCGTCCCGGCCACCTCAGGCAACTCATCCAGGCCATGGAGAAACCTGGCCAGGGAGCATCGACCACTCTGGAAGACCCGCTGACACGCATGATGTCGCTGATGAAGAAACGTGGCCTGATCGTCTTCATTTCAGATTTTCTAGCTCCCATCGAATCTTTTGGCGAACAACTGGCCACTCTCCGAGCTTATGGGCATGAATGCCAGATTTTCCACATTCTGGACCCCGTGGAACGCTACTTCACTTTTGAGGGTGCCATTCAGTTCGAAGATCAGGAAACCGGGAAGGAGATGTTCATCGATCCAGCCAAGGCGAAGGCGCCCTACCTTGAAGCCCTGGAAAAACACCTCAAACAATTGGAAACCTATGCCCATCAGGCAGGAGCGGGTTATCATCTGCTCACGACTCACACACCGCTGGAAAAGGGGCTCCTGGATTTTCTCAAATTCCGCTCACACCAGGGCAAACGGGTCCTTAGACGACATCAACCACAAGTCAAGGGGTCATGAGTTTCCTTTCTCCTCTCTTTTTGCTGGGCGCAGCAGCCATTCTGGGGCCCATCGTCTTTCACTTGATCCGAAGGGTCACCAGGGAAAAGGTCCCTTTCAGCTCACTGATGTTCCTGCAGCCTACGCCTCCCCGGCTCACTCGCAAGAGTCGGTTGGAGCACATCCTCCTTCTCTTGCTGCGCTGCCTTGCCTTGATTCTTTTGGCCATGGCTTTCGCACGTCCTTACTTTGCCAATGACCAGCAAATGGAATTGGATGCCGATGAGCGGGTGCACCATTGCCTTTTGGTGGACATGAGCGCGAGCATGCGGCGTGAAGGTGCTTGGGAACAAGTCCTGACGACTTCTGAAAAATGGCTGAACCAGTGGAAAGATCAATCGATCGTTCATGTCTTTTTCTTTGATGAATCCCTCGTGGATGGCATCCGGGCCGATCAGTGGGCCTCTCTCAGCCCCGAAAGCCGAATCGCCACGAGCCTGAATCTCATTCGTTCCCAGTCACCCAGCTGGCGCACAACGGCCATTGATACCGCCTTATTGGAGGCCATCCATCAAATGGAAGAGGCTTCACGCGAGCAAGATCAGGAAACCCAGCAAGCTTCATGGGAATTGGTGGTGATCTCGGACCTACAGGTAGGTGCCAGCTACGAAGGTCTTCGCGGACAGGACTGGCCAAAGCATGCTTACGTCGTTTTTGAGCCCATCTCCCCTCAATATATCGGTAATGCATCCCTTCAGGTCCTCCAATCTCCCTGGCATCTCAATGCCGATGGAGAATCCTTCTCTCCTCGTTTGAGACTGGCAACCTCCGGCGATGCTGAGCAAGATCAGTATGAACTCTCTTGGGGTGTTTCAGCGGATGCAGGAACAGATCCTTCGAAATCCCTCCCTATCTATCTTCCGCCAGGTAAGGCTCGCATAGTAGATGGGCCATCCATGAACTCATTCATCCAAAGCCATCGCCTCTTGCTTTCAGGAGACAAGGATTCGTTCGACAATGTCGCTTGGTTGGCTCCTTTCAAACCCAGGCGCAGTGAGATCGGGATCATCACACAAAAAGATCTCAACCGACCTCAGGAAGGTCTGGATCTTTACGCCCGAGGTGCCTTTCAGTCCATTCCCGGTCATGAAATCACCCTTCAAATATACGGTCCCGATGAAGCAACGCGGATGAAACAAGCACCTCCCACCGACCTTTGGCTCATACACACACCTCTTTCCGAAAAAGTCGCCGATCAATGCCTCGAGCGCTGCCAGAAAGGGGAAAGATTGCTCATTCCCATCATGGGAACTGAAATGCAATCCACGCTTCAAAGGCTTTGGCCAGACCCCTCGCTTACCCTGTCCGAGGCAACCCTTCAAGACTACGCTTTGCTGGCGAGTATTGATTTTCAATATCCCCTCTTTGCCCCATTCGCAGACCCTCGTTACAATGACTTCAGCAAGATTCATTTCTGGAAGCACCATCTGGTTATCGGGCCTGACTGGGAAGATCCGGCACACAGCGTGCCGGCGCTCTTTGACAACCGACAGCCAGCGTGGATCGTCAAGACCCAAGGCCGCGGGAAAATGTTCGTCCTGACCAGTTCATGGGCCCCAAAGGACAGCCAACTGGCCCTTTCCACCAAATTTGTTCCCCTGCTCCACACCATTTTGGAGGAAGGCAACACCACGCGAGGACTGGAAACCCAATACACCGTTGGGGACAAGATCGATTCAAACGCCTGGAAGGATTTGAAATCCCTGAGCATCACACGGCCTGATGGAGTGACCGACACCGTCCCGGAAGGACAAGTGTTTGGCCAAACCCACGAACCAGGCCTCTACACGGTCAAAGCCGACGGTTCATTTGAATGGACTTTTGCGGTCAACATGTCCTCACGGGAGGGACGCACCCAGGCATTGCCGGTTGAAACTTTTGAGGGGCTTGGGATCCTTACCAAACGCCCTGATCAAGGCTCTGCAGATAGGGTTGAAGAAGAGGCATCCCGTGAAGCCTCCACCCGTCTTCTTAAGGCAAGAGAGATTGAGGGGCAGCAGCAATACTGGAAGTGGGCCTTGTGCGCCGTCCTCTTATTGCTGACGGGAGAAACCTATCTGTCTGGCAGAACACTGCGGCGCCAGGAAGGTTGATTAAGGCAGGATTCCTTTAAGCCGCATCCATCGCTCTGCCGATTCTGGCCACGTAGAGGCCGGAAAACGCGAGGCCCTGAGACCAAATCCATGCCCCCCACCGTCATAGAGATGCAGTTCGGCACTGACGCCGGCTTTTTGCAATGCTTGAAACATCAGTATGCTGTTCTGAGGGCTTATCGGATCATCATTGGCGTGGGCAAAAAACATGGGAGGCGCTGAAGCATCTACCTGAACCTCAGGCTTGAGAAAAGCTTCCGTGGCATCCACCAGCCAAGCCGGATAGACAAGGATTCCAAAATCGGGTCTAGCAGATAGATCATCGATGGCATCCAAAGGCTCGTATGCAACCTTTTGATGCGATAGAGCACTGATCACAGCAGTCTGACCGCCAGCTGAGAACCCAAGAATCCCCATGCGATCAGGGTCCAGTCGCCACTGGGCCGCATGAGCTCGCACCAAGCGCATGGACCGCTGAGCGTCCTGCACGGCCGATTTCCATAACGGGTCCTTGTGCCTGGCAGGCACACGATATTTGAGCAGGATACCCGTCACGCCTATGCGGTTCAGCCATTGGGCAACCTCAGTACCTTCCAGGTCCATGGCCAGGATTTGATGGCCGCCACCAGGGCAAATCAACACCGACGCGCCTGTGTCCACAGATGCCTCAGGTGAATAGACCGTCAAGGTGGGTTGATGGACATCGGTAAGTCGGATGACCCGTTGACCAGCCACTTTTTCAGAAGACTCCGTGGTTGTATCGTGCTCGGATCCCAGATCCAAGGTTTCCTCCGGAGGCACGCCTGGCCAAACGGGTAAAACAAGTGGTTCAGCACCCGGCAACTTGACCAGAAGAAAGCCAATCAAGGAAAACCATACCAGCTGGCGTAGGGAGCGTTTCATAACAAGTCTCTTAAAAAGAAAGAGTATCCCCCTGATGCGGCACCGTCACATCCGAACCCGGCAGGATGGATCGCAAGGTTTCGGCAAATGCGACCGATTGATCTTCCTCTCCATGAACCACACTCACCTTGGACAATCTTCCGCTCAAGCGTTGCACATATTGACTAAGTTCCTCGCGATCAGCGTGTCCGGAAAAGGCATCCACGCGGGCCACCTTGGCTTTAACTTCTACAGGTTCTCCAAAAATATTGACCGGGTTTTGCCCCGACATGATTTTGGAGCCCAAGGTGTTGGCTGCACAATAGCCAACAAACAAGATGAGATTCCTCGAATCCCCAATGTGGTTTCTTAGATGATGGCGAATGCGCCCTGCCTCACACATACCCGAGGAACTGATGATGATTGCGGGGGTTTTCAAGTCGTTGAGTTTTTTGGAATGTTCCAGATGCCGAATGTAGGTGAGATTTTCCATACCGAAGGGATTAGCTTTTTCGTGAAGGAAATCATAAATGTCCTGGTTGAAACATTCAGGGTGCAGACGGAAGACTTCGGTGGCATTCACACTCAAGGGGCTATCCACGAATATGGGCACCTTTGGCAAAGCACCCTCGAGAGACAATTGATGCAGGGTATAGACAATCATCTGCGTACGCCCCACAGAAAACGCAGGGATGATGACTTTCCCGTTTTTTCCAAGTGTCTCCTGGATGACAGATTGCAGCTCATCTTTGGCAAACGTTTTATCCGCGTGTTGACGGTTGCCGTAGGTGCTTTCGATCTGCAGAAAGTCGACATCTGAAACCGGCTCTGGGTCTCTCAGAATTTCATGATCCCCTCGACCAATGTCACCACTGAATAAATAGCGAAAACGTCTCCCGCCTTCGACAACGTCCAGAATGACCTGAGCCGATCCCAAGATATGCCCTGCGTCCGCAAAGCTCAGCGTCACCCCGGGTGCAATCGGCATGGGGCGCTGGTAATTCACGGCGACAAATTGCGAAACAGCACGTTCCGCATCTTTGATGGAATAAAGAGGCAACACAGGATCCAAGCCCTTTTTGGCCCGTTTGCGGGAAACAAATTTAGCGTCGTATTGCTGAATATGCGCTGAATCAGCGAGCATGATAGCAGCCAAGTCCCGCGTCGCAAAGGTGCTGTAGATATTGCCTGAAAACCCCTGGCGCACCAAATTGGGAAGGTTCCCGCAGTGGTCAATGTGGGCGTGACTGAGCACCACGGCACTCAGTTTGCTTGGATCAAAGGAAAAGGAGCGGTTACGTTCGATGGTCTCTTCGCGTCGGCCTTGAAACAAACCGCATTCTAACAATATCTGCTGGTCGTTGACACTCAACAGATACATGGATCCGGTCGTTGTTCGGGTGGCTCCCAGAAACTGCACTTGCATGCAGTTAATCTGATTCATACCCCTGTCACCCGCAAGCAAAACCCCTTTTGAAGGGCGCACTTCTGATCTGACAAAGACTCGGTGAATCTCCCACCGTCTCTTTTATTACTGCCCGATGCCGGTTGGTTCAGAGAAAACCCAAAGGCACAAAGTCTTTGGGGTTGTCCATCTCTGCAATGGAGTATCCAGGCATCCATTGGTCAAGCTGCTCTCGACTGTCGCCAAAATGACGCTGAAAGATTTCGCCAAACACGCCTCGAAAATCTGTCTTGCGGGCAAGGTAGCGATCACGTGCGGAAAACATGGCGTTGTCTTCCCATGTGCGATCATCACAGTTGTAAACACCACCCTTGACCCCACCCCCTGCTACGAACATGACACTCGACTCGGCGTGGTCCGTACCATTGCTTCCGTTCTCTTTGGAAGTACGTCCGAACTCCGTCAAAGTGACCACCAGAATATCATCCCACTGATCTTGCAGATCGCGGTAAAGAGCTTGGATGCCTTGCGCCACATCCCCCAGCAAATTGGCATGTGAACCGGCTATTTGTCCCTGTCGTTGGTGAGTATCGAAGCCGCCCTTTCGCAAACCAATCACCCGGACAGGGGTCCGTTTCATCAACATGGCGGCTTCAGTCAATTTTCTTCCCAAGGAGGAATCAGGATACTCAGCGTCATTGGAAGGTGTGTAAGCCCCTTGATCCAAGGCGTCCTGAATCACATCCATGGTTCTCCCCACTCCTTGTCCAGCTCCATGCACCAATTGCCTGTAGGGCTTTGTGGGATCATCTGGAGCCCCACCGTAGAGGCCCATAAGCGCACGCCCATCCACATCCAACGCTGTGGGGGCTTCCCCTAGAAAGCGTTTACCTGCTGGGAACGTGAAATCCGCAGTCCGACTGAAGTTGGGTATCATGTTTTTTCCCTTGAGAGCCACCAACTGATTACTGCTCAGACCGGCTGCAACAAAAGCGTTGTCAGGATGGTTCAGGTCATAAGCAGCATTGATACGACGATACATGAAGCCCTCTTCGGTATCCGCGTCCCCAGGTATTCCATTCTGCCAAAAATGCTGACTATCGAAATGCGATCGCGATTGCCCGTCATAGCCAATCCGATGCAGGAGAGCCATGTTTCCTGCCCCGTTCAAGCCGTTGATGGAAGAATGATTGTAGACCTCGACAATCGGCGACAAGGCTGGGTGCAACTGTGCAAACCCATTGCCTGAGTCCAGCGCCTCACCCTCGGGTATGAAAAGTGTGGGGCGGGTCGTCGTGTTGTACATGGCATCTCCTCGCGGAAGTATCGTGTTAATCCCGTCATTGCCCCCCTGGAGAAAAATAAAAATAAGCTTCTTGTTGTTTGCCATGGCTGCGGCCTCCATGCGCTTCTGGAACATGGTAGGAGCCACCATGTTGAGTCCCAAGGCAGAAAAAGCCAGGGAGCTTGTCTTGAGAAAACGTCTGCGGTTGAAGATATTCATACGCTTGTCCTTTTGTTGAAAATGGTGAGTTGTTATTGGTAATGCATTTCAGGCACCGAGAGGATCAAACCGATCAACTGCCCGACCCTTGCCATGTAATCCTTAGCTGAGGGGTCCCAGGATTTCCTGTCACCCTTTTCGTCCGTATGGGCAAATTCCAAAATCAGGCTCTTTGAGTGTTCTGGAAGAGAACCGTCAAAAAGCAGTTGATTGAAATGTTCCAGGATTTCCCCGGCCGTAGTGATGCCATGAAAACCCAGGTAACGACGGATGGACCAACGATCCATATAGTCATTGCCGGTATGGCGGGAGAGACGTATGGAAAAATTCAGCCTTTCGAGCATGGCGCCGGTATTCACCCAGTCGAAACCATACTCGGACCAACCATCCGGGTCGTCCCGGGTGAAGAAATGCATCCCCATGGCATCGCTGATATCCGGAAGCTCACTGAGATTCATCTCCCAGTCCAAGGCACGCCCAAGACTATTGATGAATTCAACAGGTGTCTTGACTTTGGAACGATACACCGATTGGGTCCAAAAAAGATTCTGGGGATCCCGCGTATCAAACATGGATCGAAGTACGGTGCCAATGTGCCCCTTGGGCTCCGACTGTTCCCACGCCTGCATGGCGCGATCGACCATGGCTATAAGATGCGTAGGCGCAGAACCATCTTGATACGTGCGAAGACTGATTTCATCCCCCACAAACTTGTTCACCAATTTGACGCAAATGAATTCCCTCGTTGAAAGATGATTGGCCATCATGTCAATCACATCCAGGGCATCCCTGAGACCTTCAGATCCTTCGCGACCTTCAGGGATCTGAATTTCCCAATCCGTTCCTTCGAAAAGAATCTTGGCATCGTAATCGTGATCCTCCGGGTTGAACCTGAAAGCCCATTCACCATTGGGATCATCCAATTCGATACTGTCCGATGCTGGCATAAGACGCACCAGGCGAGGCATGACAGATAGATCACTACTGCTCACGTTCACATTATGGCCCTGAACCGCGAGCGTATTGACCTGTGGGTAAGGGCGGAAAAATTGATGGTAACGAGCGAGGTCAAAAACCTGGTCCCCTTGATTGCTTTCGCGATTTTGAGTCGCCAACGCATCATGAGGGGGCGGATTCCCAGCCTCCTCCATATTGGCACTTCGCGCGATTTCGCGGCCGTTCAGGTAGGCAACGAAGCCATCATCATAATTGATGTATAGCCGGATGGCGCGAAGGTCGGCGTCTTCTGGTAAGGTGAAATTTCGACGTATGTAAACACTGGAGTAATCACCCCGCATGTCTTCCAATACCGTTGCATCATCTCCATCCCCATAACCAAGGCCGGTCGATCCACTTAGCCAATCTGTGTCATCAAAACTGCCTTGTGTCCATCGAGGAGAAATCGTAACGGCATAAGGCACGGGCTCGCTGCGGCCTTTGTAATATTTCCACCCTGGGCCCAGATCAAGAAGCACTTCCTCATGGTACCCGGTGCTAGGTCCGGTGGGTGGTACTCTTGCTGACTGTGGATAGGAAAGCACTTGATCCGGCCTGACCTTACGAATCTGCCAACCAGTAAAACAACGTGACAGTTCCTCGATATCCTTCTGAGTGTATCGGTTATCCACCCCAAAAGCGTAAAGCTCAAGAATCTCTCGGGCATAGTTCTCATTGGGTTCGCCAACGCGGTTCAACACGTTATCCAGATAAATCAGCATGGTAGGGCTCGTGGCACTGTAGAGAAGCAAATCCCCAAACCGGTCCAGCGCATGATCGTGAAAAAATTGATACTCCTTGTACTCGAGTTGTGCTGCTTCAGCCTCCGCCTGGCTCTCTGAAATCAGCTCATCACCACTCATGTCCTCTATTTCTTCAAGGAACTCAGCAGTCTTGTCATAGTCGGTGGTAAAATGATTCTCCCAAAACTCAGCCATGACTGCCTGAAGTTGATGCGGGTCGTAAATCCCTCTGGCGTGTATCAATTGCTGCAAAGCATCCACATCATGAATCCGCAAGTGCTCATAACCGGGGAGATAATCTCGGGCAATCAACTCGGGAACCAGAATCGCATCGGAGCTTGTGTATTCCGTATTGTGCAGCTCAATGGCCAGCAGGTTTTCACCCGACACTAAAAGCGATTTGAATTCGGAGATATCAAAGATGCCTTCATCGGGGTCATCGGCAGCATCGGATGCTTTGGCTCGGTAGGACGGCCGCTTGGTAGCTCCCATGTTGTTGCGGGCGACTTCGGTTCCATTCAGGTAGGCAATAAAACCATCATCATACACCATTTTGAGCAAGAGCCCCCCGATGGACTCTGGGGCTTCCACTTCAAACCAGTGCCTGACAAAAAAACTCAAATAACCCTCTTGAGCCTCTTCTCCCTCTTCGATCCGCTCCATGTCGTTCAAAAGGGTCGAGAGAAGATCACGTTCACTGCCAGAGCTTGAGTAGCCAAAGCCCGAAGGCACATTGAGCCAGCCATTGGCTTGAGTGTCCCCTTCCAACCCTGGCTGATTCCACTGATACAGAGGGGCTTCGGTTCCTTTCTTAAGGTCCCACCGATCACCATCCACGATGAGGTAGGTATCATTACCCGGTCGGTAAAGCGTGAAAAGTTCCTCACTGGCAGATCGCATGCGATAATCCCCCTCATCGCTCCAAGTCAAGGGGACCAATTGCTGATCAATGTAGGTGTCCAGACCATGCGTTTGTATCCACTCGGCTGAAGAGGGAGATGGACCGTAGCCGAGCCTGTTGAGCGCATGGTGAATCATCTCATGCTCATCAAGAAGCACTGCAGTGGGAAGCTGCGGATAAAATTCAAAATATTCGCTTCCCATATACGGAGCCTCTGGAACCTCCCCTTCCCCTGCCCAAACGGAAAGAAAAGTTGTTTCGCCAGATTTCGGAATAGTGAAAACGACCTTCCCTGGAAGACGTTTTACCTCACCTGATGCCAAAAGGTTCTCGAAGGGCTCAAAGAGTGATTGCGTCGTCACCAGCTTGACGTGCCCCCAACCCTGAGGGACATCAACCTCAAGGGTGACGCCTGATTCCTGCACTCGAAAATGCGAGATGCCTAGATCTTGAGCCTTGATTGTTTGCAGGCTCAAGGTAAGGGCCAAGGCCATGTGACAATAAAAACAAATCCCTTTCATCTTCTCCTCCAATTTAAAGTCGGTTAATCTCGATCACAAGAAGGCTAGCTAATCTCGTGCCACATGCATTCATTTATTATGATAACAGCATTTTTTTCAAAGGGCGCTTTTGTCTTTAAAAACAAAACTTTGTTAACTCGGTGAGTTTCCAGAATCAGATCATCGAAATCGTAGGCGCCGAAGCGTTTCAGGTGAACATGGCATCGGAGTCGAAAAGATTCCACTCATGAACAAGCAATTCACCCCGGAGGATTTACAGGTCATGAAAGACCTTCGGCATGTGTTTGATCCACAGGAAAAATGCAATCCACATAAAATGTTTCCAAGTGCCCGCCGCTGTGCCGACTTTGTCGCAAGGAAACAAGCAGCGGTCTGATGACAAAAAGCCACGGAGCTTTGCTCTCCTCTTCTCGAGGATTCAACGCCATGGTCATTTTGTGCTTTCATAAACCATAAGAGAACCGGATCATCAATCTATGAAACACCGCTCATCCATCACTCGACGTCGTTTCATCAGGCACGCGGCACTTAGCTTTGGAACCTCCGCCGTGGGTTTATCGGCTCCGTGGTTCAGCCGGGCACAAAATTCTCCAAATGGCCAATTGCGTATTGCCGCCATTGGAACGGGCGGTCGGGCCGCGGCTAATATTGCAGGAGTGGCTCATGAGCACATCGCAGCTTTGTGCGATGTCGATCAAAACCTGCTCGGAAAAGCGTCCGAAAGATGGCCTCAAGCCAAACGCTACACAGACTTTCGGGTCATGCTCGAGAAGGAATCCGAGAAAATCGATGCGGTGCTGGTAGGCACACCTGACCATACGCATGCACCTGCCGCTGCCATGGCGATGCGCCTTGGTAAACATGTTTACTGCGAGAAGCCCCTCACCCATACATTACATGAGGCCCGCGTGCTCAGTGATTTGGCGCGACAGAATCAATTAGTCACCCAAATGGGAACCCAGATCCATGCCGGCAACAATTATCGCCGTGTGGTCGAGCGCATTCAATCTGGAGCCATTGGTACGATCGATCGGGTCCACGTGTGGGTCAATATCGGCCATTCCTATTCGAATGGGGTCTTTACCACTCAAACTCCCAAGCCAGCGCATCTTGATTGGGACTTGTGGCTAGGCCCTGCCGCAGAACGCCCTTACACCGAAGGAGCTCACACTTCCAACTGGAGACAATTCTGGGACTATGGAAACGGACGCTTGGGTGATTTCGGCTGCCACTACATGGATCTGGTGCATTGGGCACTGAATTTGCGTCATCCCTCAAGAGTGCATGCCAGAGGGCCTGAGCTGGATCCGATATCCACTCCACCATGGCTCGAGGTCGACTATCATTATTCCCGCCCCGGGCAGGAACCCCTCTACCTCACTTGGCATGGCAATCGCACACCAGAAATCCTTCAGTCCTTGAGAACCGAAGCTGGCGAGCCGATACCCTTCAACAGTGGACAGTGTTTTATCGGTAGCAAAGGCATCCTCGTCTCTGATTACGGAAAGCATCTCCTGTTGCCAGAAGACACGTTCAAGGATATTCCGGCCCCAGAACCCTTCATCGAGAATTCGATCGGTCACCACAAGGAATGGACCGAAGCCATCAAGCAGGGAGGCAGCACCACTTGTCATTTTGAATACGGAGCCGCACTCACTGAGGCAGTGCTGCTCGGCAGTGTGTCTTACCGAAGCGGGGAAGCTATTGACTACATGGCGGAATCAGCCAACACAGCTCGCCCCGGAAAAGCTCGCGACCTGCTCCACAAGGAATACCGTCGTGGTTGGTTTCTCTGAAACATCCTCCGGCAATATTCCATGGCACCTAGACAGGGAATCGAAAAGCATTCGGACAGGCCTCAAACAGGGCTCGGATCAGGATGAAAAGACGACGCCACGCTAAGTAGCCATGACAGACCACCCATCGGCAACACCTCCATCGGGCACCTTCGCTCTTTGTTGGTTGAACGGTCAGGCGGTGCCGTCATCAAGCGCTTCCATTTCCATATTTGATCGAGGCTTTGCATACGGAGACGGAGTCTTTGAGACATTGAGGCTGGAGCGAGGTCAACCTTTGTTCTGGACAGCTCACTGGGAGCGGATGAATACGGGTTTGGCTGCGATGGGCCTGCCACCCATGGAGTCGGCGTCGATTTGGGCGGATCGCATACAGAAACTGGCTCAGGCTAACCATACCAAGGATGCCATTATCCGACTGCAAATCACCCGAGGCATCGGCGGCCGTGGATACGCACCCCCCATCAAGCCATCCTTGACAAGTTTGATCACCCTTCACCATGCGCCGGAGTGGGCACAGCCGAAACCCAATTCATGGAGACTATCGGTCTCCAGCATCCGCATGCCGTCCGCGCTCCTCAACGCAACAATGAAAACTTGCAACAAATGGATGCAAATTCAGGTCAAGCGAGAGGCCTTCCAACTTGGCCTGGATGATGCCATGATTCTCAATGAAAAAGGGAATCTTACCGAAGTGAGCTGCGCCAATTGTTTTGTCATCCACGAAAATCGTGTGATCACCCCTCCCATCTCGGATGGCTGCCTCGACGGGGTCACGAGACAACAGACGATGGCACTTGCACGGCAGCTGGGAATCCATATGAAAGAACAATCCATCGCGTTGGAGGAAGCTCTTGGATCCGATGGAATGTTTCTCACTCTCAGCACCTATGGAATGCTTCATGTTTCCAAGCTGCATGATAGAGCTTGGAGTCCTCACCCAATAACCCTCCAAGTTTACGATGCCTACCTTTCCTCTGTGGCTCAAACTCTCAACCACCACTGAGCGGGAACACGATATGGAACATCCCATGCCCCACCGTCTGAGGTTTTTCCTAGTGATAGCTTGCAGCATCAGCCTCGCATTCCAGTCCTATGCTCTGACACCTGATAACCGACCTAATATCATTCTTGTTTTTGTGGATGACATGGGTTGGGGTGATGTTTCCTGCTTTGGCAACACAGAAGCCCAGACCCCCCACATTGATAGCCTTGCTGCGGAAGGCATACGGTTCGAGCAATTCTATGTCAATTCGCCCATTTGCTCTCCATCCCGCACGGCCATTTCGACCGGCCAATACCCTCAGCGATGGCAGATCACTTCCTATCTAGCCCATCGAAAGGCCAACACCGAACGCGGGATGGCTCAGTGGCTGAACCCGAGGGCCCCCATGTTGGCACGTCACCTCGCTGAAGCAGGATACCATACAGGGCACTTTGGCAAATGGCACATGGGTGGACAACGCGACGTCAGTGACGCTCCCCCGATTACGGACTATGGCTTCGCAGAATCCCTCACCAATTTTGAAGGCATGGGCCCGAAGCTTCTTCCACTGACTCAACTCCCCGGCCAGGAGGTTCCTAAAAAAATATGGCAGGATGCTGAGCGACTCGGGGAAGGTTATCAATGGATGCTTCGATCCGAAATCACAGGTGGTTTTGTTGATGCCGCACGCACGTTTTTGGAATCTGCCAAACAAGATGGCCAACCCAGCTACATCAATGTATGGCCAGATGATGTGCACAGCCCATTTTGGCCGCCAACCGATCGTTGGGCGGAATCCAAACGTGACAAATATCTTGCAGTATTGGAAACCATGGACCAGCAGCTAGGAGGCTTGTTTCACTACATCAAGGAGGACCCTTACTACCGCGACAATACCTTGATCCTGATCTGCTCGGACAATGGCCCCGAAAAAGGAGCAGGACGAGCAGGACCTTTTCGGGGTTTCAAGACCTACCTTTACGAAGGTGGCATCAGATCCTCCCTTATTGCCTGGGGACCCCGCTGGATAACGAAAAAGGGGTACGTCAACAAGGAGAGCGTTTTTTCCGCCATCGATCTGGTTCCAAGCTTACTGGAGTTTGCTGGAGTTTCCCCTGACCAAGAGATGCGATTCGATGGCGAGCCCCTGCTCGGCACTCTTCTGGGCAATACCTATCAGTCACGAGTCCAACCTCTTTTCTTTCGACGCCCCCCTGACCGAAATGCCTTTTACGGAGTGAAAGACTTGCCAGATCTCGCTGTAAGGCATCAGCATTGGAAACTGCTCTGTGAATATGACGGGTCTCAAACAGAACTGTACGATCTGGCCAAAGATCCCGGTGAAACAAACGATTTGGCAGAAAGATACCCTGAAAAAGTGAATCGCCTGAAAAGAATGTTGTTGGAATGGCACCACTCCATGCCACCGGACAAAGGATCTCATTGGGACTGAACCTGAACACACTTTATCCATAGACCAAACCATGAAACAAACCCTTCGCAAAACGCCAACTTTTCTAACGTCTTTGGGGGACCTTTTCCCCTATCTCTCTCTGGCATGGGTCCTGACAGTCTCTACACCTGCTGAGACCCTTGAGCAGCAGGCCATTTACTGCAGCAAACATGGCCACTTCCTGCAGGATGCCACCATGCTGGATGCCCAACGCTACGCACCCAGTCGGCTTGTCGATATCCTCCATGTCCGTCTTCACGTCACCCCCAATTTTGAAGCGCGCACGGTGGAAGGATCGACTGAAATCACCTTTCAACCTATCAGCCAAAAGGTGGAACACCTTTCTCTGGACGCCGTCGATCTCGACATTCGAAACATCACCAGCAACCTACGCATTGATAATTGGCATGTTTCCGACCGACAGCTTTTTATCTATTTTGAAGAACCTCTGGCTACTGATCAGGAGGTGACTCTGAAAATCGAGCATCATGCTGAGCCGCAGAAGGGCATGTATTTTCGCACGCCCTCCATGGGCTACAAGGAAGGCGAGGCGCATCTCTTCACCCAAGGAGAACCCAGGGAAGCTCGACATTGGTTTCCCTGTTTTGATGCCCCCAACGAAAAATTCACTTCTGAAATCACCTGTCTTCTTCCCCAAGGTATGGTCGCGCTGTCCAATGGCCGCCTCACCCAATCCGGCCCCGATGCAAAAACCAAACTCACAAGCTTCACCTGGCTGCAGGACAAACCACACGTCAACTACCTGATTTCATTGGTCGCGGGCCCCTTCGTCAAAATTGAAGACACTTATAAAGAAATTCCCATGGCCTTCTGGACCCTGCCTTCGGAAAAAGATCAAGCCATTCATTCTTTTCGCCACACCAAAGCCATGATGGCATTTTTCGAGGAAACCACCGGAGTCCCCTACCCTTGGGATAAATACGATCAGGTTTGTGTGAATGATTTTGTGGCCGGAGGCATGGAAAACACCAGTCTGACATCGCTTACCGATCGCACCCTGTTCACAGCTGAAACAGAAAATCTTCGGTCCAGCCAGGGTTTGGTCGCCCACGAACTGGCGCATCAATGGTTTGGTGATCTGGTAACCTGCAAGGACTGGAGCCACCTCTGGCTCAATGAAGGCTTCGCTACTTATTACGATGCTCTCTTTGAAGAGCATCTGCATGGTCGCGATGCCTTTCTTTATCAAATGTATCAGAATGCGAGAGGGTTCATCGGTAAACACAGCGATGCTAACCCTATGGTGGACCGCACCTTTACCGACCCCATGCAACAATTTGGATACAGAGCCTACCCCAAAGGAAGCTGGATCCTCCACATGCTCAGGTCACAACTTGGCGACACATTGTACCACGCCTGCATTCAGGCGTATCTGGAACGCTATGCCTACCAGAATGCCGTCACCGAAAACCTGAGTGCCGTCATTGAGGAGAAGTCCGGAAGGTCCTTTGACCGATTCTTTGATCAGTATGTGTATCATGGAGGGCATCCAAGCCTTGGTCTGCGTTATCAATGGGATGGCAAACATCGACTGGCCAAAATATCCATCCAGCAGAAACAAAGCATCAGTGAGAGGGTTCTGCTTTTCGACGTGGCAGTGAAGCTGCGGTTTCGTTGCGGCGATCAGACCGTAGATCATGAAATCCGAGTCGACCAGGAGAAGGAGGACTTTTATGTTCTTCTCCCACAAGCCCCTACACAAGTACGATTCGATCCTGATTATACCCTCCTGGCTCATGTAGACTTCCAGAAACCCAATCCGCTCTGGTTGGCTCAACTTGAAGATGATTCGGACATGATGGGACGCCTCATGGCCGTAGAAGCCCTCAAGAATCAAAAGTCCAAGGCAGTCCTTTCGGCATTGACCAGGCGTTTGCAAGAAGACCCCTTCCATGGGGTCCGCATTGATGCAGCCAAGGCCTTGGGACACATGCACACCCCTGATGCCTTGAGTGCACTATTGAACTCGGTCCAGCAAACCGACGCAAGGGTTCGACTGGCAGTCCACTCTGGAATTTCCAAGTATTACCACCCCAGCGCCCTGGAATCCGCAAAAGCCACGCTGGAAGAGGAATCCAATCCGTTGATTATCCAGCAAGTCATTAGAGCCATGGCCGATTATGGGAATGAGGAAATCCCACCCATCTTGCTGGCCCAACTCGAAAAACCCTCCTACCACAACACGATCGCAGAAAACGCGATCCAAGCCATGCGGACACAGGACAACCCCGTGTTCATCATGCCCATTCTAGAAGGATTGATCCAAGCTGAAGGTCAGTTCACGACACGAGGCTTGGCTTCAGCGCTTACGACTTTGGGTTTCCTCGCCAGACACAAGGAGGATCGATCCATCGTTCGCAGCTTTCTGGCAGGTAAACTAAACCACCCCAAGAAGAGCGTTCAAACCGCCGCAATGCGTGGCCTCGAGCAACTTCAGGATCCAAGGTCCATACCCATTTTGCGCAATTGGGTTCATGGTGCCCCAGAAGACGAACGTTTCAAGGCTGCACAGAAAGCCATCACTTCATTGGACAAGCAGATCGAAGCACCGCAAGCACTCCAGCGATTGCGAAACCAGGTGAACACCATGGAAAAAAATTACCACTCTCTCAAGGAACGCATGGAAACACTCCAAGACCAATGGGACACCATGGAAGCCTCCAAGGACCTGGATCAGAGGCCTCAGAAAGAGGATGTTCCGGAGTCTTGAATCTGGCTGTTGTGAGCCCCGTGCAAACACCGATTTAGCATTGCCATAACAGCTACGGGTGATGCAGCCTAAACCCATGAGCAACGCGTCTCCTTCTGCTGAAAACCCGCCCGCTGTAGGGATCATCATGGGAAGTGATTCCGATTGGCCGACCATGAAAGCCGCCGCAACGGTGTGCGAACGCTTCGGCATCAGCTATGAGGCAAGGGTCGTGTCCGCACACCGCACCCCAAAGGACATGGCCACTTACGGGGAGGAAGCTCATCAAAGAGGATTGAAGGTCATTATTGCCGGCGCCGGCGGCGCAGCCCATCTACCCGGCATGATCGCCAGCCACACCCCCCTTCCTGTCATTGGCGTTCCGGTTCAAAGCAAGTCCCTCAGTGGGATGGACTCCTTACTCTCAATCGTGCAGATGCCCGCCGGCATTCCGGTGGCTACGGTCGCTATCGGCAATGCCCAGAACGCAGGCTTACTGGCCATATCCATACTCGGATCTCAGGACGCCGCATTGAGGGATAAGATACTTGCCTACAAAGAGGAAATGGCTGAGGCATCTCGGATGAAAACGGAAAATCTGACCTGATCAGAGAAGCCCTTCGAGCCCATAGCAAACCGCTTCGCGATCGTTTCGTAAGATCAGAAAAGGCCAGGCAAGACATGGAGGGTTCCAACACTTGCCCTCGAGAGCCTGCCACTCAGCGAGAATATCAGGCTTCACCGGATCAATCGTCATCCAGATCACACGGCCGTCCTCGCAGGTCACCAGGAGAAGATCCTCAAGCATCAAAAGTTGGCCATGTCCATAGCGGCCCTCTTTCCACTGCCGCTTGCCTGTCTCCAGGTCAATACACACCATAATCCCATCATCCAGCCCATAAACAAAGCCATCCCGCTCGGCCAGGTTGCTGAACTTAGCTTTCAGTGAGCGCCCCTTCCAAACCAAGCTCGCACTCCAATCCGCTCCCTCGCCTTCCAACTGCAACAGGGCCGACCCTACACCATAACCACTTGAAATCAGTAACCGTTGCCCGGGCAGGATGAGCGGAACGGCCACATCCGGATAGGCCGACCCCCATGGCATGTCCCACAGACGGGCTGGTTGCTTAATATCGAAACCAGCGACTCCTCCCTCATAAAAATAGATGATCTGCGAATCGCCACCCCAAGGGGCCGTCATCGGAGAACTATAGCTGGATTTGACAGCAGGATAGGATTGCAGCAGGGCCCCGGTTTCCAAATCATAGACGACTAGTCCGGATCGAGCGCCCTCACCTGCGGGCACGATCACCTTTTGATCCATCACAAGGGGTGAAGGGCTGAATCCCCATTCAGGAGTCTTGCCCCCTTGTTCCACCAGAACATCGTGGCTCCACCTCATTTCCCCGGTCGCAAGATCCACGCAACTTAGCATCCCGTGGCTCCCCATGCTCAAGACACGTTCGCCGGAAATGGTGGGTGTGGCTCTGGGTCCATCTCCGGCAATCACCGACTCATAGGCAGAGGGGTATCGATGACGCCACAAAAGTTCCCCCGTACCGAGCGCATAACAGGAAAGGGTTTCCTCTTTTCCTTGCTGTTCCTGCGTCAAGGCCCTTCCCCCTTGAACGACAAACCCCGACCAACCCTTTCCCATAGGGATTTTCCATGATACTTCAGGCGGGGCGTCCAAAAACCCCATGCCCGTAGCAGTGATTGGAATTTGAGTGTTGCGCTCCGGCCCCAGAAATTGCTCAAAGCTCATGGACTCCACCGCCCAGCTTGCGTCGTTTGCCATGCCACTGGGCGCCAGTTCGATACCCAAATCCGGCTCCAGATCTTCGCCGCCGATGTCTCGAAAAGCATGCTTCCAGCCAAGAACAGGCACCAAATCTCCAGACACTCCAACGATGGTCAGCTGGCTGACTGCCACTCCAAAAATCCCTGCGAGAACAGCGAAAATTCCAAGTCGAAGCCTCAAGGGGATCCGGGAAAAAAAGAGCCACCAAAGAAACCACAACACTCCCGAGCACAAGAGGATGGCTGCTGTAGCAATATTCTTGGATTGACGAGGTTGATCGATGCCAAACCATGCCACCCCCAAGGCTAGCGGAGTCATGATGAGAACCACCACCGCTGGCCACCAACGGATCCCGTTACCCTTAGGCGTTGTCACTTCTGAATGCATGTAAGGTTCGCCACCCTGCCTATGACTATTCTAATCCTCGCTGGGGTAGCGCAAGTGTTCGACCTGTTCCTGCACACTGGCCGGAGGAGGTGACGTCACTGCAGTGATGACCAGCGTCACCCCAAAATTAATCACCATTCCCAGGGAACCGATGCCTTCGGGACTGATCCCGAACCACCAATCGGCAGAACCTGCCTCCGGGTGCATGAATTTGAAATAGTAAATGTAGGCAGCCGTAAAACCAAGCCCACAGAGCATGCCTGCAATGGCACCTTCCTTGGTCGTGCGCTTGCTGAAAATCCCAAGAATAATGACTGGAAAGAAGCTGCTTGCGGCAAGACCAAAGGCAAAAGCAACCACCTGTGCCACAAAACCCGGAGGATGAATGCCGAAATACCCCGCAAGAATGACCGCACCACCCGCGGCCACACGGGCCAGCCGTAGCTCGGATTTCTCGGACATGTGGGGATTGAGGATGCTCTTACCCAAGTCATGAGAGACCGAAGATGAGATGACAAGGAGCAGCCCAGCGGCGGTGGAAAGAGCCGCTGCGAGCCCACCTGCAGCGACTAAGGCCACCACCCACGCAGGCAAGTTGGCGATTTCGGGATTCGCCAGGACCATGATGTCCCGATCGACGTAAAGCTCGTTGACATTCTCGGTGAGCGTATTTTCAAGCAGTGGCTCACCATAAGCCCCTAATTGTTGTTTCCCCGCATCATCTTTTTGATACGCAAGCTTTCCATCAAAGGCTGCACCCGCATTATACTGAATCAGCCCGTCACCGTTTTTGTCGGCCCAAGCTATCAGCCCCGTCTGCTCCCAACTCTTGAACCATGCGGGTCGTTCAGTGTAGGCCTTTTCGTGGAGAGTCTGTATCAAATTCACCCGTGCAAATGTCGCAATGGCGGGTGCTGTCGTGTAAAGAATACCGATAAAAAGTAATGCCCAAAATGCGCTCCACCTGGCGGCGTGGACGCTCTTGACCGTATAGAAGCGGATAATGACATGAGGCAATCCGGCAGTCCCTACCATGAGTGCCAGAGTCACGGCGAACATGTCGGTCATGGATTTGTGCCCTGGCACAAAGGAGGCAGTGTATTCCGGAAACCCTAGATCCCGATGAATCTGGTCAATGGCTTCCAATAGATAGATTCCAGCCTGATCCCCACTGACGACTTTGGCTCCGAAACCTAGCTGAGGAATCCACTCACCTGTCATGACATGGGAAATGGCAATGGCTGGAATGAGATAGGCAATAATCAATACCACATACTGAGCTACCTGGGTGTAGGTGATACCCTTCATCCCGCCCAAGGTGGCATAAATGAAAACCAGCACCATTCCGATAATGACACCAGTGTTAATCTCAACTTCAAGAAAGCGAGAAAAGACCACCCCAACTCCCCTCATCTGCCCAGCCACGTAGGTGAAGCTTACAAAAATGGCGCAGAATACGGCGACAAGGCGGGCCACATCCGAGTAGTACCGGTCCCCCACGAAATCCGGCACCGTAAATTTACCAAACTTGCGCAAGTAAGGGGCCAGAAGAAGGGCGAGAAGAACATATCCACCCGTCCAGCCAATAAGGTAAACCGATCCCGTGTAGCCGGTGAAAGAAATGATCCCAGCCATGGAAATAAAAGAAGCAGCACTCATCCAATCGGCCCCAGTGGCCATGCCGTTGAAAAGAGCCGGCACGCCGTGGCCCGCGACATAAAAACCGGAGGTGCTTCTAACACGCGTGGCAATAGCAATGCCAATGTAAAGGGCAAAGGAAAGCCCCACGATCAACCAAGTCCAACTCTGAATATCCATCTCGTAATCCTATACTTTAAAATGCCTGGTCGATCAGGAGTCTTGGGCTCCTTCGTCATTGCAGACGTTGCGAGCATACCGTTCATCCAGCCGCTTCATGATAAAAACATAACAAAAGACAATGACAATGAAGGCAACCGTAGTACCTTGCTGGGCCATCCAAAACCCAAGAGGGAAACCTCCCAGCTTGAAGGTATTGAGTGCATCCACGGCAAAAATGCTGAGGACGCAACCAAAGAGGAACCAAAGTCCCATGAGAGTTAAGACGACACGAATATTGGCACTCCAGTACTGGGCCTTGGCAATGGCCACTCGGTCGAGATGGGAGGGCTTTGTTTTCATGAAATGTGCAAGGATCTTGAAATAACAGTGTCGCGAGCTTTTGGCAATGTTTTGCCTTGAGGGTTGAGACCTCCACCCTCTTTCTCGTGGGGGCACAAGATAGGCGTCCATCGTTCTGAGGATTGACACCTGATCGAATCTCCACAACAACTCCACCCATGTTCAAAAATCCTCGCAGATTTCGACTACCTCATCATTTTGTCGCGATGTACCCATGAAACGTTTGGCTCATTATTTGGAGCGTTACTTGGCGGGCCCGGCTCGCATCACCGAAGCTCCTTCCCAAAACCTCAGGGGCATTGTCGTGATCCCGTGTTATGACGAATACGATTGGGCTATCACCTTAGACAGCCTTCTCTCGGCACAACCGGTGCTGGAGGTCGATCATGAAATCCTTTTGGTGGTGAATGCTTCACAAACCACCCCCCAGGCCATTATGAAGCATCAAAAGGCCACCATTCGTGAAGCTCATGCCTATGCCAGTCAACGACTGGATGCTTCACGAAGAATTCATGTCATCCCCTCCCTGGATTTAGCTCCCAAACATGCCGGTGTAGGATGGGCTCGCAAAATTGGCATGGATGAAGGTCTACGCCGGTTGGCCCTGGCAAACGCGCTGGACTGCGGCTATTTGATTTGCCTCGATGCTGATTGCACCGTGAGGGAGGATTATTTTCGAGCCATCCACGATCATTTCCAACAAGACATCAAGACGCCCGGGTGCAGTCTTCATTTTGAGCATGTGCTGGCAGATGCCCCTTCGCAAAAACATAGGTTGGCCGCTGCCGCCTACGAATGCCATTTAAGATATTATGTGGAGGCCCTTCGATTTGCAGGCTTTCCGCATGCCTACCACACAATTGGATCCGCCATGGCAGTGCGGCCCGAAGCCTATATGAAACAAGGCGGCATGAATCGCAGAAAGGCTGGAGAAGATTTTTATTTTTTGAACAAAATCATGCTCTTAGGGGGGTTTTCGGAGTGTCTATCGACAGTTGTTTACCCCTCTCCTCGAGCATCCCAAAGAGTGCCCTTTGGCACAGGTCAGGCTGTTTTGAAAAACATGCAACAGTCCCAGATCACCACCTATGCATGGGATTCCTTTCAGGAAATCAAAAGCACCTTGGCCTACCTGCGGCAACAAAATCCCTTGGACCTGCTAAAAGGAGGAGATTCTCGCCACATCGGATGCTCTGAAACCTTTCAAGCTTATCTGGATTCAGGAGATCAATGGCATGCGCTGGGCCGCTGTGGAAAAGATGCCAGAAATGCATCCACCTACCAAAGAAACCTGTTTGCTTGGTTCGATGGTTTCCAATGCATGAAATACCTCCATTTCCTCCGCGATCATGGTTACCCTGATACCACTTTGAAGGAAGGCCTTGCATCCCTGCACAAAGCGATCAGTCCGTCCACACCCTTTGGCACCCTTAAAACGGAACTCTTGTGGCTTCAAAAACGTCAACAGATCCCTTGGCTCAGCAGGTGCCTGGATCCACCAACGACGCCTACTCAAAAAAATGATAACTTGGGCTTGCAATTGAAAAACTTAGGTAATACTTTGCAAGATCCTGCAGGTTGACTGCAGCATAGAGATGGTGACATCTCGAGGCAAAAGCCGGCGCTACCATAGGCGGTGTTCATGAAAGCCCTTCATTGGAGAATCAAGAGCCGCCACTCCCTCTAGGGACATCTGCCAGCAACTTTGCGGCCACAAGAAATTGTCAAACCTGGGAGATATTTCCCCCGGCAAAGGTCGTTTAGAGTCCCGCATTTCTTTGTGCGCCCAAGGAATCCTATTTTAACATTTTTTGTTGATCTTTCACTAATTTTAATATGGCACCCGCATCAAAGGCAAAGACATCGAAGCAACCCAAGGCAGCAGCAAAAACTGCTACCAAGGTTAAAACTGTATCCAGATCCTCTAAATCTAAGGCGACGGGAAAAAAAACGAC
>CACEMW010000002.1:0-85115 GCA_902560705.1 uncultured Verrucomicrobiota bacterium
ATAGGGCTTCTTCGCCTTCATCAATGAGCTGATTCAAGGGTCACATGAACATTAAACAACTGGCGAAATCCAGAGGCCGAGTGTTGAGATGGCTCGCATCCAAAAACCGCAATATTGGGGTGCTTTCCCGAGACTCGCCTGAATCAGCTTCCCGGACGATTTACTGCTCCCTGAAGTCATTCATGCAAAATGGCCACAAATTTGGAAACCCATGCCTTCATACGTTTTATTCACAAAGGTTCAGAGGCTCAAAATGCCCCCAAGAGAAGATTGACCCACAAAGCGTGGACCTTATATTAGACGAATAAGGACCCAGTCATGAAATACGTTCTCACTTTACTGGCTATCTGTCTTAGCTTCCAATTTGCATACCGCATTGAAGCGGGCGAGCCACTCATTCTCGAGGGGAATACCTCACTGAATTTACCGAAAAACAAATTAAATCCGGACGCCCTTGGCAATGCACTGGCCCCTAGTAGACGGAAAAATTCTTCGGTGGACGCGGTGGTCGCTCCATGGCAAAATCCGCTGAGCGGAGATGCCAAGAGAAGAAAAGCCATGTTGGAGGCGCTGGACAAAAAAAATAACTGGGCTTTCCAAAGTGAAGAGGAACTATTGGGCCTTAGCGCCCTCAACGGCGAGAGTTTGGACTCAGAGGCACTGCTGGATAGGGATTCAGAAGGCTCCAGCTCGCGAAGCCTCGCCGAACGCGTTTATTACGGAAATCGCAAAAGAAACTCTCCAAAACCCGAGCGGCAGACGCGGGACTTTGGGATGAAGGAAAAAAAGGATCAATCACTCGGCGATAACAAGAAAGAGCTCACCGGAGCCGACTTGCTGGCAGCAGACGCTCTCGCCAACCCTGATTATTATCAAAAGAATTTTGAAAACCTCTTTCAGAGTGAGGACCTCATGGGAGCCAATCGTGGAATTGATGCCCTGACTCAGCTCTCAGAGAGGGATGTAACAGCCGCTAACATGCTGGGTATGGGCAATCTGATCCCCGATCAGCTAACCCAAGGGAACCCCAGCAGTGGACGCATGGCACAATTCAATCAACTGCTTGGAGAGGGCGGAAGCCGCCCTGCTGCAAACCTGTTTGGCAACACGACCGGGAATGGTCTGATCAGTAGCAGCCTTCCCTCCGGTCCATCTTTTTCAGACGGTAGTAGTTTGTCGATATCGGGGAGTGATCCTTCGCTGTTCAATTCTCCTGGCGGTAGCTCCCTCGAAGGTCTAAGCAGTTCCTTGGAATCGCTGAGTACTAGCCGCACCATGGGAATCGCCCCATCAGGGCTGGGGTTCGCACCTTCCGGGTTAGGCAACGATACTTTCAGGGGCATCCCTTCAAACCCATCCCCAATGCGTCAGCAGGCACCTGTTTTCTTTGAGATCCCCAAAAGGCATTTCTGAGAAATCTCATCAGAAATCGCCCAAACGCGGCCACCGGATCACCCGAACTTCTGTTTGAGCCTCCAGCCGCGTTTGCTCAGGAATGCCCAAAAGACCATCAGAAAGAGTCAGAGAGCCGAGCGCATGGGATGCCTGGCGCCCTTCGGCCAGCCTTATCAGCCCTTCTTCATCCATACGCACCCTCGCGAAGTGATGCCGATCCTCTTGGTTTTCAATCGCATGAGCCAATTTTCCAACGCACTGACAGAGATCCCATGAATGGCAGCCACTCATCTTTTGCAATGCGGGATAGACCATGAGGACGAACGTCACCGCAGCCGACACAGGATTGCCAGGAAGACCAAAAACGGGTTTCCCACGTAATTGGGCAAAGACCATCGGCTTCCCGGGCTTCATGCGCATGCGCCAGAGATGAATAGTACCGCCCAGCGCTTTTATGGCTGGCTTGATGTGATCATGCTTCCCAACCGAAACACCCCCACTGGTGATCAGCAAATCACACTCATGGATGGCTTCATCCATCCTCTCTGTGGTGTCCTTTAGTTCATCCAAAACTATGGGAAACACGCAAGGGTTCGCACCAGCCTGGAAGAGCAAGGACTGCAGCAACAAGCCATTAGATTCGTAAATTTTTCCCGGAGGCAGAGGTTGGCCTGCCTCCACGCATTCTGAACCCGTTACGATGACCCCTACCTTGGGTGGTTCATGCACTTGGCATTGTGTGATCCCAAGTGCAGACATGAGGCCCAAGTCAAAGGGGGTCAGTCGCTTGCCCTTGTCGATCACCTGCTTGCCAGCCTGAATATCCTCTCCTCGAAATCGCACATGCTCGAATGGACGAACGGATTCCATCACCAGCACGCGTCTGTCAGAGGTCACTTTTATATCTTCCTGCATGACCACCGCATCGGCCCCTGGTGGAATGGGAGATCCTGTAAAAACCCGGCAGCAAGTGCCTTTTTCAACAGGCTTCTGAGCCGTTTGGCCAGCAGGCACTTCCTCCTGGAGAAATAATGAAACCGGAGTATTAATGCTTGCCTGAGACACATCCTCTGCTCGCAGGGCATACCCATCGACACTGGCATTGTCCCAATGCGGCAAGCAGATTGGCGCCTTGATGGCATCTGCAAGAACCCTGCCCAGAGCACTTGAGGTGTCCACGGGGACTTTGTTGAGGGCTGAAATAAAGGGCAGGATAGTCTTCCTGGCATCTTCCACCGTGGGCAGCATAGGAAGCAGCATAGGGTGTTTCCTTAAGGAAGAAAGCTTCGACTCCATCAAGGATGATTTGCATCTTGAAGGGATATGTTGAAGCTTTGGACTAAGCGTTGCATGGGAAGTATGAACAAGATTTCGGACAATCATTACTATCAGCCTGGGGAGCTGCGTGGCACAAGAGTCATGGATCTTTTTGACCAAATCGCAAAAAAGTACGATTTGGTTAATGACATTCAAAGTGGCGGATTGCACCGATGGTGGAAACATCACTTAATCCGGGAAGCAAGCGTTGAACCTGGGAACTCAGCACTTGACGTGTGCTGCGGAACAGGAGATCTGAGTTTTGCTTTGTCAGCAAAAGGGGCAACGGTAACGGGAGTCGATTTCAGCCAAGCTATGCTAGAGGAGGCAGACCAGAAGAAGGCTTCTGCTGCCTCCGACTCAGATCCGAAATCCCAGCCAACCTTCATTCGAGCCGATGCCATGGATCTTCCATTCGAAGATGAGACCTTTGATATCGTGACCATGGCTTATGGACTGCGCAACCTGAGCCACTGGGAAAAGGGGCTACAGGAATTGCACCGCATCGTTCGGCCCGGTGGGCGCATTCTCATCCTTGAATTTGGGAAACCACCCAACGCGTGGTGGAGGAACATGTATTTTGCCTACCTTCGTTTGGCTGTTCCATTGATTGGGTGGAGCGTGGCCGGTGACGCGGCGGCCTATCAATACATTCTTACTTCACTGCATCACTTTCCCGCACAACGAGGGATCGAGTCTGCCATGGTTCGGCTTGGTTGTCGGCAGATCCGGACAAAACTTTTTCTCGGCGGAGTCATGAGCCTGAACATAGCAAGGAAAGCTCGGTCAGAGAGGCCTATTTCAGCGGCCGAGTGAGTATCCTTGAAGGGTGAGTGTAAACATTGAACCGACCATCCCTTAAAAAACCCACCAACGTCTGATTGAAGGCTTGAGCAAGATCCACGGCCAGACTGGAGGGTGCAGAGGCACACGCGATGATCGGAACCCCCAATGAAATGGATTTCTGAACAATCTCAAAGGAAGCTCGGCTACTGACTGCAAGCACTGCAGGGGGCCGACCATGAGTCGCAGAGTTTCTGATGTGATGGCCGATGACCTTGTCGACCGCATTGTGCCGCCCGATATCTTCTCTTAGAACTAGGCATTGACCATGGGTGTCAAAAAGGGCAGCCGCATGAACGCCGCCGGTTTTCATGAAAGCATTCTGAAGCGAATGCATGGAATCGAGCAGGGAACAGATGGTTGGTGCATCCACACCATCTTCGGAAAGAATCGGTGGGAATTGCTTTTGAATCGACCCCATCGCCGTTTTACCACACAGACCACACCCTCCATGACTGATGCCTCGTCGTCGATCGATCTGATTCTCTTGGGGCAGGCCCGGCCGAAGAAAAACATTGAGGATATTCGACTCGACTACCTCTCCACGTTCACAGTGGGCTATCTCCAGAATATCCGAAACATGATGGATTATTTTTTCACTCCATAAAAACCCTGAAGCCAAATCATGATCGAAACCCGGGCTACGCATGGTCACCATCCAAGCCTTGCCATTCAAGCGGATTTCAAGCGGTGCCTCTATGGCAACAGCATCCTTCGGCTCAGAACATGTCTCATACTCCACATATTTGGTCACTGGTCGATAAGTGACCGATGTGGGCTCATGATCGGAAGTATGATTCAAAGTTGAGTGTCCTTCCATAGCCAACGCAAGGAATCGGCAAGCATCCTCCCACCGGGTTGACCGCTGTGACCGCCTTTGGTCATGACAAACTGGTATTCATAGCCTTTGAACTCAAGAGCTGCTGCCATTTCCTTGTTCGCCAGTGGCCAATGGCCATGGACGTTGTCCAAATCGTGTAATCCTTCCTGAAGAAATATTTTCAGAGGCTTCTTTTCGGTTTTCCGGATGAGATAGGGATAAGCATGCCCACCTCGGATATGGACAAAACTCCCGATATGACAGACCACCTTCCCGAATGCTTCAGGATGTTCCCAAGCAGCCGTAAAGGCACCAATGCCCCCCGAACTGATACCACAGATGGCACGATGCTCTGGCTTTTTTGAAATAGGATATTGAGCTTCAATGGGAGGAAGAAACTCTTCCATGAGGAATCGGGCATAACGGTCACCAAGGGCATCGTATTCAAAACTCCTGTTTTTCCGGGGGGCTTTTCCAGGCTCTGAGGACGGGATTTCTCCTGGATTGATGAAGATGGCGATCGTTGCAGGCATAGCCTTTTGATGAATCAGTCGATCCATGACTTCGGGCACGCGAAAGGCCCCTTGCTCGCTCATGTAGGATCTTCCATCGTTGAAAACCATCAGACAGAACGATTTATGGTCTTGGTAGGAAGCGGGCACATAAACCCAATAATCTCGAGTCGTGCCTTGATATTGTTCACTGTAGTAAAGCCCATGATCCAGGGTCCCCTCTGGAACATCCTGTGATTCCTGAGCGCCCACTTCACAGCATAGGTGGAAGCCAACAAAACCTGTGAGGCAAAACAACGGAAACCGATTGGAAAGGATTGCAAGCAAGGAATCAGGAAAGCGACGGAACATCTTCCATACCTTAGGCATCGCCTTGGTGGACTTCCATCAGAAAAAGACCCGTTCAGAAAACCTCGAGATGAGAGAGTCATGCCATCCACGTAAAAAACCAAGGGAGCCGTGACAAAAGGCCATTATCCTGGTATAAAGGCCTGAATCCTGCTTGTGACGGGGTCCACTTCAAAAAAAGCCTCACAATCAACCTTGTCATGTTTTTCTGGAAGCAATTGTTTCGATCATGGGTCCTCTGGATATGCCTTTCACCCCTGCAAACCGTTTGGGGTCAGCAAGTCTCCATATCGGAGTTCATGGCTGCCAACCAATCCATCCTTGTCGATGAGGATGATGATCGATCTGATTGGATTGAACTCTACAACGGGAGCTTGACTGAAATAAATCTGAAGGGGTGGGGGCTTACCGATGATCCAACCCATGAAGATGCATGGATATTCCCCTCCACCATACTCTTTCCCAATGGGTATCTGACGGTTTTTGCCTCGGGAAAAAATCGCTCCAGCGCTCAAGGACCACTCCACACGCATTTCCGTTTGCGTCAGGAGGGAGATTATTTGGCACTGCTCACACCGGAAGGGGAGGTTGCGACTGCATTTGCACCAAAATACGCTCCTCAATCAATCGACGTGTCCTACGGCGCAGGTGTATTACAAGCTGATGAACAAACATTACTTCCCGCCCGATCACGAGCAACCGCCTGGATTCCGGATAGCAGCCAGTGGGACAGTACCTGGATGCAACCCTCTTTCGATGATAGCAGTTGGGTTTCCGGCACTTCGGCTGTGGGATATGATTATGCCGGACTCATCGGCCTGGATGTGGCCACCATGCGCGGAAATACCACCAGTGTTTATGCACGATTTCCCTTCGAACTGGATACAGTTCCCAATCTGGACCGCATGTTCTTGAGAATCCGCTATGAAGACGGATATGTGGCTTACCTCAACGGCAAGCAAGTTGCCGCAGACAATGATCCTTCCAGGCTGAATTGGCAATCTGGATCGACACAAAACCGGCCCGACGGTGAAGCGATCAATCCGGAAGATGTGGATATTTCATCGGCCATCGACCTGCTCATGCCTGGAGAAAATGTGCTGGCGATACACGGCCTCAATCAGGGTTTGACCAGCTCGGATCTCCTCATCCTTCCTGAACTCATCGGACAAACGCGACCCGAAGGTGAAATGGGCTATGGGTATTTGCTCACCTCAACCCCTGGTTCACCCAACTCAAATTCGATCGATCACCTCACCCCAGAAGTTCGATTTTCCACAGAAAGTGGTGTGTTCACAGGCTCCCTTTCTGTTGAACTGAGCTTCGAATCCGACCCTAACCAGAACCTCCGGATCCATTACACCCTGGATGGCTCAAAACCCAACACCACCTCACCCATTTATCAAGGCCCGCTAAGCCTTTCCCAAACCACTCAATTGCGAGCCATCACCTCAGATGAAGAGGGGGGCATCAGCCCGATCACCTCGCATACATATATTGCTCTGAGCCGGCAAACCAGTGATTTCAGCTCCAACTTACCCATTATCATTCTGGAAAATTACGGAGCTGGTCGCCCCCCACAGAACAGTCGTCAGTTCGCCTCGATGCTCCTTTATGAACCTCAAGGTGAGCGAATGAATTTCAACAGCCCACCCAGTCTTGCTGTAAGAAGCGGCATCAAGGTTCGCGGTTCCAGCACCTCCAGTCGGCCCAAACCTTCACTGAGTCTGGAAGCCTGGAATGAATATAATCAGGATATCAACATCGCACCGTTGGACCTTCCTGGAGAATCCGACTGGATCTTGTGGGGCCCCTACAATTTTGATCTCACCTTGATGCACAATCCCTTCATCTATGAATTAAGCAATCAAATAGGCCGCTACGCTTCACGTACGCGCTTTGTAGAAGTATTTCTCAACATCAACGGCGGCGCTCTCTCCGATAGTGATTATTACGGTGTTTATGCGTTGACTGAAAAAATCAGTCGTGATGAAGACCGGGTCGCCGTGGACCGCCTATTTCCCGAGCATGGCCAGGAACCAGCCGTCAGCGGCGGCTATATTTTCAAGATTGATCGCGCGGATCCCGGCGATTCCGGATTCAATGGCGCTGGGCAGTCCATTCGATATGTTTACCCCAAGGAAGTGGCGATCGAACGCCCTGAAAGAGACCCTCAACAAAAATATATTCAGCGCTTCTTTCAGGATTTCAGCCGGTCACTTTCTCGAACGACCTTGGCCGACGGCGAATCCGGCTATACAGGGTTGCTCGATGTCGATGCGGCCATTGACCACCATCTGCTCAATGTCGTTGCCTTCAATGTCGATGCCCTTCGACTCAGCGGCTACTTTCACAAGCCTAGAGGCGGCAAACTGACCTTCGGACCCATCTGGGACTTTGATCGCGCCTTGGGATCCACCGATGGGCGCGACAACAACCCCAAAGTCTGGCGCAGTGCCTCCGGAGATCGCGGCACTGATTTTTTCAACTATCCCTGGTGGAACAATTTGTTTCGGGATCTCGATTTCTGGCAGCGCTACATTGATCGCTATCAAGAACTCCGAGCATCTTTTTTCAGCGATTCGGCTACGCATGCTGTGATGGATTCCATGGCAGCCGAGCTTGCAGAAGCCCAGGTACGCAACCTTGAGCGTTGGAATCAGCGACCTCGTGGCACCTACGGAGGGACGTATCAGGGCGAGGTCAACCACATGAAAGAGTGGCTTTCCGATCGATTGGCTTTCATGGATGGTCAGTTTGTCGATCCACCCACCGTCCGATGGGATTCCCTGCCCAATGGCGATGGCAGGAGTGTTTTCATGATTCAACCCGATGGAGCCCAGATATACTACACGCTCGACGGCAGTGATCCGCGCGCCATGGGAGGAGATCCATCGGAGCATGCCAAGCTTTACACCAGGCCGTTGACTCAGGCAAAAGGAGCGTCAGCTACCCTAGTAGCTCGAGCATTCGATGCCGGTCACCGTAGCCGCACCGGAGCCAACAACCCGGCTCTGACCAGCCTGTGGTCTGGTCCCCAACGGGCATTACTCAGCTGGGGTAAACATCCAAAACCCGGCGATCTGCTCATCACTGAAATCCAGTTTCATCCAGGCGCCTTGACCGAAGAGGAACTTGCACAGCAGATAGCCCTGCGGGAAGAGGATTTTGAATTCATCGAAATCAAAAATATTTCTTCCGAACAAGTCGAATTGGCGGGCCTGAGCATACTGGGTGGCGTCCGCCTAGAGCTGGAGGGAGATCCTTCGATCACCGTGGAACCCGGAGGCTACATCGTCGTGGCCAAGAATCCGATTGCTCTCCCGATACGGCATCCAACACTGTCGGTTCCTTTACTTGGCCCCTATAAAGGCAACCTATCCAATGGCGGTGAATCCATTCAATTCATCAACCAGAAAGGCCTGCTTTTGCTTGATGTGGATTATGATAATGACTGGTATACCGAGACTGACGGAGAAGGTCACACTTTGGTGTTGAGGAATGAACTTCAAATCCCTGCAGCGAATCTGGGAGCCGACGCCTGGCGCAGCAGTACTTCGGTTGAAGGCTCACCTGGATTGGAGGATCCCCAGGCCGCCGAGATCGAAATGCTTGCTATCCAGATGCAGGAAGGTGGGGTTTCCATCACATTCCTCCAAACGGCAGGAGTCCGTTACCTCCTGGAGACTAAGACCGATTTACAGCAATTGGACTGGACGATTCTGCATACTATCCCCGTAGTGGATCAGGACAAAAACACTTCCATTGTCGATGCCAACCACATGGAACCACAACGCTTCTATCGTTTGCGCGCGGTAGCACCATAAGAAGCCATGGCTCTCAAGGGCACGAGGCCTTAGGTCCATTCGGTTTGGCTTGAAGGAAAGCAGCATCCGCCTCCTATTACCAGCGATGCAGTTAGGACCTCAAATAGGCAAGTTTTTCAGGGTGTTGACTTGAGAGATCATGAGTCTCACCTGGATCATCAAGAAGATGATAGAGATGGACTGTTCCATCCTCATATCGTTCGATCGCCTTCCAGGGACCCGAAAGGATCGCTCCCCCAGGGAACCCTCCCTGATTGCTGCAATGCGGATAGTGCCAGAACATGGACCTCGAAGGGAGTGTTTTCCGCTCAAGCAAAGGGACCAATGAAACCCCATCGAGATGTTGATCGGGCTTGAGGGGCAAGCCGGCCAATTCGAGCAAGGTAGGGTAAAAATCAACGCTGCTGACAGGGTAAGAGGAGGAACTTCCGGGGTGATGCATGGAAGGCCATTTGATCAGATAAGGTTCTCGAATGCCTCCTTCGTAAAGCCATCCTTTGCCACCTCTGAGTGGAAGATTTGAGGTGGGCGATCCTTCGGAAGTTGAAAGGCCACCATTGTCCGAGGTGAAACAGACGATGGTGCGATCGGCGATCCCCATACGGGCGAGAGCATCGAGCACGCGACCCACTTGAGAATCCATGGACTCCACCATGGCCGCATAAGTGGCATGAGATTGAACAGATCGCACCATCCGTGGAGATTTGGCATTGGGCCAAACCTGTTCTTCCGGCTGAAAGACTTCTTGACGATCCAAACCAAGTTTCCGGGCTTTCTCCCGATATTTGGCCACTAGAGCCGCAGGAGCCATCAAAGGGGTGTGAATTGAGTAAAATGACAAATAAGCAAAAAAAAGGGTTTTGCTTTTGGGCTTCCATGAAGTCGATGGTTTCAGAAGCAAGCTGCTCAGGGAGATGTTCGCCAGGAGGACCGTCTTTCAAACGCGGATTGGAATATGGGGAAAAATACTTGCCCTCCTTGAAAGGAGCCCCAGCCTTCCAGCCTCCTCGATTGACATCAAATCCTTGATGCTCGGGCCAGAAAGCTTCATTCGGACCCAAATACCACTTGCCGGCAAAAAAAGTTGCATACCCTGCTTCCTTGAATGCTTCAGCGAGGGTGATTTCTGAAAGCGCTATCGAATCCTTGAAAGGGGCTGGGGCATATCGGCCCTAACGTTTACCAGAGAAAAATTGAGTGGCACCGGCACGAGTGGGATATTTTCCGGTCATGATACTATAACGCGTTGGGCTGCAGACCGGATTCGCTACGTAGCCATGGGTGAAGCGCATGCCTTCAGCAGCCAGGCGGTCAATATGAGGTGTCTCGTAAAACATTCCAGGATGATTGGCGCCCACATCCATGTATCCAAGATCATCGACGAGAAAAAAGAGGATATTGGGCACCACTTGTGCCGTTGTAACGATGGCCTACGCCCAAAAAGCGACCATTGGAATGAACTAGGATTTTGAGGATTTCATGGGGAAAATCTCATGAGTGAGAGAACAGGCCGTTGCAAGGTGCCGGGAATTGGCTTCTTGGATGGCCACGCGAATGCAACGCTTATTCCTGCGTATCCATTCGAAGGGATGCCTCTTCCAGATGCTGAACAATGGCCGTTGGTAGTGAAACGGCTTTCATGACACCCTTCTCACTTTTTTGAACGCATACCACTGTCATCGCCCCGGTGGCCACTTCCAGAAAGGTCTCATCAGGCAAGAGTTTCAGGAATCGAAAGCCGTAGCGTATGGAACGATTTTTGAGTTCAAGAATGCTGAGCTGAATTTCCATTTCATCTTCAAAGCGCAACGGATGACGATAATCACAACTGGCTTGAACCCGAGGCAAACCCATCATCTCATCAATTTTATTCAAGGTCACTGAATGACCAAAGGACCGAAAGAACGCATGCTCTGCCGATTCCATGTATCGAAAAAAATTGGAGAAGTGCACAATCCCCGCCATATCGGTTTCCGAAAACTCAACTCGCCGCCGATGCCGCCAATGGGTTGCCATGCCAACCAATATGTCTTTTCGCCTCCACCCAGACAAGCCCCTTCCTTACAGAGTGACTGAAGGAGCGCCCACCCAATACAAAGGGGCAGGACCATCATTTAAGCATCGATCATTCCGAGGATTTATGACTAAAAGAAAGCATGCGTTCCAATCGTCTCCCCACCCTCTTGTTGGCCACTCTTCTTGCTTTCTTTTCAGCGACCTCGAGGAACACCATCGCCGCAGATCGCCCCAATGTGCTCGTGATCCTGGTCGATGACTTGGGCTATGGCGATTTGTCCTGCTACGGGGCAGAAGACATGCGTACGCCGCACATGGACCGAATGATGCAAAGAGGGGTGCGTCTCAATGAGTTTTACGCCAACTGCCCGGTTTGTTCGCCTACTCGAGCTTCCCTGCTGAGCGGCCGTTACCCCGACCGGGTTGGTGTACCCGGGGTGATCCGAACTCACTCTGGCGATAATTGGGGGTTTCTGAATTCCTCAGCGATTTTGCTATCGGAGCTTTTCCAGCGAAATGATTACCATACGGCATTGGTTGGGAAATGGCATCTGGGACTGGAGTCTCCAAACACCCCAACGGAAAGGGGGTTTGATACCTTTCATGGATTCCTAGGAGACATGATGGATGATTATTACCATCACCAAAGACATGGACATCACTACATGCGTAAAAATAAGGAAGTCATCCACCCAAAGGGACATGCCACGGACCTGTTTGCCCAATGGGCCAACAGCTTCCTGCTGGAGCAGGCTTTGCAAGAAGAGTCTTTTCTATTGTATCTGGCTTTCAATGCGCCACATACCCCCATTCAGCCACCCAAATCCTGGCTTCACAGAGTCAAAGCAAGAGAGGATGGCATCAGTCACAAGCGTGCCTCTTTGGTCGCACTGATTGAACACCTGGATGCTGCCATAGGATCGGTTTTACAAACCCTCGATCGAACCAAACTCTCGGAAACCACCATTGTGGCATTCGCCAGCGACAATGGAGGACAGCTCAACGTGGGTGCCCGATGCGGACCCCTTCGCGGAGGCAAGCAGGATATGTACGAAGGAGGCATCAAGGTCCCGGCGTGTGTCCTTTGGCCGAGTAGGGTTTCACCAGGTCAGACAAGCAATCAGCGGCTTTTGACGATGGATCTCTACCCTACGCTGTGTGAAGCCGCTGGCATTGAAATCTCCCATACCATCGAAGGTGTCTCTTTTCTACCCATGTTATTGGGCAAGGAACAGGAGTGGCCCCAACGCGACCTGATATGGATGCGCCGCGAAGGAAACATGCGCTATCAGGGCCGCGACTATTACGCACTGCGTCGTGGTCCGTGGAAATTAGTGCAAAATTCCCCTTTCATGCCCTACGAATTGTATCATCTTGAAAAAGATCCTATGGAAGCCACCAATCAAGCCCATAAGGAAACTGAGGTGTATCGGGAACTGGTTCGGGCCCTCCAATACCACTTACAGCAAGGAGGAAAAGTGGCGTGGCAGTCACCACGGTAACCATCGCTTTTTATGGAGGCAATTTCAGCAGGCAATGAATGCAAAATGGATCATTCGTGACACACTCGGTGCGCTGCTTCTACTCAGTGCGATTGTCACGCTCCCAGTGGCTGTTTCAGATTATCTGTCGCCCAGGGAAATGCCTTTTCAACCCCGGGCTCCTCAACAAAGCCTGGATATTTCACGAAGCTCCCCAGAAACCAATCGAGCCATGCGAAGCTGTGTCGGCTCACAGCTCCAGCTGATCCACCGAAGCCAACTGTCCGAAGCTTATGCTTATGCTTCTGAAGGTATCCAACAAGTCTTATCGTTTGATGATTTCATGGGGATGATCGATGAGCGCTTTGCACCGATGAAACATTACGACACCATCGAGATGAGTGACGGATTGGATGACGGCACCCAAGGGATCATCCGAGTGCGATTGAGTGGTCATGGCGAGGTCATCGGCGTTTACACATACATCCTACTACTGGAGAAGGATCAGTGGAAAATAGGGGGTGTCATTCCTGAATATCCTCACCCTGTTGCCTTTGAACAGGGCATGACTCCACCCGAATGATCAATCCCAAAGCGGATTGGCATGAAAAGCAGCCTGAGCCCAGGGAGACTCCGATGGGCGATCTTCTTTCAAGGGACCCTGATATTGGAGGAGATAATCCAACACCTTCGCCTGGAAAGTGTCCGGCAGGGCTTTCATGCCGTTCTTCTGCATTTTGAGCAGTGTTTTTTTCCAAGCATCCCGATCCCGATGATGGTGAGTGATGAGATAGGGAGAGTGACAACTGCCGCAAGTCGAGACCACGAGGGGCGCCACAGGATCAGCCACCAGTCCCCAAGGAG
Source organism: uncultured Verrucomicrobiota bacterium (assembly GCA_902560705.1). Lineage (GTDB taxonomy): Bacteria > Verrucomicrobiota > Verrucomicrobiia > Limisphaerales > AAA164-E04 > UBA7971. The sequence continues at coordinate 13,424 of CACEMW010000002.1, forward strand.
TTCTCGCTGCTGAACCCTCATCACCTTGTACCGAAAAGACCGCCAGGACTCCGCCGAAGCAACTCAGCAAGATGGCTTTCATCGGATGTGGTCTCATAGTGCATTCATGTTTGGAAGGTGTGGCATTCAGATGGCCCGCACAGCGATACGATGCATGGCATTGTTAAGATAGCCTTTGGGGTTCCAGCCAGGAACGACCATGGGCTGATTACGCCCCTGTTCATCCGTCGCCCTGGCCCAGACTTCAAAATAACCTTTCCCGGGAAATTGAAGCGCACAATGCCAGGATTGCCAGGCATAAGGATTGACCGGTGCCTGAAGCTTGGCTCGCTGCCAGGTCGATCCATAATCAATGGTGACATTGACCTGACGCACCTTCCCTTCGCCACACCAGGCATGCCCACCCACCTCAAGGGGCTCGTCTTTCAAAGTTTGAAACAGGTGGGCTGGCCTTGTGATCAGGGATTTGACAGGCATGACACCGATGATTTCAAAATCTTCTTCAGGAACCTTATCTCCCGGAGCAACGGGATGACGAGGCACGCGATAGGAAGTCCCTGTCATCTTGGGGCCATCATGCACACGATCACGCACCTGAAGACGTTTCAACCATTTCCCACTGGTTGATCCGGGCCAGCCCGGACAGATCAACCGAAGAGGAAAACCATGCTCGGGTGGCAAGGGAACTCCATTCATTTCCCAGGCCAAAAGCGTATGTGGGTCCAAGGCCTTCTCAATAGGAACCCCTCTTGAAATAGGAGCCTTCCCCGGTTCACGGTTGAGGGTAGGATCTTCTGCGTGGTAAGCGAGATAGACAGCCGAATCTCGCACACCAGCCTCGCGAAGCACATCTCTCAGACGCACCCCAGTGTAACGGGCACAACCCACTGCACCCAACGTCCATGGGTTGCCTCCCACCTTTGGATAAAACCCAGCTCGACCATTGCCCCCGCACTCGATCACAAGCGCAGCCGAAACGTGTTTGAAACTGCCTTTGAGTGAAGCCATGTCGAGGTCAAGCACCTTCTGAACCTCGCCATCTACTCGCAACGACCAGTCCGAAAGATTGCCCTCTTTTGCGCGATCTGGAATCAGCCCGTTATTTCTAACAAAATGCCGGTGGTTGGGAGTGATGGGATCATCCAGCAACGCAGCGTAAGCCTCTGCATTAAGAGGGCGATCACTGAGCAACCGAAGCGCTTCTTTCCCTGGCCAGCCCCTCTCCAAAGCGCTCTGCGCAAGGGCTCGAGGGAAAATTCCAGATTGTGAAAGGAGGTCGGCAAACACCACAGGTGCACCCAAGGCCAGGCCGAGTTGCGCTAGAAACCGTCGACGCCTGCTGGGCACCATTGAGCGGAATTGGGATGCCTGACTTATCCAATCACCGTTGACCATGACAAAAATCTTATCAGGGGAGGATGGATATGTCGACTGCATCCCCGTTCTCAATGAGTAAAAACTTCAGAGTCAAACCTTGGATGCCAGCAAGGCCAAGAAGGCGGCCTCATCCAATACTTCAATCTCAAGATCCTGAGCCTTAGTTAGTTTTGATCCGGCAGCTTCTCCTGCGAGAACATAGTCTGTTTTTTGGCTGACACTCCCTACAACATTTGCACCGATGGACTCGATGCGCTCGGAAGCCTGCTGGCGAGTCAAGGTGGGCAAAGTTCCCGTCAAGACCCATGTTGTTCCTGCCAGAGGGTGGCGATCTGAAGGAGTGTCTGACTTGATAAACAGGGAGGAGCACATAGTCAAACCGGCCGATTCGAGGCGATGAATCAATTGTCGATTTCGAGTATCTTCCAACCAGCTGACCACACTTTCGGCAATCACCCCACCCACTTCCGGCATGGATACCAATTCCGGGAGACCAAAGGACATCAGAGCCTGCATGTCCCGAACATGTCGACAGATGGTTTTGGCAACACCTGCGCCCACATGAAGGATTCCCAATCCGAACAAGAGGCGCCAAAGGTCCTGCGATTTGGATTTTTCCAATCTGGCCAAAAAGTTTCTTGCCGATTTTTCACCCATGCGCTCAAGCGACTCCAGCTCGACTTGTGTCAGGCAGTACAGATCCGCGACATCCAGAACCAAACCCCGAGCCACCAATTGCTCAATCAGCACACTACCACCCCCCTCGATGTCCATGGCACCTCGACTGCACCAATGCTCCAGTCGACCCCGAACCTGAGCTGGACAATCAGGATTGGGACAGCGCCAGCCCACGCCCAGAGCACCCGTTGAGACAACCTTCTGCGCAGCCGTCTTGCATTCAGGACAAGAGGTTGGGAACTGGAAAATGTCAGTATCAGTTGAGCGTGCTTCGGTCACTACCCTCACGACAGCCGGAATGATCTCGCCGGCTTTTTCAATGATGACCTGATCTCCTTCCCGAATATCCTTTCGGCATATTTCCTCCGCATTGTGAAGGGTGGCACGGCTTACCATCGTACCGCTGACATGCACCGGCTCAAGCTCGGCAACGGGGGTCAAGGCACCCGTACGCCCAACCTGAACCGTGATGCGCTTGAGGCGAGTCTGGGCTTGCTCTGCAGCAAACTTGTAGGCAATGGCCCATCTTGGCGCCTTGGCCGTATGGCCCACCTGTTCACGCAAATCCAATTGGTTCAGCTTGATCACCGCGCCATCGGTTTCATAGTCCAGCTCAGGTCGCAGCGCTTCCAGTGAACCAAGAGCATCAAAGATGGCTAAACTGCCATGGCAAGCCCAGTGATGGGGTGAAACCGGGAGGCCAAGGAAGTCTAGGACCTCCAGCAACCTTAGCTGGGAACTTGGCTGCGCATGCCCAAGCCCTCGGCATTGTCCCAGCCCATAGAGCATGATATCGAGCGGTCTCTGGGCGACCTCCCTTGGATCAAGCATCTTGAGAGATCCCGCGGTGGCATTTCTAGGATTGGCAAAGGGATCTTCACCACGTGCACTGCGCTGTTGGTTCAGGCGCAGGAAGCCAGCACGACTCATGAAAACTTCGCCTCGGACTTCAAGCACCTCAGGTGCGGAACTATCGCCTGTTCTCAGTTTACTTGGAATGCGTCGCAGGGTGCGCAAGTTCTGGGTAATATCATCGCCGTGAGTTCCATCACCCCGAGTCAAACCCTGCACGAATACGCCACTCTCATATCTCAAGCTGATGGCGACCCCATCAATCTTAGGCTCGACCGTCCACTCCAAGACCTGATCCGGAAGCCATTTCTCAACCCGCTTTAGAAAGGCCTGCAACTCATCGCGGGAATACGTATTGTCCAGGCTCATCATCGGTAAGGCATGAGGCACCGAATCGAATCCTTCCAGGGGTTTGCCACCCACTCGCTGAGTTGGAGAGTCGGGATCCCGCTGTTCAGGAAAAGTCTCTTCCAGCTCTACCAACTCACGGTAGAGACGATCGTAATCATGATCGGAAATCGTTGGTTGGGCTAGGGTATAATACGCGTAATCCAGCTGACCTATGAGTTGCACCAGCTCGCGATAGCGTTCCATGGAAGGCGAAGGCTTAGTCATTGAATCACAGGATTGAAGAGTGATGTCTGGCAATGTGAACCAACGATTGCAGAAAAGAAGCAGCATTCATGAGAGAAAGAATCGTTCGATCAAGGAGGCAATCTCCGTTGACTCAAGCGGTCGGTCGGCCCCATCAAAGACTGGATCGGAGGAAAGCATCATAGGATAATTTATCTGCTCATCTGGTAAGGTTCCATGCGAGCCCTTCACCAAGGATGCATCCAAAGGAATGACATCCATCAACATACGCATGCCCAACTGTTTCTGCAAAAGCCTCCAGGCTACTTTCAAGTGAGGCCATCGTATGGTTGGGTCGATGAAAAGCTCAACAGGATCGTAACCGGGTTTGCGATGAATATCGACGCAACGCGCAAAATCAGGTGCTCGTTCGTCCTCTTCCCAATAATAGTAAGTAAACCATGCCCAATCCCTGGCAAAGACCACAAGATTGCCGGCGCGGTCATGATCTATGCCATGGGCTTTCTTTTCTGGTTCTTCCCAGATCATAGCAATGCCTTCCATCGATTCCAGCATCTGGCGTATGGTGGAACGCTTGGATGGATCCTTGAGATAAATGTGGGCAACTTGGTGATCACATACCGCAAAGACCTCAGAAGCTCCAAAATCGATTAATTCCTTTCCCAGCTCCTCCTTGATCGTCAACCATCCCTGCTGCCGAAAGAATCGATTGAGATGTATAGCATGTCTGACTGGAGTGATGCCGTATTCTGAAAGTATGAGGGAAGAAACGCCCCTAGCCTCAAGGTTTTCGATCAAATCCACAACCAGGTCATCCACTAACGTAAGATCGGCCAAAATTTTTGGATGATCAGGGCCTAGTCGCTGCAGATTGTAATCCAAATGCGGCAAATAAATCAGGTGGAGATCCGGCCGATGGCGCTCCTCTATCCATCGAGCAGCCATTGCAATCCAATCCGACACCGCTTCGGGTGGTCCTTGGGGGGAATCCACCCCAGCCACAGGTCCCCAGAAGGTAGGAAACGGAAAAATTCCCAATTCCCTCTGTATCGCAGGTCCTATATCGGTAGGAGAGGTGTAAATGTCAAAAACCTTGCGGCCGTCGGCAGGATACATCGGACGCGGTGTGATGCTGAAATCCACAGACGCATACATGTTGTACCACCAAAAGAGTTGAGCGCAGGTAAAGGCCGGATCAGAGGCCTTCAGTCGTTCCCATATTTTGGGCGCTTGGACGATTTGATTGGGCTGCTTCCAAAAATGGACTTCCGCTAATTCACGATGATACCAGCCATTGGCGACAATCCCGTGCTGCGAAGGAGGTTGACCTGTGAGATAGTTCGATTGAGCGGTACACGTGACTGCGGGAAGGGCCGGTTGGATCAAACGTGAAACACCCTGAGCAGCAAGCTGATTCAAGCGGGGCAATCCTCGCTTGAGCAAGTCCGACGTCAGGCCAACCACATTAAGAACGGCCAGCCGTTTCTTGACCTTAGAAGCCATCAAGCTACGAATTGGCCAAAAGGATTTTGGAACTGGAGGACCGAAAACGATCTCTCAAACGATGCATCGCCTGAGTCATTTTAGGAAGATTCACTTCATATACCTCGACACCGCGACCGATTCCCTGAAGTAAGGTGATCGTCAATTCGCCTCCCAAGTGTTCCCGAAACTCTTCCAAACCATTGAGGACCATGTAACTTCCATCGGTGCTCGTGAAATGCAATTCATTGGAATAAAGATCAAATCCGAGGCGCTCAAACAAGCTCAAGACTCGCTCAACATGGTTTTCAGGTATCATGCCCATCAGTCCTGAGTAAATCACATCGAGGCAAATACCAATGGCAACTGCCTCACCATGGCGAAGTTCGTATCCGGAAAGCTGCTCCAGTTTGTGTGCGGCCCAGTGACCAAAATCAAGTGGACGGGAAGATCCAAATTCAAAAGGATCTCCACCTTGTGTAATGTGATCCATGTGCAGTTCTGCACAACGATAAATCAACGACTCCATGGCCTGCAGGTCAAATTGAGCCAATGCGTGGGCCTCGGTTTCGAGAGCTTCAAAGAAGGAAGCATCGCGAATCAAAGCCACTTTGACTGCCTCAGCATAACCACCGCGTTTGTCACGCTCACTGAGCCCCAACAACCATGTAGCGTCATTGATTACCGCAAATGGAGGGGCGAATGTTCCAACAAAATTCTTCTTCCCGAAGGCATTGATGCCGTTTTTGACGCCCACTCCCGAATCTGCCTGACTCAAGGTCGTCGTCGGGATACGAATGTGACGCACACCCCTATGAGCTGTGGCCGCCGCCAAACCCACCATGTCCAGTAAAGCTCCGCCACCAATGGCGATCACATACGAATGCCGATCAATATGATAACGATCGATCGGTGACTGAATTTCAGAGACATGAAAATAAGAGTTTTTAACCCTTTCCCCCCCTTCGGCAACGATGGGAGGACATACCAGGTGAATACCTTCAAAGGGCTCAAAATAATCCTGTATGTTGCACCTGAGAGAAGGGTAGGCCTTGACGAGACCGTCATCGACCACAATCAGCACTTTGACGGGTTGAGAGCGCCTGGGATCGGCAAGAAGATCGTGAAGCAACCTATTACTACTTCCAAAGACATCTTTGGTAAACAACACCCGATGCTGGTAAGAAACTTGGATCTGACGCTCAATCTGGATCACGCTCCTAATGTGATCCCAGCACGGTTGGATTGCCAGCATTAATTTAACGCCCTAGCACCCACAACCAGTTGATGCCTAATACATGCCAGCAAAAAGATCCATTTGGGGAGAAGGCTCTAAAGCTTTTAGCTTTTGACGCTCAGCACGATGTCGATTTTGCACAGGTTGGCTTCCTTCAGGAGTCAGATCAACTTCCTCTAAATTCGAAAGGATTTGTTTGGCACGTTCGATGACATTCAGGGGAATACCAGCGAGACGGGCTACCTGAATGCCATAGCTTTTGTCGGTATTGCCGGGTACGATCTGGTGAAGGAAGACAATTTTATCGTTCCACTCCTTGACCGCCACATGGTAATTGCGAATGCGCTGGGCCTTGCCTGCAAGCTCAGTGAGTTCGTGGTAGTGGGTGGCAAAAAGGGTTTTCGCACCCAGATGGTGATGAAGATATTCCACGATGGACCAGGCCAGACTCAAGCCATCAAAGGTACTCGTCCCTCTACCAATTTCATCGAGAATCACCAAACTGGAACGTGTTGCATGATGTAGGATATTGGCGGTTTCACTCATTTCCACCATGAAGGTCGATTGACCACGGGCCAGATCGTCACTAGCCCCAATACGAGTGAAAATCCGATCAACTATCCCAATACGGGCTGAGCGCGCAGGAATGAATGCACCTGTATGAGCCAACAGCACCAAGAGGGCTGTCTGCCGGATGTAGGTGCTCTTACCTGCCATGTTGGGCCCTGTCAAAATGGCGATCTGCTCTTTTTCGAGATCAAGGCTCGTATCATTGGGAACAAATCGATCACCTGTGATGGATTCCTCCAACACGGGATGGCGGCCTTGGTCAATGTAGCAAACTCCATCCTCTGTCATTTCCGGGCGACAATAGTCCCGTATCAAGGCCAAATTTGCCAAACTGGAGATCACATCCAATTCTGCCAAAGCCATGGCAGTACCTTGAATGGTCTTGAGATGATCAAGGGTTTGCTCTCTTACACGAAGAAAAAGTTCATACTCTAGCTTGGAGGCTTTTTCCTCTGCTCCAAGCATTGTACCTTCCATCTCCTTAAGCTCATTGGTGATGTAGCGCTCGCCATTGGCAATGGTCTGTTTCCGCTGATAGTGAGAGGGCACCTTATCGAGGTGTGTTTTGGTCACCTCTATGAAGTAGCCAAAAACTGCGTTGAATTTGATTTTAAGAGAAGGAATTTTCGTATTTTGAATTTCATCGGACTGAAACGCTGCAATCCAGGCCTGACCATCTCGTTTGGCGCTCTGCAATTCATCCAGTCCTTCATGATAGCCGGTTTTGATAAGATGCCCTTCCTTAAGGGTAGCACCCGGTTCTTCCAAAATAGCTTTTTCGATGAGCTCTACGACTTCAGGACACTCAACCAGTTTTTCTGCCAGGATTATCAGAGATCCAAAAGGCAGGTTTTCGACCTCGGAAGCAAAATCTTCTCGATGCCTGGTTGCCCTTGATACATCGCATGCTTGTTGAATCATCGCTCTGATGGTCGGAATTTTTTGCAATCCTAACTTGAGGGAAATCAAATCACGCGCGTTACCAGATCCCACACTCAAGCGACTGATCGTACGCTCCAGATCCCTGACCTGTTTGAGTTCGCCTCTGAAGGCTTCAATCCATGCTGGCTGATTGCGGCATATCTCAATGGCTTTCTGACGTTCTCTTATGGACGCTGGTTTGATGAGGGGCCGAGCAAGCCACTCCTTGAGCCGTCTGGAGCCCATCGGAGTCACTGTTTGATGGATGGCATCATAGAGACTGGGGGATTTGTGAGCTACTCGACCTGGAGCAGGGAAAATTTCAAGATGGTTGAGGGTCGTGGCATCCAGCATCAAGTAATCATCCGGTTGAAAGTGCGTCAACCGCGTGATATGACTCACGTCGCGGCGCAACTGCTGCGTCATGTAATGGAGCAAACCACCCGCAGCCCCCACACCTGAAGGAGCGTTTTTGAGACCAAACCCATCCAGAGAAGCTACCTTGAAGTGATCCATGAGGGCGCGATTAGCCGGTTCTTCATGGAACGCCCAATCTTCATGGGGTGAAACGATGAGCCGCTGATTCTCTGCGATAGCAGAGAGGTGCTTATCCTCGCAAGGTATGACGACTTCTGAAGGACTAATGCGAGATAACTCTGAAACAAGAGCCTGTTGATCTGAAAGAGACGCGACGCGGAAATCTCCAGTCGTCAGATCTACCATGGCAAGACCGTAAAGTTGATTGGAGCGCATCAAACTGACCAAATAATTATTGGCATCGGGGCGAAGCAACTTATCGTCGAAATGGGATCCGGGAGTTAATATTTGGGTAACAGCCCGTTTAACCAACTTCCCAGGCGTGGCTTCCTCCACTTGTTCACATAGGGCCACCTTCTTGCCTGCCTCAAGGATTTTGGAAATGTAGGTGCTGGCTGCATGATACGGAATACCACACATCGGTGTCGTACCGCGTTTGGTAAGAGAGATGTTCAGAACGCTAGCGCCTGCAGAGGCATCCTCAAAAAACATCTCATAAAAATCACCCAACCGAAACATCAGCAAGGTCTGATCGGGAAGTTCCGAACGAATGCTCAAATACTGACGCATCATCGGAGTCATTTTCTGTGATGATTCACTCATAGGCTTCCGGCAAAAAAAAAGGCGCGAGGCAAGCCTCGCGCCGAAAGACAGAGAGATGAATAATTACTTCCTGCGGCGCGCAGCCCCACAAAGCGCCAAAGCACCAAAGATAGATAGTGCAAGAGTGGAGGGCTCTGGCACAGCACCGATCTGTGCAGCCAGGTTAGCTGTAGCCAATGGGATGTTACGCGTGGCCCAGTCGCCTGTGTCCGTCTGAACCCAAACGTCGTCAAAACTGGAACCAATGGAAGGTGGATTGCGGAGGATCAAACCTACGTCTTGGGTGCCGGCAACGTCGAACTCAATGGTGAAGGTAAATGTGTCACCACTGATGGGAACGCCTATACCTTCAATTTCAAGGGTATTAAAGTTGGCATCCAGAGGGATGTGATCGGTTTCAAAAAGAATTTCAGCTGGTTCCAAGTTTGGACCAGAATTTGAACGAAATCGCACGATCGCATCACCAGCCGCTTCGGAGGAGTAGTATTCCAAGCGAAACTCAGTTATGACACGAGCATCTCCATCGAGAATGATCTGATCTCCAAACTCCAAGGACTTGTCGGTAGGAGCATAAGTTCCTAGAATAGGGTCACCAGTGTTGTTGTATATGACCTGTGTTTGTGCTTGGGCTGCGATAGCTGTGCCTACAAGGGCAGCGGCCACAGCAAGCGATTTAAATTGTGAGAGCGAATTCATGAAATGTCTTTCCCTAAAATTGTTTACTCCTAACCGCTCTATTTCTCACGGTTGATACACACCTTAAAAACCCGGTCCATAAGCGTCAAGATAAATTACACAAAATTTCAGATGTTTCACAAGGTGACCAGCTTTCCAAGGAATCCCGTTTAAGACATTCATAAAAAAGGATGAAGCTTGACGATCTTTCTTAACATCATTGCATTGCCACAAATGGTTTCCAATACTTGGTGCATCCTTTGAGCGATAGACCAATTGAATGCTTTTTGATGGCAATTCTCAACTCGTCGAATCTTTTCTGAGGGAATTTGGTATTCTGGCTGACTACCCTTGATGACTATCTATAATGGTCTTGATGACACCTGAATTTTGGTTCAGTTTCCCAGTACACAGGTAGTCCTATGCGATTTTTCTACCAAAACCGAGCTGCCGCGCAGGTTTGCCCAAAAACCATCGTTTTTTTAGGTGCTTTGGGGATATTATGCTGGTTTTTGGTATTCCATCTTGGTTCAGACAGCCGTCCTAAAAGTCCTTGGGTCAGGAGTGAAGCCCAAGAGCTGATCGTTTATTGCGCTGCAGGCATTCGCAAGCCGGTTGCCGAGGCCGCCAAGGCTTTTGAAGAGGAATATGGGGTGGTCGTTCGCCTGGATTATGGCTCCAGCGGTGAGCTCGAGGGAAAACTGGAGCTGGAGAGAGCACAAAATGCTCCACGCTGTGACCTCTACATCCCAGCCGACCTTTCTTTTTCGCAAAGAGCTCGCGAAAAAGGACTTATCGCCGAGCATCTGACCTTGGCTTCGTTCCAGCTTGTCTTGGCCATGGGTTCTGATGAGGAACTGCGGACTCAATCCCTGTTATCCCTGGCTAATTCAGATCTAAGATATGGTATCTGCGACGAAAAAGCAGGAGCCGGACAAAAGACCTGCGAAGCTCTCAAGGCCATCGGACTATGGAAATCAACGCAAGCTGCTGCAAAAGCTACTTTTCCACGTGTCACCGAACTGGCAGGAGCCATTCTCAGTTCAGACGTGATCCAGGCTGGCTTCATCTGGGATTCAACCGCCCATCAATTCGGCCTAAGAATCATTCCTACCCCAGAACTGGAAAATATCCAATCCACCATTTCCGCAAATGTTTCAGCACAGTCCAGAAATCCAACTTGGGCACTTCGCCTGGCCCGTTACTTGTCAGCTGTCGACAAAGGAGCCGCTTTTTTTGCCAAACACCACTACAGCCCTGCAAATGGAGACCGGTGGTCCCTCACGCCATCCATTACATTTTATTGCGGTGGTGTGAATCGCGAGGCAATCAGTCCATCCATCAAGGCATTTGAGAAAAGGGAGGGGTGCGTGGTGGAAACTCAGTTTGCCGGCTGTGGAACGCTTATTGGCAGCATTCGCTCGGGCCCTGAGTTCCTGCCAGATCTTTTCATGACCTGTGATGCCAGTTATTTATCCATGGTGGCAGACGATTTCCTTCAACCTCGGGATGTGTCATCCACTCGCGTTTGCATGCTCGTCCGAAAGGGAAACCCCAATGGTATCCGCCAACTAAGCGACCTGGAGCAAGCTGATTTGAAAGTTGGAACCACTGACCCAGCCATGAGCACTCTAGGGGCGCTCTCTCACGCCATGTTTGAAGACCTTGGCATTGCGTCTTCTTTGCGAAAGCAGCAGTCGATTATCGTCACCACACCCACGGCACACGAGCTCATTCTACAGATGGAAGGGCATGACAAACTGGACGTTGCCCTGGTTTACGAGGCCAACTGCCAGCATCTGGGAGATAACTTGGAAATCATTCCGATTGACCATCCTTTAGCCCGGGCGACTCAGAACATGGCAAGCGGAAGAACCACAGCCTATCCTCAACTAATGGAGCGCTTCATGAACACCATTCTCTCAGACCAATCCATGCAATCATTTATAAATCAAGGTTTTGAATGGATTGGACTCAACTCGAAACAGCCTTGAGTGGCCTCCAAAATTACCTTTTCTTGCAAGCCCAAAGTCATCGACTCAAATCGGATATACCCTTCTTTACCGGGATGATCTGCCTGGCAGGCTTCTACATTCTCATGATATTACTCATGGTTTGTGCCGATCTCTGCTACACCGATTTTCAAAGCCTCAGGCAAACGCTCGGTGAGCCCGAGATCCAATATTCCATCCAATTGAGTTTATTCAGTTGCTCCCTGTCGACCCTCATGTCCTTGGCTGTAGCCGTCCCCATTGGCTATTTGATGTCTCGCTTCGAATTCAAGGGACAATCCCTAGTGGACGCAGTGCTCGACATCCCCATTGTGCTTCCTCCACTTGTGGTCGGTATCAGTCTTCTGGTTTTATTCAACTACCCTCCTTTCCACTGGTTGAGTGATTGGGTGGTTTTTGAAATACCAGCTGTGGTTCTTGCTCAATTCATGGTTGCCTGCGCCTTTGCGGTAAGAACCATGCGAGTCACTTTTGATCAAATTCCCCGGCGATATGAACAGGTGGCATTGACCCTTGGATGCAATCGATCGCAGGCTTTTTGGAGGGTGGTCTTCCCGCAATCTTACAAGGGACTGCTTGCGGCAGGAACCCTTGCCTGGGCGCGGTCCTTGGGTGAGTTTGGTCCTATTCTGGTTTTTGCAGGCTCTACGAGAATGCGCACCGAAGTGCTCCCAACCTCCGTCTACCTCGAGATGCAAAGTGGAGATCTCAAAGGAATGCTTTCTGTTTCCATTCTGATGATCGCCTTGTCCGCGGCAGTCCTGGTTCTGGCGCGGATCTTCGGCATGCAAAGAATCAACGCATGATCAAGCTTCAGAAAGTTTCCATCAAGCAGGGTGATTTCTCCATCGAGGATGTTTCCCTGCATGTCCCCGCAGGATGCTACGCAGGACTCATGGGCAAGAGTGGCTGCGGAAAAACCTCATTACTGGAGGCCATTGCGGGCTTGCGACCCATCTGTTCAGGAACCGTGACACTCAATGACCAGGATGTCACGCACCTCAAGCCTTCATCCCGTCATTTGGGCTATGTACCTCAGGATCGAGCCCTATTTCCCAACATGCGCGTTGGAAGGCAGCTGGCCTTTTCACTGGAAGTGCAATCCATGCCACAAGCAGAGATCGATCAGAGAATTCGGGAATTGAGCGGTTTGCTTTCTCTCGATCATTTGCTGAATCGTTATCCGGATGGCTTGAGCGGAGGCGAAGCTCAACGCGTCGCCTTGGGACGAGCGCTTGCCAATCGGCCCAAAATACTTTGCCTGGACGAACCCTTGAGCGCCCTGGATGAGGGACTGCACGAAGAATTGTGTGAGCTGCTACAGTCCATCCACAGGGAATTGAACATGACCATTCTGCACGTCACCCACAGCCGTCCCGAAGCAAAGCGCCTGGCCGAGAAAATATGGCACTTCAAGGATCATCAGGTGCAGCCAGTGGACTGAAAGAGAGGCACGTGATCGGCTCAAAGAAAATTTAAAAGATGCGCGATCGTTTTTTGGCAGCCCTGAACATACCCTGCTCCGAAAAGGTGGAGATGATTCAAGTCGTGGTAGAGCCGGTAAAGATGTCGGCGCTGCTCAAAGCCTGGTTTCGAAGGGCGAATCTCTCGATAGGCATCTTGGAAACGTTCCGAGAACCCACCAAACATATCCACGATGCCAAATTCGGCCTCTGGGTCTCCAAAATAGGACGCGGGATCAAAAACCACCGGACGCTCGTCTGAGAGCATGGAGGTATTTCCATGCCAAAGATCTCCGTGGAGCAAGACAGCAGAGGGCTCATAGCCCGCAAACAAGACCTCCATGGATTCCATCAATCGTTCGCTGCCATCGAAAACATATCCATCCCGCCGAGCCAGTTCCAGCTGCCAGCCAATCCGCTTCTCCCTGAAAAAAGGCATCCAATCGGCGTTCACATCATTGATTTGCAAGGTGAGGCCAATCGCATTGTCCCGATGCCAACCAAAGTGAGGCCTCGGCTTATTATGAAGCATCGCCAATTGCCGGCCCAGGGCCTCATGAGCTAAGACGCTTGCAGGAACAAGATCTAGAAACTCGGTGACCAGCCATGCAAATCCATCTTCGACCCCATGGGCAATCGGCTCAGGCACCTTGAGTGTTTGAGTTTTCTCAAGTTGTTGCAGGGCATCGAACTCTGCAGCCAACATAGGTCCTTTATCATGGGTATTCAGCTTTAGGAAAAACTTGATTCCATTGTTTTCAACGCAGAAGGCCTGATGAATGCATCCGCCCATCACAGGGGTTGCTTTTGCTGTTAGCAAATCAACGCCCGTCACCCGGGTGAGCATTTCAAATATGGCAGGCCAATGGAAGGACATGCCCCTGCCTTAAATCAAAACCCGCGAAAAAGAAAGCCTGTCTATGCATCAGTGAAGAGGACCTGCGCGCTTTCCCAGTGATCTGATAGAAGTGTGGAAGTTCATGCGAGGCAATGCATTTGGTGCAAACGACTCCTGTGAATCACCTAGGATGGAAAGATAGAAACCATGGCAAAAAAACCATTTTGGTCTTGAAAGACGGCTGGAACTGCCTAAGTTAACCGTCCGCCTGGGACCCGCGAGTGCGGTGGTCCCATCGAGGCTGAAATGAGTGTTCAACATCAACCAAACCCTCATTACCGACTCCAATCTTCGGAAAATAAGGAGAACACCTCCAAAAATCCGAAAATAGGTCGTCTCTCCAATGGACATCGCCCGCAGAGAGCCGAGTGACGGAGCCTCCCGACATCAATACAGGGTGCCTGAACACCCTCCGGTTGTTACAAACAAGAATAGTTATGCTTACCATGGAAGAAGCCATGCAGCAAAGTCCTGTGAATTTTGCTGCTGGTGACATTGTCAAAGGAACGATCATCGAAGTCCGCAGCAAGGAAGTGCTCGTCGACATCGGCTACAAAAGCGAAGGATCGATTCCCGGGAACGAATTTGACGACATCAAGACGGTCAACGCTGGAGATGTCATAGACGTGCTCATCGAGCGCTTGGAGGATCGCGAAGGCATGGTGGTCCTTTCCAAGGAAAAAGCTGAATTTAAACAAAACTGGGAGAAAATCCTAAGTATCTGCAATGAGGGCGGCACCATTACGGGTCGTGTCAAGGGAGTGGTCAAGGGTGGCCTGCTGGTAAATATCGGGGTCGAGGCTTTCCTGCCCGCTTCTCAGATCGACATCACTCCTCCCAAAAGTTTGACCTCTTACGTGGGCAGTACTTACGAATACAAGGTCGTCAAGATCAACCAGGAGCGCCAGAATATCGTTCTTTCTCGCAGGGAGCTCATCGAACAGGAACGGTCCGAAAAACGTGCCAAATTGCTGGCTGAAATGACGCCTGGAGATATTCGTAAGGGCACGGTGAAGAATATCACTGATTTCGGAGCATTCATTGACCTCAATGGTCTGGATGGCCTGCTTCACATCACCGATATGAGCTGGGGCCGAATCAACCATCCATCCGAACTTCTGACCATCGGGCAGGAAATTGATGTGGTCGTACTCGATATCAATTACGAGAAGGAACGCGTCAGCCTCGGATTGAAGCAAAAGCTCGCCAATCCCTGGGACGATATTGAAACCAAGTATCCAGTCAGTGCCAAGGTCAAAGGACGAGTCGTCAATCTGGTGCCTTACGGTGCCTTTGTCGAGCTGGAACCTGGCGTGGAAGGACTGGTGCATGTCACCGAACTCTCCTGGACCAAACGTATCGCCAAACCATCGGACGTCCTTTCTCAAGATCAAACCATCGAAGCCGTCGTTCTGGGGATCAACCGCGACGAACAAAAAATCTCCTTGGGCATTCGCCAGTTGGAAGCCAACCCATGGGACGAAGCCTTGGATAAATATCCTCCGGGCACCAAGGTTTGCGGCAAAATTCGAAATCTCACCAGCTATGGTGCGTTCATCGAACTGGAAGAGGGCCTCGATGGCATGATTCACGTCTCCGATATCTCCTGGACTCGCAAGATCAATCACCCCTCGGAGGTCCTCAAGAAGGGCGATGAAGTGGAAGCAGTCGTACTCGAGATTGATAAGGCAAATCAGCGCATCTCAGTCGGTGTCAAACAACTGAGCGAAGATCCATGGGAAAACATCGATCAATTTTACAAAGTGGGTGATCTCGTCAACGGCAGCGTGACCAAACTCGCCAGTTTCGGAGCCTTCATTGGTCTGGAACATGACATCGATGGGCTGGTTCACATCTCTCAGGTCAGTGAAGAACGAGTGGAGAAAATCAAGAATGTCCTGAAAGTAGGGCAGGAAGTCACCGCTCGTGTGATCAAGATTGATCGAGCCGATCGCCGTATCGGTCTATCCATCAAGGCAGCCAATTACTCTACCGAGGAACTTGAAGCAGAACAAGTGGCTCTGGATCAACTCAAGCCCGGTGAAGATCTGGTGGCATTGCAGCACGCCTTTGACGCTGTGACCACAACGGATGAGGCTAGGGCACCGAAGGAAGAATAGTCACAGACTGAATCCTCTCAAAGATCAAGTCTTCAAGGTCCGTCCCCCAGGGGCGGACCTTTTTCTTTGGGCCTTAGAGCTTGTCAGGGCGGCTTGGATCAGCGAAAAAATCTTGTCTTTATGGATATTCTCGAGGAACTTCAATGGCGCAGCCTCATGGCCGACTGCACGGATACCAAAGCATTGAAAAAGCGTCTTTCTGAGGGTCCGATCACGCTTTATTGCGGCTTTGATCCCACAGCCGACAGCCTGCACGTGGGGCATCTTGTTCCCTTGATCGCACTGAGAAGATTTCAGGATATGGGGCATCATCCCATTGCTGTGGCAGGAGGAGCTACTGGATCCATCGGGGACCCGAGTGGCAAAAGCGCCGAGCGGCAACTTCTGAGCCACACCCAACTCCAACACAATATTGAAAAAGTCAAAGTGCAGCTGACTCGCTTGCTTGATTTTGAATCCGAGACACATCCAGCCCGATTGGTTGACAATGCCTCCTGGGCTGGAGCTATGAGCTATCTGGATTTTCTAAGGGACATTGGAAAACATTTTACCGTCAATGTCATGGTGTCCAAAGAATCCGTCAGGGCACGCATGGAAGACCGCGAGGTCGGCATCAGCTATACCGAATTCAGCTACATGCTTCTCCAGGCCCTGGATTTCTATCACCTCAACAAGGAAACCGATTGCGAACTGCAGATTGGAGGGACCGACCAATGGGGCAACATCACCATGGGTATCGAGTTGACCCGGAAAAAATCAGGCATGCAAACCTTTGGGCTGACCATGCCACTGATTACCAAATCCGATGGAACCAAATTCGGTAAAACCGAGTCGGGTGCAATCTGGTTGGATCCTGTTCGTACCAGTGTCTATCGCTTCTACCAATTTTGGATTCGAACCGATGATCGCGATGCGATCCCTTACTTGAAATTCTTTACCTTTCTAAAAAAGGAAACCATCGAAGAGCTCACCCAAAACCAGGCACAGGCCCCCGAAAAACGAGAGGCGCAAAAAGCCCTGGCTGTTGCCATGACGGACCTGATTCATGGTAAGGACGCCACACGCGAGGCTCAGCGAGCCAGCGATATCCTTTTTGGAGGCGACCTGGACGGGATCACCGAACCCACTTTCAATGAAGTTTTAGGAGAAGTACCGACAACTCAGGTGGCATCTCAACTTCTTCAGCAAGATGGATGGCCGCTACCATATGCACTGGTGGAAGCCGGTTTGGCGACCTCGAAAGGTCAAGCTCGAAAAGATATCCAGGGTGGAGGTGCCAATATCAATAACGTGAGGGAACAGGATCCCAAGCGATGCCTGAAGCCTCAGGACCTCCTCTTTGGTAGTCACATCCTTTTGCGCAAGGGCAAAAAACACTACGCAGTGCTTACCTTCAAGTAAGCGGTCCGGCCGCCCCTGAGAGATGAGTCTTCCAACCCGGGCAAACGAATGAGAAAGATTCAACCATGAAACGCTGGATGTTCCTTGTGTGGATGAGTGGCTGGCTTCTCCACGTCGAGAACCTTCCTGCGGAAACCATCCCTCAGCCATTTGCACAGCAAGTCAGACGTCTCGTCCAAGCCATGGCCTTTCTGGGCGTGCCCCTTCCATTCCGATTTATCGAAAAACATTGAGGAGGCCCTTCAAAAGGGCTCCATAGCCGATCTGGATCGACTATTGGAAACACGGATCCTTTTCCATGTGACCATTAACCCGGAATCCAAGGTGTCCGTTCGGCAAGGGAAGGCAGAGCCCCTTTTGCATCAGGGGGCTATCGTCCTTTTTTGGTCAAAGTCATCAATCAAGCTGTGACCACTGCGCCTCTGAGCGTCTCCTCACCTCAGGCAGGTCCGGTCTATGGGGGAATGACCGCTCTTTCGGTGCGCAGAATGCAGCGAGAGGCTTTGCGTGAATTGGAGGATCCCTTGGGAGACCATGAACGATTCGTCGATGCAGAGTTCTATGAACAGGCTCCCATGACACCAGGACTCAGCAGTCTTGAAGTGGAATTCAAATTACTATGGATCTACACCCATCGATCAGGGCTTCAGGAAGCCACCTTCACTTTCGATGTTGGTCAGGGAACTCAGGACATCGGTTTCCGTGCCGACATACCGATTTTGTTTCGAGCCGACGCACCTGTGGACCTCACTCTTCAGATCACCGAAGCCGATGGAACGCCTTCCACTGCGCGGCTGGTATTCCGGGACCTTGCAGGGCATGTGTTTCCACCTCAAGCCAAGCGACTGGCACCGAATTTTTATTTTCAGGAGCAGATTTATCGCCACCATGGGCAGCATCTTAGCTTACCTGCCGGTGATTACACACTGGAAAGCTCCAGAGGCCCCGAATACGCGGTCACCTCGCAGAACATTACTCTTCCCAGAGCAAGTTCACACACCCTGGATATCACTTTGCATCGGTGGATCCATCTCTCGGATTACGGTTTTTATTCGGGAGATCATCACATTCACGAAGCCGGGTGCGCTCACTACACTTCACCGACTCAAGGCGTACAACCATCGGACATGTATATTCAAGTCAGGGGAGAAGGGCTCAACGTGGGCTGTGTGCTTACCTGGGGACCTTGCTTTGATTTTCGGCGTCGCTTTTTTCTGCTAAACCACTGGCTTGGGACGACCCCTTCACCCAGCTCAAATACGATTTGGAGATCAGCGGCTTTGGTTCCCAGGCGATGGGACACGTTTGCCTGCTGAATCTGAAGGATCAAACCTATCCGGGATCCAACGGAACCAAAGACAAGGGCTGGCTGGCCCACGTGGACCACCCCCGTGATGCGCTGGGCCAAATCTCAGGGGGGCGTTGTTGGCTATGCTCATTCCGCGAGTGGGCTACAGATTGATCCAAGTCGGGCCGCACAACGTTTGGTGAATACATTGGACCGGACCCAGGATCAGCTCCTGACATTGGAAGAGACTCGCCAAGCGCTCCTGCCGCTCCCCTTCGAGCAAATCTATGAAGACCGCGATCAGGCACTCAGCAAGGGAGAATTGAGTTTCTCCATGAATGGGAGGCCGATCAGCTGCCAAATTGGGTGGTTCCCGAAATGAACAGCGTCGGCGCCATGGAAATCGGTGTATCAGCTGCGCTGGGAGCTTGCGACTTCATCAGTGCCATGGATACCGCCCGAATTCCTGAGTGGAACATGTGGTATCACCTTCTCAACTGCGGCTTCCCGATTAAGGTGAGCGGAGAAACCGACTTTCCCTGCATGAGCGGCAGCAGGGTAGGGCAGGGCGGGGTTTATGTGCAACTTGGGAAAGTTGATCAACTTTCCTTTGACCAATGGTGCCAGAGGCTCAAATAAGGTCGCTCCTCTGTGTCCGATGGTTACGCTCACACCCTCGATTTTCGGTTCGCTGGAATCGCTCCCGGTTTTGGAAAGGTATCTTTGTCCCAAACAGAAACCGTTCGTATCAAGGCAAGTGTCGCCTTTGCGCCGGCAACGCCCCAGACCGTCGCTCAAGGTCTCTTGACGCCTCCGGGAGGCAAACGTTTCCTGGGTGATACTGTCACCTTTCATGGGCCCCCACCAGAGGCCGTTGCATTGGGAGGCACGCGCACGGTGGAATTGATTGTCAATGGAAACTCGGTGCGCCGTTGGATCATCTCTGCTGATGGAGCGATTCACGAATTGGAGACAGACCTCTCCATCGATCAAAGCAGCTGGTTTGCCTTGCGGCAATTTCCCCAGCTGCATACCAACCCGGTGGAGGTGATCCGTGAAGGCAAACCCGTTCGTGTTTCCAAAAGGAGTGCTCAATGGTGCGCTGAAACCATCAAGCAACTTTGGCATACGCGAGGGCATACCATCCATGAGTCGAAACAGAAACGGGCAAAGGAGTCTTTTGACCGGGCTCTTGAGATATACCGGGAAATCGCCAAGGCCAGTCCGTGACGCTGGCACACTGGCCGATGCTCGCCTCTTCAACCATGCGACGCAAAAGACTCCCCTTGTCCGCATTCATAGGGTGGTTTGGCAAGAATTCCATTGACAGTTCCATGACGCCAAGGTGTTATTCGCCAGCCACCTCGGTAAACCAAGAGGTTCTCTTTTAGCCCCCTGATCCACAGGTAAGCAGGAGCCTGAAGACGAACGCATCAAGATCTACTTTATGAGCCAAAAGAAAATCAATGTCGCCATCATCGGTCTAGGATTTGGATCGGAGTTCATTCCCATTTATCAGAACCATCCCCGGGCAAACATGCATGCGATTTGTCAACGCAACCAAAAGAATCTGAACGCCATCGGGGATCTCTTCGGCGTTGAGAAACGCTACCGCCGCTATGAGGATGTTCTCAAGGACCCAGAGGTAGACGCCATCCACATCAACACCCCCATCCCGGACCACGCGGCCCAATCCATCGCTGCGCTCAAGGCGGGTAAGCACGTCGCCTGCACCGTTCCCATGGCGACTTCGGTGGAAGACTGCAAGACGATTGTCAACTTGTGTAACAAAACCGGACTCAAATACATGATGATGGAGACGGTGGTCTACGCCAGAGAGTTTCTGTACGTCAAAGAGCTCTACGAGAAGGGCAAGCTGGGCAAAATTCAGTTTCTTCAGGCGAGCCACCAGCAGGACATGGATGGCTGGCCAAATTACTGGCCAGGGCTCCCCCCCCATGCATTACGCAACACACTGCGTCGGTCCATGCCTGGCACTCACCAATGCCACTGCGGAGTATGTTTCATGCTTTGGCTCGGGGACCATCCGTAAGGATCTGATCAAGCATTACCAATCACCCTTCGCCGTCGAGACCACCCACATCAAATTCAAGGATTCTGATCTGACCGCGCGCATTTACCGCAGCTTGTTCGACACTGCCCGCCAATACCGAGAAAGCTTTGATGTCTATGGAGACAAGCAAGCCTTTGAATGGCCTTTGATCGAAGGCGAAGACCCAGTGCTTCACACCGCCAAAAAGCCAGAGCACAAGATACCCAAGCGGGTCAAAGTCAAAGATTATGCTTCCAGGCTGCCCAAGGGGATCCGACCTTTCACCACCAAGGGGGTCTATGATCTGGCCAAGAATACCCACCTGAGCTTCACCCAGGGCGCAGGGCACGGAGGATCCCATCCTCATCTGGCGCATGAGTTTATCACAGCATTGATAGAAGATCGCGATCCTTACCCCAACGCCCGGAAATCCGCCAACTGGACCTGTGTGGGGATCTGTTCTCACGAATCGGCGCTCAAAGGAGGCAAAATTGTGAAGTTGCCAGCCTTCACCCAATAAGCTTAGGATCCTTCACGTAACCCAACTACGTGTAATTATGAGCAACGACAATAAACACTCAACAGGCGACATGTTCCTCTTTTGGGGGTGCTTTGTGGCACTGATCACAACGGCTTTTGCCTTCATCACTAGAGCATTCCTAGTCAACACACCCACCTTGTGGCCTGCCGCTTTTGGGCTGGACGCGGTTCAAGGGCAGGAGCTATTCGGCGCGGGCATATGGCCCTTTGCAATCAGCATCATTCTCTTCAGCCTGATAATTGATCGGGTAGGATACAAAACCGCGATGATATTCAGTTTTGTATGCTATGCGGCCTATGCGGGACTCGCTTTCATGGCTCATGGAATCGTCACAGGGGCAGAAGGCGAGGCTCTGGCAGGCGCCCAAAAGCAGGCCTATAATTTCCTGTATGCTGGTTCGATCATTTTAGGGTTAGGCAATGGCACCGTGGAGGCTTTCATTAATCCGGTGGTTGCCACGATGTTTCACAAAGAAAAAACCAAGTGGCTCAATATTCTGCATGCAGGTTGGCCAGGTGGTCTGGTCCTAGGCGGATTGCTCACCATTTGGTTGGGCAACAAGGCTGCAGAGGATTGGAGGATTCTGATCTACCTGATTGCCATCCCAGCGGTGGTTTTCCTGGTAATGCTCATCAAAGCCAACTTCCCAGTGAACGAGCGTGTGGCTGCTGGAACCAGTTACAAGGAGATGTTGGCAGAATTTGGCGCCATCGGTGCTCTGATTGCTTCCGCACTGATTTTTGGCCAACTCGGTCTAGTATTTGAATGGTCAAACTTTGCTGTGCTAGCCCTCATTGCATTGGCGACCGTCGGTTACGGACTCTACTGCCAGTCCATCGGTAGACCGATTCTGATATTTCTGTGCATCATCATGATGCCTTTGGCCACCACTGAGTTGGGGACCGACGGTGCCATCACCGGTATCATGGAAGAGCCTATGAAAGCGGCTGGGCGCGAACCTCTCTGGGTGCTGATTTACACATCGGCCATCATGGCCATCCTTCGGTTCTTCTTCGCAGGTCCTATCGTGAAGAAGCTGACCCCCATTGGACTCCTCATATTATCCGCTGCTCTAGCCATCGCTGGGTTATTTTTCCTCTCTACGGCACAAGGGCTGGCCATCATCTTCATCTTTGCAACGCTGTATGGTTTCGGAAAAACCTTCTTTTGGCCGACCATGCTGGGGATTGTTTCCGAACAATGTCCCAAGGGAGGTGCTCTAACACTCAACGCGATCGCCGGGATTGGCATGCTCACTGTTGGCATTGTCGGTGGACCCCTGATCGGAAAGATGCAGGAAGATGTGGTTGCCAAAAAAATGGATGCTGACACCTATGCTTCCATCTCAGTGGAAAGCAGCTATCTACTCGGAAAATACACAGCCGTGGATGCCGGCAAGGTGGGAGCACTGGAAACGGAAGCAGCAGCCAAAATCAATGAAGAAGTCAAGGTCCTCAAGCAAGGGGCACTGGCTAATGTCACTATATTTCCGATTTTCATGCTAGGCTGCTACATCGCCCTGCTCCTCTATTTCAAGCAAAAGGGTGGTTACAAACCGGTGGAGATCGGGCACTGATCACCTCGAAAATTCGTTTTTATTACAATTCGAAGCGGCCTCTCTCAAGAGGCCGCTTTTTTGTCTACGCAACGAAGTCTGCCTCCTCAGGAAATCACCCAGTGGCTCACACAGCCCTCATGTGCTTGAGAGACGGTTGCCGAAAAATCAGCCAGATAGCCACGCTGATGGATAGGTTGGGAAAGATTGTTTTTCTCCCTGCGTTCATTGATGACAGTCTCGTGGACATCCCAAACAATAGTCCCTTTGAGCAAGTCAAAGCCAATGGTATCGCCATCTTCCACCAACCCTATGGGGCCTCCGATAACTGCCTCAGGAGCACAGTGAACGCCAATGGCACCGTGTGAGACACCAGAAACTCGTGTATCGGACACAAGGGCCACCTTGCCGTCAAGCTCTGGCACCGAAAGAGCCGAGGTTGCCACAAGGACCTCTGGCATGCCACTGGCCACAGGCCCTAGATGACGAAGCACAACCACCGTTCCCGGTTTCAGCCGCTTCTCCTTCACCGCCTGAGTAATGGCGCGTGGATCCTCAAAACACATCGCACTGCCGCTGAAAGTCGGGGATTGCATGCTCGAGACCTTGAACACCATGCCCTCGGGCGCAAGATTACCGAAACAGATTTGCATATCGGCATAGGGCTTGAACGGGGTTTTAGCAGGAGCTATGAGATCCTGATCAGAAGGAACCGCTGGGATATCCTTAAAGTTTTCTTCGAGGGTTGCGCCGGTGACGGTCAGGCAACTCCCATCCAGCAGGCCCATGTCGAGAAAGTGCTTCAGAAGCAGAGGTGTTCCACCCAAGCGATGAAGATCCACCATGGTGCGCTTTCCTCGAGGGGCAAAATTACATAGGACAGGCGTCTTTCGGAAAATCCTCTGTAGATCCTTGAGGGAAAACGAAACCTTTGCCTCTCGAGCAAGTGCTAAAAGGTGGATCACCCCGTTGGTGGAACCACCAATGGCGGCCATGGCCGCTGCTGCATTTTCAAAGGCCTTGCGGTTGAGGATATCGCGAGGTCGGATGCCTGTTTCCAGCAATCGCTTCAGCAGATGTCCTACCTCCAAACACTCCTGCTTCTTGGCAGGATCGATTGCCGGGATGGAGGAACTGAAAGGAGGCATCAAACCGATGGCTTCCATGGTGATCCCCCAGGTGTTGAAGGAAGCTGCGATGCCACAACCACCCGCGCCTGGACACGCCGCTCGAATGATGGCATCGGCTTTGGCATGCGGTATCTCACCGACATCGGCTGCAGCCTGGGCATCATAGGCATCCAGGATGGTCACATCCCGACCCTCGTAGCAGCCTGGCATGATGCTCCCCCCACTGAGGAGCAAACCAGGGACATTCATCCGAGCCAATGCCATCGCAAACCCGGGCCCATTCTTGTCGCAATGATGGGTACCGATCATGGCATCGTAACAATGAGCGCTTACCACGCATTCCGAGGCATTGGCGATCAGGTTACGCGATGGGAGTGAGGCATTGCCTCCTTCCATTCCTTGAGTGATGTTGTCGCTCACTCCAGGCACCCCAAAAGGAAAGCCCAGCAAACCTGCGTCACGACATCCCTGGGCCATCAATTGTGCCAGTTCATGGGCATGCATGTTGCAAAGGTTTCCATCCAAGAGAGGGACTCCTATCCCTACCTGAGCCTTATCCAGATCCTCTTCCTTGAACCCCAATCCCCAATAGAAGGCAGTGACACCCTTTTGCCAACCGCGGGTGAGCTGATGGCTATTCCAATTCAATCGTTTTTCCATACGCCTTGATTTCATCCTCTCCCGTTCAGGTCTCAAAGTTTAAGGGATCCTCACTGTCACCTTTCTGGCATCGCCTCTGCGAACGAGTCAGATGCTCAGAGGGCGACTTTCTGCCCATCCCCACGAGCCGAAGCAAGACAGGCATCCATCACTCGCTGCGTCTTAAGGGCCAGTTGAGGCCAGTACGAATCAGGATTGCCAGACAGGGCGAGTTGCGAAAAGGTTCGAAACAACTGGGTTTCCTGAGCGGACGGATGATTGTTCGCATACTCAGAGACCACTTGGCGTTTGGTGTGACGTTCCATGTTGAACTGGCACCCCTGCACATCAAAGGAGGCGTTGGAAATCTCGAATCCCACTTCCGCGTCGTAGTAAGGAAGCACAAAATCCTGAAGAGTCAGTTGCCCCTTACTTCCACTAAAGCTCACATATTGTTGATTCTCAGTGAGGAAGGAATTGTAAAAACCGGCAGTAACTCCACCCTCGAAAAAAAGTTCACCGGAGAATTCAATCGGCACCTGATCGTCGCTGTCCGATCTCGAGGCACCCTGGAGCATGCGCCCTGTGACGTGCGTAGGCATTGCATCATCCATGGCCCAAAGACTGATGCGAATGGTATACCACCCCAGATCTCCCAGGCATCCGGCAGGCTCCAATCCACTGTGCATACGAATATTTCCCGATAGGAATGCCTCGGGTGCGGCAAAGCTGAACATGCTGGTGATGCGCTTGAGTGAGCCAACACTTTCTCCATCACCCAAGATCTCCTTCATCCTGGGAAGCCTTTGGCTATGCATGAACATGACTCCATCCATGAATTGCACACCATGCTCCTCGCAGGCTTGAATCATTTCCTCAAGATCCCGCGCGGCAACACCACATGGCTTTTCGCAGAGTACGTGCTTTCCGGCGCGGGCAGCCTTGAGGACCCATTCCTTCCGCAAACCCGTCGGCAAGGGAATGTAGACCGCATCGATCTCGGGATCATCGATCAGAGCCTGGTAGCCTTCCACAGCCTTGGGAGGCACTTCAAAAGGACTTTGCTTCTGACAGGATTCAATGAAGTCCTCTGCCTGGGAGCGTTCACGACTGGCCATAGCAATGAGCCTGGCGTTACCAGCATGGTAGATGGCCTGGTAGTTTTTTCGTGCGATTTGGGCACTGCTCATGATGCCCCAGCGACATTCCGAAGAACTCATTCAGTCTTTTTAGGCGGAAAACGCATGCCGGGCAATCATCGAAACCATTCCCTCCCGTTCAGACAACCTTATTGGGTCTGGTTCATCCGTGGTAAAGTCTCCTTCATAAAACCGGACCGCCTCGAGGTTCAAATCAACTCAATGAAAGCATTCCTCTCATGGGTGAAGGATTGCATTTGGTTCGGTTTGTGAGCTAAAGATGGAGGCATGAGCGCGTCCACCCACTATGTCATTTACGACGGTGATTGTCCTCTGTGCACTTTTCAGATGAAATTGCTGACATGGATGGACTGGTTGAATCAAACCACTCTGGTCCCCTTGGCAAATGAAAAAGTTCAAACCCTCTTGCCGGATCTGAGTCGTGAGGCACTTATGTCAGCGATTCACTGCTTGGATACCAGCGGGCGCATCCATCGCGGAGCACGTTGTATTCGCTTTCTTTCCATGCGTATGCCCCTTCTCATTCCTCTCGGTCTGGTGCTGTGGTTTCCGGGTGTGATTTTGATTGCCGAAAAAATCTACCAATGGATCAGTCGAAATCGTCTCATCCTGAGCCGTGTCTTCGGCTGCAAGGACGCATGCGGTTTCGTCCCCGAACGCAAAAGAGACCAAGAGGATATTTTTCATGACCCCCATTGAAAAGTATCCCGTGGACCTATGACAAAAGGTGACCTTTCCATTCGACTGATCAAATGTCGGCAACGGGTGATTAAGGATTTGCTCCATGAGCGCTGCCAGGAAGGCTATTGGGAAGGCCATTTGTCCAGCAGCGCCCTTTCCACTGCCACCGCCATCACCGCTCTGGCGACGATGGATCGAGTAGGGCATGAAACCCACTCCGGTCATCTTCAACAGGCTGGACTCAGTTGGCTGGCTTCCCATGTCAATGACGATGGAGGATGGGGAGACACCACATGCAGTTTGAGTAATATCAGCACCACGATCCTGGTCTGGTCTGCTTTTGCTGCTTGCGATGGCCTCGACGTTTATCCGGAGGTGATGGCTGCAGCTGAGCAATGGTTGAGACGGAGAGCTGGCGGATTGGATTCCAAGCAATTATCACAGGCGATTACTCAGCGCTACGGAAAGGACAAGACCTTCTCCGTTCCCATCTTGACCATGTGTGCGATCGCTGGTCGCTTCGGCGAAGGCCGTAAGGCCTGGGAAAGCATCACGGACCTTCCCTTCGAACTGGCGGCGCTTCCTCCGCAATGGTTTGCTGCTCTGCGTCTTCCAGTCGTCAGCTACGCACTGCCAGCCTTGATCGCCATTGGACAAGTCAAGCATCACCACGCTCCTTCCAAAAATCCACTGATCCGAGGTTTGAGGAAAGCGTGTCGTAGTATCACTCTTCGACGACTGAGCAGCATTCAGCCATCCAGCGGGGGGTTTCTGGAGGCCACTCCCCTGACAAGTTTTGTGGTCATGAGCCTGGCTGCCTCCGATGAGGCAGCGAACACAGTTGCGCAGAAGGGTATGCAATTTCTGAAGGAATCCTTTCGAGAGGACGGAAGCTGGCCCATTGACACACATCTGGCGACCTGGGTCACCAGCCTGGCGGTTCATGGACTTGGTCGGAAAGGCTGTCAGCAACTCGAGGCACAGGGTAGAAGGGCCATCCGCCGTTGGCTATTGGATCAGCAATACCTGCAAAAACATCCCTACACACAAGCACCACTAGGAGGTTGGGCGTGGACGCCACTTCCGGGTGGGGTCCCTGATGCAGATGATACGCCGGGAGCACTGATTGCCTTACACCAATTATCCGAAAATCCGGCCAGTGAGATCGATCGAGCCATACTTGGGATTCGCTGGCTGCTGGGCCTTCAAAACCGGGATGGAGGAATGCCCACTTTTTGTCGAGGTTGGGGTCATTTACCCTTTGATCGAAGTAGTGCCGACATCACCGCGCACGCCATCCGTGCATGGCATCTGTGGAAGCCATATGTCACTCCACCTCTCCAGCGCTCCATCCAGGTAGCCACACGTCGAGCCCTGGACTATTTAAAGCGAATGCAGAAGGAGGATGGGAGTTGGGATCCCCTCTGGTTTGGCAATCAACATCTGGAAGGCGAAAACAACCCACTGTATGGGACTGCGAAAGTAGTGGAAGGATGGCTTTGCCTGGCATCTGAACCAGCGGAGGAGTCTGGCTTGTCACACGCCATCCATTGGCTAATCGATCAGCAAAGTGAAAATGGAGGTTGGGGGGCAACCAAAGGTCTCCCTAACACCATTGAAGAGACGGCGTTGGCCGTGTCTGCGTTGGCTTTGGCAGCATCCCGGTGGCCCGGGAAAGGCTATCCACAAGGGCTTAGGCTACATCAAAGTCTAAGGAAAGGCGCTGGCTGGCTTTGCCAGCGAGTGGAGGATCAGTCTTACCGCAATCATGCCCCCATCGGATTCTACTTTGCCAAACTCTGGTATTTCGAGCGACTCTATCCCATGGTCTACACAGCAGCGGCTTTCAAGGCTCTGGAGGATGGGTGCCATGAAGAACCGACCCAGACAAAATATCCCCATCCTTGATCGGCCATCCAAAAACCATTCACAGTGTTTATTGGCATGGATTAAGCCAAGCAGATCCAGATCACCAAAAAGGCCAGCATTCCAACAAAAGCACCCAAAAAGGTCACCCATAAAGGCTCATCCGGAGCCTCCACCGACGAAGCGGAAGAAGCTCGAGACTCCTGCTGACTGCGCACCATTACTTTGAAGTGATTCTGTGGTGTTTTAGCATACAGCGGAAAATCTGCAGGGAGACTGCTTGTGGGTTCATTTCGAGAAAGGAACTGGGACCATGAATCTGAACCGATGGCTTGAGTGGTTTCTTGAACATTCATAAACATGGCACCATGCTCCCACATACCATGGGACATTTACTGTCTTATGAGGGTTAATAAGAGAATTTTTGTGCTTTCTTCTGGCGGGAAGCCTTACTCATGCGGGAGGATGTGGGAGATGTTTTCCTCACCTCATCAGTTCAGCCAGAAGGCCATCCCCTGCAAAGGTTTCACCAGAATGGCCTCAAGCCACTTCCTCTTTTTCTTTCATGGCTTGATTCTATGGATCGGTCATCTGATGACCGGCCCTGCTCATGCCAACATGCCTGCTTCGTATCAACTCGAAACCGACTGGATGCTGGATGCGAAACCCTATGCTGCTTCATGGCATGAGGATCCCGTCACTGGCATTTGCACGCTGCAAAATGGATTGGTTGCAAGACGCTGGGTTCTCGCGCCCAACGCGGCCACTATCGGTGTCGACAATCTGATGACAGGTTCACCCATCCTGCGGTCCATTCGACCCGAGGCATCTCTGATCATAGATGGCATGCCATTCCCAATTGGAGGCCTGCAGGGCCAGCCCAACCACGCTTTTATTCGGGAGAAATGGATCCAAAACATGCGCGAAATGAATGGAAGCCTTCGCTACACACATTACCAGATTTCCAAGCCGCTTGAGCGATTCCCTTGGAAAAGAGTGCGGCATCATGCGCCGGATGCTGTCTGGCCTCCCAAAGGTATCCAGGTGGATTTTTACTACAGCGGTCTTGTCTCAGGGAAGGAAACAAGTGAAACAAAGACTATGCCTCAACCACTGGAAGCAGTGGTTCATTATATCCTGTATGATGGAATCCCTGCATTCAGCAAATGGATGACCGTGACCAACCAAGGCGATCAATCGGTCAACCTGGACCATTTCGAGTCTGAAATCCTTGCAGTCATCCCAAGAGAAGATCCTGTGGAGACCCGGGAGGGAGTGTCGATTCACGAACCCGATCTTCATGTCGAAACCGATTATGCATTTGGGGGATTTTCGGTCCGCAACAGCCGTCGCCATTCGGTACACTGGCAACCGGATCCTGCCTTTCATACTCAAGTGAATTATCTGAAGCAAAACCCTTGTCTTCTAAAAGTAGCTCCAGAAAGAGGGCCTGATCAGACACTACTTCCCGGAAAACCCTTCGAGTCTTTTCGCACCTTCATGCTCATTTATGATTCGGAAGACCGCATGCGGCAGGGGTTAGCCTTGCGTCGGATGTATCGAACCATTGCACCATGGGTCACAGAAAACCCTCTGATTCTCCACCTCACCACCACCGAGGAAGCGTCCGTTCTTCAAGCCATCGACCAAGCAGCAATTTGCGGATTCGAAATCGTCAATTTCAGCTTTGGCAGTGGTCTGAACATGGAAAACCGAGGGATTGAAAACCTTGATTATTTCAAAAAACTTGCGACTTATGCAGCGTCCAAAGGCATTGAGCTTGGAGGTTATTCCCTGTTGTCGAGTCGAAGGATTTCTCCCGATTCGGATAATTGCATTCATCCGGAAACTGGAAGACCGGGTGGGCAAACCCATGGATTTGCCCCAGCACTGGCCTCTGAATGGGGGCAGCAATACCTTGAATCAATTCAATCCTTTTTTGAAACCACCGGCTTTTCCAAGTTTGTTCATGACGGATCCTATCCAGGAGATTGGGATGCCGCGTCCAGACCTCCACTTCAAAAGGGGCTCAACGATAGTCAATGGATACAATGGAAACTGATCACCCGGCTTTACCAGTGGATGCGTTCGGAAGGCATCTATCTAAGGGTTCCTGACTACTATTACCTGAATGGTGCCAATGAAGCCGGAATGGGTTACCGAGAGGTCAATTGGTCCCTCCCAAGGTTGGAACAGCAGATTCATACACGGCAAAATATTTTTGATGGTACGTGGGAAAAAACACCCAGTATGGGATGGATGTTTGTCCCGTTGACCGAATACCATGGTGGAGGCGAACAGGCGACCATCGAACCCCTAAGTCGTCATTGGCAGCATTACCAAACGATGCTTTTGTCAAACCTCGGAGCAGGTGTACAGGCGGTCTATCGAGGCCATCGCCTGTTTGATTCCGATCAAATCAGAGAAGGAGTGACCCGCTCGGTTCAATGGTTCAAGTCAAATCGTGATATTCTGGAAAGCGACCTCATCCATACGTCCTCTCGACGGGCTGAAGGTACTCATCCTGATTGGTATTTTCATGCCAATCCTAAATTGAAGAGTAAAGGCCTTTGGATCGGGTTCAATCCATCGAATAAGGCCGTTGAGATGGATCTTCTCCTCAATGTTTACTTCACGGGACTGACTGATCAAATTCGCATTCTACCTAGGGGAAATCAGGATAAAAGTGCCATTTATACTTTGGACAGAAATCATCGAGTCAAAATGCCAGTCAATTTACCCGCCAATGGAACTGAATGGTTTTTGATAGAAGAGGTTCCTAAGCGGCCGATGCCTTAGTTAAGGTTGAATTTGGCTTTTGTTCAGGCATACTTTTATTATGAGCCGCCTGCGCATCCTTCCTGATTGGCACATCAGTGACAAATGCATCACCCCTGAAGCAAGCTACCAGAAGAGGCGAGCGTTTATCCGAAAGTTAGGTTTGGGCACCGCGGGGATGAGCTTGGGAACGGGCCCGCTTTCCATGTTGGGTGCAGAATCCAACGCCAAGGATAACAAGGTCAGTTCCCTAGGCTATCCTTTTAAAAGAAACAAAGATTTCAATCCAAGCTGGAAGCTCACGCAGCAGAAAGTTGCTGAGTCCTATAACAATTTCTACGAATTTACGACCAACAAATCGAGAGTGCGATACATGGTAGGTGGCTTCAATGTCAGTCCATGGGATGTCCAGGTCGGGGGTTTAGTTGAAAACCCTGTCACCCTTCCGCTGGAAGATTGTTACACGCGCTTTCCAATGGAAGAGCGTGTGTATCGCTTTCGTTGTGTCGAAGCCTGGTCCATGATCGTGCCTTGGACAGGATTTCCATTGTCAGCCCTCCTCAAATTGGTGCAGCCAAAACCAGAAGCACGTTTTGTCAAATTTACGACGTTCAACCGACCGAATGAAGCTCCAGGCATGCGTCTGGGCTCTTATCCTTGGCCTTATGTGGAAGGTCTCACGATTGAGGAAGCGGAACATCCCCTCACATTCGTTGCTACGGGGATTTATGGCAAACCGCTGCCCAAACAGAATGGTGCACCCGTTCGTTTGGTAGTCCCTTGGAAGTACGGGTACAAAAGCATCAAGTCAATCGATCGTATCGAATTCACGGCGCAGCAACCCAAGACCTTTTGGGAGAGCCTTTCTCCGGTGGAGTATCCCTTTCAATCCAACGTAAACCCGGATGTTCCACATCCAAGATGGTCTCAGGCTACCGAGAGAGTCGTTGACACAGGTTTAAGGCGTCGCACCGAGGCCTACAATGGATATGGTGCTCAGGTAGGTCGACTCTACTAGATCTACCAAAGAATAAGTCACCATTTGTTTCCTTACAGCTTATCCGTCCTTCTGCATTCCATTTGACTGCAGAAGAAATGGAAGTGGGTTTTCATTTCATACATACAATGGGTTTCGAGTTTGGACAACATTCCGTTCGTCCCATGCTCAAGCATGGTTCCATTGAATGAATGGCTTGGATCGGAAATCGATACTATAAAAAAAGCGCCTGCGGTAAGCAGGCGCTTTTGATATGTTGATTGGGCTAGGAATTATTGGTTGTATTTGTTTTCGATAAACTCTTCCTTAGCTTCTTCCAGAATCTGCTTGATCACAGGGTCTTCACGAGCCTCAGAATCAACCGCTACGTCACCCTCGACGAATACCTCAACCTCAGCAACGCTGGCAAAGCCTTCTTCCTCATCAACCTCGACATCTTGCTGAATCTCGACGACTGCTTTTAGGATAGTTAGGTTGATGACCTCAACAAATGATACCGCTTCCACAGTGGTATCGCCGGCAGCAGCTTTTGCGTTGACTTCCTCAACCTGCTGGATGACTTGGTCGAGACCAGAAGGAGTGAGGTTCTCGGTTTTTTTGGTAATCGGGTTAACAATCGTGGTCACTGGCGCGACCTGCGCGATAGACTTCTTCAGAGTGCCAATGGTCACAGCAACACCGCCTCCGGCGTTGTGGCCGCCAACAGGAGATGCAGCGAAGCGCTGAGGAAGAGATTCCACCATAGCCGCGATGCTCTCAGCTTGGGCGGGCACTGCCGAACTGACAGCCTTGACCACCAAGTCTTGACTATCTGGGAAGAAGATTCCGGAGGTAGCTGCGATAACTTCAGCTTTATCGGGTGCTGAAGCAGCAGCGGCGCGCAGGATGACATCACCATATTGAGGAACAATAGATGAAGCAATGACGGCAAGCACAGGGGCGGAGTCCGGAGCCACTCTGGAAAGAGTCGCCACCATTTGAACTGCCATTTGCGGACGTTCCTTGAGAACAGCGGTCAGAATAGAGCGCGACAGCTGGAGTTGTTTATCAACTGGAGCAGAACGAACGAGTTCGGCTGCTTGAGCCGGAATTTCGATGGCTGGAAGCTGATTGATGGTTGATACGGCATCTTGCGAAGCAAACGCGGATGATGCGAGTAGCAGCGTCGCTGCGAAAACTGAAAATATTTTAAATCTCGACATAACTATTCCTTAATTTCCCATTCAACTGATTCAAGCTACTAACTTGCAGATGGACTTGTCAACCAAAAACAACTTCTCAAAGCATAATTTGCATTACCCGTTATCACGCTCCCATACCATCTTCAAAGGATCCTCCTGCCACAGGGAATACCAGATTCTCTTTGACATAGCGGATGCCATTCGCGCTGGTTGCATCAAGATCTCGGTAAGCACTTTCGGCTTCCACCACAAGGGGGGCGCTTGGGCGGCCCATTTTTTGGCAATAGCGAGTGGGATAGCCGACGTGAATCATGAGTTCCGTGTAGCGCATCATGTTCAAATCGCCGCTTGGAAGGTCTGTAAACTGCATCGCTCGCCCACCCCAATTGGGCTCCATCATGCGAAGCGGAATGTTTTTACGAATGGTGAAATTTTTGACATGGCATCCGTAAACACGAGGTCCCACCTTGAGAAATCGCCTTTCAAAATCTTCTCCTTCCCAGCAGTGGGATGGGTCTGCGTTGACCCCCAAACAAGAATCTCCATCGCAGATATCCACAAGCATGTTGAAATCGTCCGCACACATGGCAGCTGTTCCGGGGTGAATCTCATGTGCCAGCACGATTCCCAGTTTGTTGGCATGCTCTCGAATTCGAGCTGTTTTGTTCACAAAGCGCTCTTGGCCCTCCTTAATAAGATCGAAATCACCCCCTGCCCAAAAACCCCAAGGATAACCGGTGGCGAGTTCCCAACCAAAGGCCACACCCCAAAACATAGGCAGTATCTTAATCCCCAGCTCGACCGACAAATCCATAAGACCAAGCAAGTAGTCTTCGGACCATTGCTCAATTTGTTCAGGACTTTGTTTGGCAACATCCTCCGGAATGAAGGGGCGGATCGACGGTGTGCCTGTCCATGCACTCGTGTGGACCCACGCAGGACAGTGACAGGAGATCCCATCCAAGCTCATGCCATGCTGCTCAAAAGCCGCAAGAATCTCGCTAGCTGACCGGAAACCATTGGCGCTCTGGAGCATGTAGTTAGACGGTTGAACGCCATCCGCACCCGCACCTTTGGCGTAGTCGAGAAAAGCCTCCAACGATTTTGCCCCGTGTTGAGCACCCTCAACGCTTGCATGAAAACAGGATCGTGCCATAATTGAAGGCCTTATTTGTAGGATTTGTGGGCTTCGTTGTAAAGATCCAATTGCCGCCGGTGATGCCTCAACCACAAAGGAGCCTAAGGCTCACGTGCTCTTCCTCACAAATATTTTGGCTAAAAGTCGCCTCAACTCTTGGATTGAAACACCATTGATAGAGAATATGCCTAAAAATGTCGTCCTCATGGAAATTGAAAAGGTCACTTGGGAGCTTGAAGACACCAAAACCCTGAGACTCAAGTGGCCCGAAAATTACGAACCCGTCTATAAAACAGGACAATTCATCACCCTTTATTGGCCTGACTGCCCCAAATACAAACGTGCTTATTCCCTTTCCTCCTCCGCTCTCGATCGCGGGTTTTATGAAGTCACCATCAAGCGAGATGGAAAAATGGGCACACGCATGGTGGACTGGGCAGAAGAGGGGCAAAAGCTTCATGTGATACCTCCGGTGGGGCGATTCCTCCCTGTTTTTGAAACGGATAAGCACCTGGTCTGCATCGCTGGAGGCTCCGGAGTCACCCCTTTTAGAGGGTTCGCAAGAGAAGCGGCGCAGAGCAAATTGACTACCCGGATGACTTTGCTTTATAGCGTTCGCACCCCGAGGGACATCATTTTCCGGGATGAATTCACCGCCCTCGAGGCTGAAAACCCCCATTTCCAATTCCAGGTTACTTGCACCCGAGCCGACGAAGCTGATGCTTGGCAAGGAAGAAGAGGAAGGATCGACGCCGATTGGATCACCGAAAAAGCCGGAAATCTTTCGACAGCCATTTTTTACGCCTGCGGCCCTACGACTCTTGTCGAGGCAACCGAGTCTCTGATCAGAGACACACTCAAGCTCCCCAAAGAACAGATCAAACTCGAAAAATGGGGTTAGAAATCAAGGATACCATGAAACACACGAGTCTCTATCAAGCCCACTTGGATCACCACGCGCGCATGGTACCTTTCGGCGGTTGGGAGATGCCTTTGCAGTATACCGGCATCCTGCAGGAGCACCTTGCAGTGAGAAAAACAGGTGGGCTTTTTGATATTTCGCATATGGGAGAATTCCTGATCGAAGGATCCGATGCATGCTCATTTCTCAACCAATGCCTGACAAACAACGTCACCGGCCTCGGCATCGGGTCGGGGCATTACACCTTGATGTGCAATAAACAAGGAGGCACGGTCGATGATCTTTACCTCTATCGCCTGGAGGAACAGTCCTTCATGATGGTGGTCAATGCCTCCCGAATTCAGGCGGACTGGGAGTGGCTGATGCACCAGAAGGACCAACACATTGGATCACCTAATGCAGTCCAATGTCACAATTTGTCAAATCAACTTGGCGCACTGGCTTTTCAGGGGCCGCTCGTCAGAACTGTGGTGGACAGGATGGCGGAAGATACACCCAACCCGATTGCCACCATGAAGAAAAACCAGATCCAGTGGGGCATGATCGGAGGATCTCGAGTGCGCATCGCAACAACAGGCTATACAGGCGAAGATGGGTTTGAGTTGATTGCTGATCAAGGTGAAATGCCACATCTCTGGGAGCGCATCCTATCGGAGGGAAAAAAGGAGGGAATTTGCCCTGCTGGCCTTGGGGCACGGGACACATTGCGCACCGAGATGGGATACCCCCTCTACGGGCACGAACTGAGCGAAGAAATCGACCCACTTCAAGCGGGACTCGGTTTCTTCGTGGACTTGCAAAAACCAGCTTTTGTCGGAAAGAGTGCCTTGCTTCAAAAGAAAAACAAGGGATTGGAACAATGCAGTGTTGCTTTTCTCATGCAGGGAAAATCAGCCCCACCACGACCCGAATACCGTGTAGCTGATGCTCAAGGAAACAAAATAGGGGTTGTGACAAGTGGCACCATGAGTCCATCCTTGGAAACCGGTCTGGGGATGGCATTGATCCAGACATCCATGGCACACCCCGGAACCACCCTTCAAATTGAAATCCGAAATCGATGGTTTCCGGCTCAAGTGTGCAGGAAACCGCTGTATCGAAAGACTTGACCTAGAGTTACAGCCTCAGCATCTTGCCGATAAATAACTTTCATGAGCGCGAATATTCCAGAACAGCTAAAATATGCGAAAACCCATGAATGGGTCAGGGTGGAAGGGGACACAGCCTGGGTTGGTATCACGGACCACGCTCAGGCAGAACTGACGGAATTGGTTTTCGTCGAACTTCCAGAAGCAGGCAGAACAGTATCTACCGGACAGCCTTGTGCCGTAGTCGAATCCGTCAAGACCGCAAGTGACATCTACGCTCCCCTGAGCGGCGAGGTCATCGAAGTCAACCAAGCACTGACCGACGATCCAGGCAAAGTGAACGCTGATTCTTTCGGAGAAGGATGGTTTTTTAAATTACGCATGAGTGCTCCTTCTGAATTGGATGGCCTCATGGATGCCGCTAGCTATCAGTCCCAAATTGGCGCCTAGCCGCCAGCTGGAGATGGACATCAGGAACGCCTGTTGGGCTTCCTGAAAAGCACAATCCGCTGCGAATTGGTTCCCTGACTGTTGTTACGCACTCCCCAGCATTGTGCGGTTTTGGTGAACGCCTGTTCTTGGCACAAGACCATCAGAACCTTAAATCCGCTTTCCACACCGCATCGAATCACAGACTTCTCCAAATCCACCGTCCCTTTCCTGACTTCACCTACCTCCATCGCCACCATGCCACCAGGCTTGAGCACGCGTCGCAACTCGTCCAGCACGCAAGTCATCTGCTCCTCCCATTGATCGAGCAGCCCAGGTACGGTTATTTCCAACTGCTTGGAATCAATCCCAAGAAACCAGCATCGCAGCCAATTATCGCTGGCGTAGTCCACCACATCGAGAAAGGGAGGTGATGTCACCACCAAACTTACAGACTCACTTTTGATTCGGTCGAGTTGTTTGGACTGGCCCGTCAATAGACAAGCTTTCTTGGAACGCTGTCGCAAGCGTTGGAGCACCTTTTCATTGCAGTGACGCAGCAAGGATCGGGTTTTTTTGAGAATGATGGATCTGACATCACGGATAGGAGGGGATTGACGACGTCGAGTATTGATACGCTTCTGAGAAGCCACCGATACAGCCTGGTTGGGGGGCATGGAGTATACGGAAAAAAAGCCCGAGGAGTGGCCAGTGAGCCGGTTGAGCGCCACCATGCGAATCCAGTCATCTATCGAATCGGACAGATCGTTTTGCTCTTGGAGTAGGAGATAATGCCTCAGAGCAAATATCTCACGCAATGTCTGAGGATGGTAGAAAACCAACAGATCATCAGTAATCTCATGTTCCATACTCCATGGAATCTCATCCAGTCGCTGCTCGACTTTTTGCATCGAGGGCGGATTGAGGCGAGGCCGAACCAAATATTGACTGAGGGGATTGACATCACAGCCCATTGGGATCCGATCCATGAGCGCAGCTTCAATCAATGTGGTACCCCTCCCCATGAATGGATCGAAAACGACCTCTCCCGGACGCGTGAGCCGCTCAATAAAAAAACCGGGCAGTTGCGGCTTGAAACAAGCTCGATAGGATATCTCATGAAGGCCATTGCCCTGACGCTGTAGCGAAGTCCAAAATTCATTGGTATGATAAAGGACTTGAAGGGAGCGATTGCCTTGGAGGGAGCACTCATGAAGGGCACTATGGGTCAAATGACCAAACGCTTCGAATTGTCGAACACAATGATCGAATTGTGGAAAAAGATCTTCTGTAACCGGTGATCCATCCATAAATGTCATGGCTGCTCAAAGCAGCCCTCACCTTGCTTGGTCATCCAGCGGGGATGACCATCGTTCCCCGGTTTGAAGCACCTTGAAGGGTTGATTCAAGGCACGACAATGGTCCGTGAAAAGTTTGGGAGATTCCGTGTTGAAGGTGAACATGTCATAGTGACAGGGAATCACACAGCCCACCCCCAATTTTTTTGCCAGAGAGGCAGCTTCATCCCCCCACATGTTGCCAGAAACTTTTCGCTCGGGCCTCCTGCCATTGATGGGCAACAAGGCGAGATCCAGAGACCACCGACTCAACAAGCGATCGAGCCCGTCATACACCAAGGTATCTCCACTATGATAGACCGCCCATGGCCCAAACTCGACAACATATCCGAGATAACAATGACGCCCGAGGTCATCCACATCCAAATCCTCATGTGCCGCCGGAACAGCATGAATGCGAAAAGGACCCAGGCGGGTGGAAAATCCGGCATCAAGACCATGAAACCAATCTGTCTGTTGCCCTAGGCGATCGGCAGCAAAAGCCCCCATGGAAGCAGGTATCACCATTTGAAGGTCAGGATTGGCCTGAATCATGGGCTTGAGAGTATCGGCATCAAGATGGTCCGTGTGTTGATGGCTGGAGGTCACCACCTGCACAAAACCCAAGGTCGAAGGATGCATGGCAAGAGCCGTCATTCGAACATGGGGCTTATCGGTCGAAGCATACTTTCGAGTAAGAGAATCGGATAGGTAGGGATCGAATAAGAAATAATGCTGATCCCAAGCCAATAGAAACCCACTCTGCCCAAGCCACCAGATATGGAATCGAGAAGACTCTTTGGCATAGCTGAGCATTTCCTGTTTCAGAGCTTCACCTCTGCACACAGGCTGAATGAGCGGAGAGTCCATAATACTAATTTAGAGGGATTGTCTTACTTTCTCAACTCCAGCGACCATGTTGTTGAGCTTTGCCTTGGCAGCCCATCGCGCTGTTTGACTCAACCCACAATCGGGGGCAATGGACAAACGTTCCGCAGGAGCATATTTCAGACACGCACGCACCCGATCCGCAATCAACTCAGGCGACTCAATGAAGTAGCTTTTGACGTCTACAAGACCTACGGCAACGTGAAACCGCTCGGATAATGACGCGATGATATCCAGCTCCGCCATTTCCCTGCCTGCCATTTCAAGATGCATTTCATCTACCTTCATCTCCATAAAGGCCGGAAACATGGGAGCGTACCGGCGCAGCCCTACGGCGTGCCCTTTGAAATTACCAAAGCAAAGGTGAGTGGAGAGGCGACATTTACCCACCACCGGCTCCACCGTTCGATTGAAAATATCCACTAGACGATGCGGATCTTCGCGGTGGGCGTAACAGCTCATCGAAGGCTCATCCACAGTCAGCTCCCTGCAGCCCGCTCGGACAAGATCCTCAAGTTCCTTGCGAACCAAAGGAAGCAGTGCCTCAGTAACCGCAAAACGATCCGTATAGGAGGCACCGGGAACCAGACGACCGCTCAGAGTGTAAGGGCCTGGAACACTGGCCTTGAGAGTCACCTCTTGCGAAGGATTCAGTCGTTTCAAACGCTCAAAGTCCTCAACCGTGCCAAGTCCCCTTGGCGCTGCAAGTGGACCCACAATCGTATGCCTACCACGTTGGTCGTGAGCTGGTGGTCCCCAACGCCTGGGACTGGCACTTTCCAGCGAAATACCTTCCAGAAACCCGTAAAAGGAAAGGTTAAAATCCAACCGCGTCTGTTCTCCATCGGTAATGACATCCAGTCCAGCTGCGATTTGATCCATGATCGCAACGATAACCGCGTCCTCAATGATCTCTTGCTGGTCGGCACTTCCGAAAACATCCCAGTGGTCTACGGCATGATGCAACCAGGATGGAAAAGGGTAACTTCCAATGACTGTCGTTCGTAATAAGGATGGTTCCATAAAACTCATGGCATGCTAGTATCACCGCCGTAGAGCTTGGCGATCCTCTGCGCATGCTCATCGTAGGCAGATTCAAACAATTCTGTGGCTTTTTCAGCCCCAACGATTGCCGAGGCGCTGAGTACTTTGGGGGGCGCACCCGCTCGGGTCAATTTTTCAGCAACGGATGCTTTGATGGCATTGACCAGCAGACAACCGCCAATCGTACTCCCTGGTGAAACAGGAGTTGCAAGGCCTTCCACCAAAACCATGGCATCCCCGACAGGAGCACCGGTATCCAGCACGCGATCAGAAAAATCCTGAAGCTTCTTTCCCAATGGATGCCGGCTCTGACTGGATCCAGCATGCTCCTGGCTGACTATAGAAACCACCTTGATCCCCCTTTTCCGGAAAATTTGTGCGATCTCAATAGGCACGACATTGCAGCCAGAGGAAGACACCAGCAAAGCGCAATCTCTGGGATCCGTTTGAAAGTTTCTCAGGATGCGTGCGGCCAGACCAGGAACATTTTCAAGAAACATGGCTTGGCGCTGCCCGTTGGCACCCACCACCTGATGATGGTTGGTCAACGAAAGCTCCACAATGGGATGAAAGCCGGGAAAAGAGCCATAACGGGGCCACATTTCCTCAACCATGATCCTGCTGTGACCCGAGCCGAACAGATGTACCACTCGGCCAGAGAGAATGGTTTGAGCGAACCACTCGGCCACTTCTTCAATCAGAAGCTCTTGAGCAGCAATTTTATCGATCAAGCCACGAGCCCGATCCAGATAAGCCATGGAAGTGGAAAGAGACATCAGAAATAGGAATAACAATAAAGGCACTGATTCAGTGCGATCCCCGCGACTGCTTCAAAAGCCATTGGTAAAGCTCAGGGTTATTGTAGGTTTTTGTCCACGAATCATGTCCAGCCTCAGGATAAAGGGTCAGACGTATGTTACCTTTTAAGCGCGATTGAAAGAAAGACACCAAACGTTTGCTTTCCTCCGGTAAGACAACCGTATCCTTTTCGCCATGAAAAACCC
Organism: uncultured Verrucomicrobiota bacterium; assembly: GCA_902560705.1. Taxonomy (GTDB): domain Bacteria; phylum Verrucomicrobiota; class Verrucomicrobiia; order Limisphaerales; family AAA164-E04; genus UBA7971. The sequence goes on from CACEMW010000002.1 coordinate 54,563, forward strand.
AGATAGGCAACTTTGCCAATGCCTCTGCTGTCGACGGCAAAATAAGTTCTCTCATAAAGTCCCCTGTATTGCCACCACCGCAAATTGGTATGGCCGCGGCAAAGCGACCAGGTTCTTTCGCAATCATGCTCCAGGCACCAAATCCTCCCATACTGAGTCCTGTCACGTAAATGCGATCGCTGTCGATTTTGAGGCGATGAGTCACCTCATCCAAAAGACCCAACAAGGGATCGACCTCCCATACTTTCCCTTCTTCACATTGAGGCGAAATGAGCACAAAAGGAAAATCTGGATCCGATTCAACCAGCTTTGGAGGGCCATGCATTTTGACTTTCTCCAAGTCATTTCCACGCTCTCCTACTCCATGAAGAAACAGCAATAATGGCCAATTTTTGGCACCATCCTGATCGTATGACTCAGGTAAATATTGGAGGTATCGATAAGACGCTTTTTTGCCAATAACACCCTCGTAGCGATGGGAGGACTGCGGGCTCTGCTGGGCCAGCATAACCGTTTTCAGCATCGCGACAACTGCGCAAAGAAAGCAGAGAAGCGTGTGCTTTTGAAAAAATGACATGCTCATTTCTTGAGTGATCGACCCAGTCAAGTCAAGTCTGCGGGATTCAAAGAACAATAGGTATTTCAAAAAAGGTTGAGATATCTTTCCGAAAAAATGCTGATGTGAGTATCCCGAAAGATTTGTTTGCTGTGAGAAATTATCGATCTATCAGGAAAACGTGTTTGGTCTCAAGGCACCAACCAGCCTCCTAAGCTCCTCATAGACGAGAGGCAATAACTGGTCCACAGCTTCAGAATAACCACGATCCATTTCTTGAAGAATCTGAGTAACGTTAATGGCAGATAAAGGGGTCACGAGCGATGTGCCGCCACCATGCGCTCAAATACATTCCGCTGAGCCAGCATGGCTTTGATCTTATCCTGTGGGTTGGTTCTTGCTTCCAGTAGAACCCAACCATCATAGTGAGACTGCAGTAGGAGACTGATGAGCTGTTCGTAAGGATAAGAACCCAGATCCAATTCTCTCACGTGAAGGGTATGACCAAATCTAGCCCGCACCTTGTTGAAATTAGCTTCAAGACCATCGCCCTGGGTATCCACATCATTGGAATTCCAACAAACGCCAACGTTGGGATGGTCGGCCATGTCAAATATCGCCTTCATGATTCCTAATTCGCTGGTGCCATTGCCGTGAGCTTCTACACGAATCTGCTGACCCCAGTCATCTGCAAAAGCAGCAAGTTCATTGAGGGCGTGACCAATCTGGGCAATGGTCTTTTCACGGGGGATACCTTGGACAAACCCATTGGGCTTGACCTTGACACCGTGACCCCCGCAATCGTGCATCAGCCTTACATAGCTTTTCGCCAGATCCAGCTGCTGGCGCAACCGGTCTGGGTCGTCTTCATGAAATTGCGCATTGGAGCCATAGCCCACCAACTCTACCGGACTGTCGGCAAACCGTTTATTGACCTCCTCACGCTCCACTTTGGAGAGGCTCGGTTCGACACCATGGGCATGCTGAGTTCGGGTTTCGACCCCCAATAGACCGGAGGATTCACAAGCTTTCAGAAGCTCTGGCAGGGCCATGTCTTTTCCCCATAGATAAGTGACCAATCCAAAAGACATCTGGCGAGGTTTCAAGGCCGCCTGAGATTTCATAAGCGTTGAACCCATCGCGCCAGACAGAAGGCCCATGGAACCCAGCAAACCACCTTGCTTTAAAAAAGAGCGACGACAGAGAGAACCTTGAGAGATCATCTGAGGAGCATAGGGAGCAGGCGTTCGTTGACAAGCTCATTGAAGATTGCACTTCCATTCAAGTTTTCATGGCAATGGATGACGCCATTTTGATCGTCAAATATTTCCCAACCGTACAATCTGAGCACATGGCTCGCTCTTCCTTGTTCTTACGATGCTCAGCGTGTGCGCTACTCCTGACCTTTGGCACTTCAGCACAAGAAACCCAGGACACGAGTGAATCGTCCATCTGGGATGTAAATCATCCTGGAGGCCCCACGTTTGACCAGATCATCGATACACGGGAAGGCACTTGGATGAATGTGGATGTAAGCCCGGATGGAAAATCGATCGCTTTTGACCTCCTTGGAGATCTTTACATGATGCCCATTGAAGGAGCTTCAACCGAAGCCAAGCCGAACCCTGTGATTCAACTCACCTCCGGCATGGCATGGGACATGCAACCACGTTTCAGCCCGGATGGAAAATCGATCGCATTTACCAGTGATCGCACAGGAGATCAGAAAAAAGGTGGGGACAATATCTGGACCCTGAACCTTTATACAGGTGACCTCACCCAGATCACTCAGGAATCCTTTCGCCTGCTCAACAATCCAGCATGGTCTCCAGACGGTGACTATCTGGTCGCGCGCAAACACTTCACGAGCCGACGATCACTCGGGACCGGTGAGATATGGATGTATCACAAGTCGGGTGTCAAAGGGGGTGCTACTTCAGGTGTTGCGCTCACTCGGAAAACAAATGAGCAAAAAGATCTCAACGAGCCAGTTTTCTCGCCGGATGGTCGCTACCTTTACTTTTCAGAAGATGCCAGTCCGGGAAACACCTTCGAGTATGACAAGGATTCCAACGGGCAAATCTATGTCATCCATCGCCTCGATTTGGAAAAAGGGGAGAGGGAGACATTGATTCAGGGGCCTGGGGGAGCCTGCCGCCCCACACCCTCACCCGATGGTCAAACCCTCGCCTTCATCCGCCGCTTGGACGGACGCTCGGCTCTGCATCTCTATGACCTGAATTCCGGCGCCATTTCCATTCTGGACCGTGAAATGGAACGAGACATGCAAGAGACCTGGGCCATTCATGGAGTCTACCCTACCATGGCCTGGACACCCGAGAGTCGATCCCTGGTTTATTGGGCACGCGGCAAGCTGTGGCGATGGCAGGTAAACAGCTCTGAAAAGGAGCTCATCCCATTCCACATCAAAGGCACTCGCGAAATGATGCATCCAGTAAGACGAAAGGTTGAAGTGGCACCAGAGACCTTCCCCATAAAAATGCTGCGGTGGGCGCAACGCTCGCCCGATGGCCATAGCATTGTCTTTCAGGCTCTGGGGTACCTCTACATCAAGGCACTTCCATCTGGAGAGCCTCAAAGGTTAACCACTCAAACGCACGATTTTGAATTTTATCCAAGGTTTTCTCCGGATGGCTCGCAACTAGTCTACACAACCTGGAATGATGCTTCTCTTGGAACGGTTCGCATCCTTGCGCTGGATGAGGGTCCCAATGAAGAGGGGCGTCTTCTCTCAACGGTCCCTGGACACTACATTGCCCCGGTCATTTCTCCCGATGGCACCAAAGTGGTCTTCGAACGCATTGGAGGAGGCTGGCTCACAAGCCCTCTGTGGTCCAGAGATCAAGGCATCTTCCTGGTGCCTGCCGACGGAAGCGAGGCACCTCAAAGGGTGACTCGCAGTGGACACCGACCACAGTTTGGAAAAGATTCAGATCGGGTATTTTTGCAAAGAACGCGCACTGAGCCCGAGGCAGACCATCGGGAGCTTTTTTCTGTCGATCTGGAAGGCGACGACGAACGATTGCATGTCACCAGTGACTGGGCCACCGAATACTCCATCTCGGGCAATGGCCACTGGCTGGCCTTTATAGAGCGATTTCATGTTTACGTGCTTCCGCTGGTTTCAACAGGGGATGTGCTGCATTTGAGCCCTGATCAAAAAGCTTTACCCATGCTGCGAGCCACCGAAGAGGCAGGTCAATGGATTCACTTTGGAAGCAAAAGCGACACACTTCACTGGACTCTGGGCGACCGCTTTTATTCCCTTCCAATTTCCATGGAGGCACTTTCTGACACAAAGGACAGAGCAAGACCACAAGCATCCGCTACCCATATTGATATGGAGAGCCCCCATGACCAACCTACGGGCAGGATTGCGCTACGCAATGCAAGGGTTCTCTCCATGACCTCCCATTTGGTTCAGGAACATCAAACCATCTTGATCGAAGGGAACCGCATCTTCGCCATGGGTGAGACCGATTCGCTAGAAATTCCCGAGGAGACTCACACCATGGATTTGGAGGGTCGTATGGTCATGCCTGGATTGATTGATACGCATGCACATGGACAGCAGGCACATCAGGGAATCACCCCACAGCAAAACTGGGTGGATTATGCCAGATTGGCATTTGGAGTCACTACTGTCCATGACCCTTCGAATGAAACCGAGTCCATCTTCGCAGCCAGTGAATTGACCAAAGCCGGCGGAATCATAGCCCCGAGAACCTTCTCCACGGGACGCATCCTCTATGGTGCCGCAGGTCACTACAAAGCCGAAATCGAGTCCCTGGAAGATGCCTCATTTCATCTTCGGCGTATGGCGGCGGTTGGGGCATTCAGCGTCAAGAGTTACAATCAACCTCGCCGAGATCAGCGGCAACAAATCATCCGTGCCGCCAGAGATCTGAACATGCTGGTCATGCCAGAGGGAGGCGCCACTTTGATGCACAATCTAACCATGATCGTTGATGGGCATACGGGTATTGAACACACCGTGCCCACCGAGATGATCTATGGGGACGTACTGGATTTGTGGCGTCAGGTATCGGTGGGATATACCCCGACCCTAAGTGTCGCTTATGGGGGGCTTGGGGGTGAAAACTATTGGTATGAGATGGATGATCTATGGCGTCATGAACGCATCATGTCTTTCATCCCTCCTCAAAAAGTCATTCCACGCGCTCGTCGCCGAAGCAAGGCTCCCATAGAAGATTACAACCATATTCGGCAGGCAAGGATCACAAAAAAACTCATTGATCAAGGAGGTCTGGTTCAGGCTGGAGGTCATGGCCAACTCAATGGCATATGCACGCATTGGGAATTGTGGAGTTTTGTCCAAGGCGGTATGACGCCGATGGAGGCTCTACGATCAGGCACGCTTCATGGCGCGCTCTATCTCGGAATGGAGCAGGACCTCGGCACCCTCGAGCCGAGCAAACTGGCCGACTTGATTGTCTTTGAACAAGGCGCCAACCCAACCTTGGACATCAGGGATTCCGAGCGCATCGAGTATGTCATGGCTAATGGGCGCATTTTCGATGCCAAAACGATGCACCAGCTGGGGAATCATCCCGCCAAAAGGGCAGGTTTTTACTGGGAAACGAATCCGCTGGGAGCAAGGGTCCTGATGGCTGACCCCGCAGGATGTGCAGGCTGCCGGCACTGATAATGTGCCCGAAGATCTGAATAGGCACCCCCCTGAGAAAAAAAGCCATCTAGCCAGATGACGCAACGGATGCTGCTTGAGAGGTCAAGCCATCCACAAATCCGGCACCATACATGTCGAAAATGAGTCTAATCTGATCCCTCACCCGACGAAATACTGAGATGATTTCTTCATTCGATCCTGCGGCCTTGGCTGGATCCTGAAAAGGCCAGTGGTATCGGGCCGGGTTTCCCGGAAAGGTTGGACAGGCTTGGTCTGCATCATCACAAACCGTGATCACTACGGATACCTCTTGATTCAGATAAATATCCATGTGCTCGGAAGTATGGCTTGAAATGTCGATTCCAATTTCACGCATGACGTCAATAGCCATTGAATGAACATAACCTGATGGATCAGAACCCGCACTGGATACCCGGGCGGAGGCACCCAAAGCATTCTGAAGAATGCCTTGAGCCATATGGCTTCTGCAGGAATTACCGGTACAAAGAATCAGGATATGGGGAAGACTCATGAAGATGGGCGTGACACCATGAAGGACTCTTTCACACGATCAGGTTTCTGAATCCCCTGACGCGTCGGCTGGGGCGTCCTCTGATTCGGATGACTCGGGATTGCGCTTGCGCATGATGTCTTGAATGATTTTTTCGGTAAGTTCGGGATTCTCAGCCAATGCAGCTCGAGCAGCTTCTTTGCCCTGACCAACAAGCTCACCGTCGTATTGGATCCAAGCACCTCGTTTCTGAACAACTCCATAGGATTGAGCCACATCGAGTACACTGCTTTCCCGATTGATCCCTTGGTTGTAAATAATATCAAATTCAGCTTCCGCAAAAGGAGGTGCCACCTTGTTTTTGACGATCTTCACCTTGACATGGTTTCCTACAGCAGCGCCGGAGGCGTCCTTCAGTGTTTCCTTTCTACGGATGTCGATACGCACACTGGCGTAAAATTTGAGTGCCTTACCACCCGGGGTCGTTTCCGGGCTGCCAAACATGACACCGACTTTTTCACGCAATTGATTGGTAAATAGACAGGTCGTTTTGGCTTTATTGAGAATCGAGGTGAGCTTTCGCAAGGCTTGACTCATCAATCGTGCCTGCATGCCCATGGTTGCCATCCCCATATCTCCTTCAAGTTCGGCCTTGGGAACCAATGCGGCTACTGAATCCACCACGATGACATCCAAGGCGCCTGAGCGGGCAAGGGTTTCACAGATGGTCAGGGCCTCTTCCCCGCTGTCAGGTTGTGAAACGAGCAGATCATCCAGATTCACCCCAAGACGACGGGCGTACCCGGGATCCAGAGCATGCTCGGCATCAATGAAAGCAGCGGTCCCCCCTGCCTTCTGGGCATTGGCAAGCACATGCAACATGACAGTCGTTTTACCCGAAGATTCTGGCCCATAAATCTCAATGATCCGCCCTTTGGGTAGTCCCCCCACACCCAAGGCAAGATCCATAGACAATGCCCCTGTTGGAATCACATCGATTTTGGTTTGCGAAGGCGCATTACCCAGACGCATGATGCTACCCTCACCGAAGGTTTTGGTGATGGACGCAATCGCAGAATCGAGGTTGCGTTCCTTTTCCTCTGATCCGGCGTTTGGCGAAGGCGGAGAAGGTTTACTTTTTGAGCTGGCTTTGGGTGGCATACCTAATCTAGTTGAGATCGTTTTTGAGATTCTTCCCGTGAAAAATGTTCAAGTCAATGCGTCTTGCTTCAAAATGTCATTTGAAGCGCTCACACGGATATTTCATCCTGAAAGATTGATGTGGTTTCAAGATTGGATTGGAGAGCACGATTTCTTTTCAAAATTGAAAAAAGAACCAGAAGAGCGATGGTCGCATGGATTCCTAAGGGCTCGGGCACGGCTGATACGGTGCCTTCCAGTCGCAAATCATCGATACGCCAAGTGCCTTGTGAAGATTCAGACAAATATCCATAAAGACGGAAGGTAATGGCTTCATCCAACCTTGCAAAGGTATCAGACGGTAATGACAACGTCTGATGACGGGTCAAATCGTTGTCAGGAATCGTATGTACGTCACCAATATTAAGGGTGAAATCATCCAGAATAAATCGCCAAAGCCATTCCCTAACACCACAGGAAGAGCGTCTTTCATTCCATTGAATTTAGTCAATGGTCAGCTCAAAACTAGGAAGGGCTGCAAGGGTAAAACTGAAATAATCTTCCAAATCCACGCCCGAACGACTCCACTGGCGGGCGCTGAATGTTGCTGAGCCAAGGGAAGACTGAACACCTGGCCCTCTAGTCATATCGCTGGCCCAGAGAGCCTCATCGGATGCATCTACACCGTAGACGGCTTCATTCCCCAAAGCTCTGTAAAATGAGTAGGAGGCAATGACGGCCGCGGCCAGAGGGATTTCACGCAACAACAAGCATGAAGAAAAAATCCAGTTGTAATATAGGTAACGTAACATGGCTTTTTCCGTCACAAGTCTTGTGGATCCCTTTCCATCTGGGCGCTTTGAGCTTGGAACGAAAAAACAAAACGCTGTGACCTCAGGATCTTCCCACAGGAATCAAAATGGAGGTTTGCTTGGTTGCATTGTTATTCGCCATCTCTGGTGGGATTTCGACTTACCAATACATTTTTATCGCCAGTTGTTGGATAAAAATCCAATGTCGGAAGCGATGAATGTTTTTTCGCCGAAAGCCCTTCGCGATCTTTGGAACTACTGTTTTGGGGTGATTCCCATGTGGTATCTCTGCTCCTGTGCTTCGGTTGCTTTGGATCAATCCAAACCCCATCAGCTGACAAAACATTTCACAGAGTGGCCAAAAGCATCGGTGGAAAAGCTTTTCGGAACGTTTATGGAATCCAAATCGTTTCAGAGCTCCAAGACGTTCGATAGGAAAATTCGGTATGACCGTGAGGGAAGCAACTGGGATCACTTCCGCTATGGGTCATTTCTCGAACCTACGGCATGGATTCGAGTCACCAGTCGGGTGAGCAGTGATTCTAAAAACAATATCTCGACTCTTCATATCGAGATATCTGTGGTGACAGAAAGGATCAGTAGTCTGGAAGAGGAACACCCTCCAAGACCTCAACATATTGAAGCCGTGGAGTCCTTGCTGCGAGAATTTGAGGCTTTCATGCTAAGGCCGGCATCCGGTGAAAGCCTCTGAAGATTCTTCGGAAAGCGGATTTCAAAAGATCTCCACTTTTTGCGAAAGGGTTGCTGGAAAGTCAGAACTCGGAGAGGAGTCGGTAAATAAGCCATACCTCGCTGATGAAAGCACTGATGATCAGCAAACACACCACCCCTTCCATCAACCTCCCTTTTTTGAGTTGGGGTGCAGCAAGTTCCAGACGCCAACTAATGGGTCCCATGGTCACGATATCGCCGGGAACAAGATTGCCATGGTGACAAACCGCTTTGCCATTCAACCATATTTCCGATTGATCTGAACAAGAAAAACGGATCTTCCCACTTTCGGTTTGCTCCAAGGCAATGTGTCGCTCCCACACACCTGGCAGATCAAGCTGTAAATCTGCACTATCCCCGCGACCTATGACAAAAGGCCAATATGAAACCTTTGTGTTGGGAGCCATTTCCCCGGAAGTGTTACTTTCATGGGGAACAATGAGGTACACAACTCAATAAAGACGCTTGGGCACGTCAATGATGTCGCGTGGGTAGACCTCCGGGTCGAAGCGCGCGTCGCGCCTTGCCTTCTCGTAGTCAAAGAAGAACTTCGTACCATTACGAGTGATGCCTATTTTGCGCTTTTTTGCAAAATCCGTAAGACCTCCAGCCTGTGAGATGGCTTCCACAGCTGTGGTCTCTCCAATGTAAGCATATCTTCCGGGCGCCATGACCTCACCATTGAGAGTGAAGAGGCGATCTTCGGTAATGACAGTTACGGAAATGGTGGTGAAGATATGAGGCACATAGGATTCATATAATTTCTGTTGCAGCTGAGGTGGGGTGAGACCAACTGCCTGAACGGCATTCTTCAGGTAAGGTGGATGGAGCGTTCCATCCTCTCGGATGCGCTCCTCATGAGTAGGTGGAGGACTAGGAATACCCGCGAACCTTATCGTCACCTTTTCACCTACAGAGAGTTCAGTTCCCACATTTGCCTCGGACCCAGGAAACACTGGAGGGCTTTGGTTCGTGTTAGTAGTAACACAACCGCTACCCCAAAAACTCAAAATGCACAAACTCAGAGCGCCGATCCAATGGGCGATTGAGCCACCTGCCGCATACAATTTAAACTTTCCTTTCAAGGCTTTACCCATCTCTTTAAAATTTATTTTTCAATTCTACATCTCCACGAGAAGGAGCTTTCGTGGATTTGGTCTTCGGCTGAGCTGACGAACCACCTTCAGAATCGTCCTGCTTCGAATAGTAATCGTAGTAATAACCACTGTAGTAATAGTAGTAAGAATCCTGAGAAATATTGATGTTGTTCAGCACCACCCCGAGAAGATTTCCCCCTACTTTTTCGACCATCTGCTTAGCCCTTATGGTCATGGCTTGTGGATATTTACGATATTGAATCACCAGAACGGCCATATCCACCTCACTCGCAAGAATGGAGGCATCACTGACACCCATGATAGGAGGAGAGTCAAAAAAGACGTAATCGTAACGCATTTTAACATCCTGAATGAAATCCTTCATTTGCTGGGAATTGAGGATCCCCATCGAACTGCTGGGCAATTTTCCACTTGGGAGAAAATGCAGGTTATCCAGCTTGGTTGTCTGGATCACCTCTTCAACGCTCTTTTGACCCAACAGAAAGTCCGTCAACCCTACGGCATTGGAGACGCCTACAAGCTTATGAAGACTCGGACGGCGCAGATCGGAGTCAATAATCAAAACCCGAGAGTCATTTTGAGCAAAAATGGTTGCAAGGTTAAAGATGGTGGTTGATTTGCCTTCACCCGCTCCACCACTGACCACTGTCAGTGAGTTGAATTTTGGATCCTTGCGCGAGAAGAGAATGTTGGTTCTTAAAACGCGATAGGCCTCAGCGTGGGGACTGTCAGGGCCTTCAAGCAATAAAGATTGAACGTTTTGCGGAATCACACCCAGGACTGGTGCCCCAAGCGCTTGCTCGACATCGTCGATGGTCTTCACACTGGTGTCCAAATATTCGATAAAGAAGGCCAATCCTACTCCGGCTATAAGTCCGACCAGAACTCCGAGTGCGATGTTCAAAACCTTCTTTGGGCGCACAGGTTCATCATTCGGTTCAGCTGGATCATATATCTCAACGATGGACTCGGTTGGAAGCGAAGCATCCACCGTTTCCTGAAGGATGCGTATCATGATCATATCGCTGATCTTGGACAAATTCTCAAGATCCCTCTTGGCAGTAAAATATGGGCGATATTTGGCAGTTTTGAGGGCATCGTTGGCCTTGGCGTTTTCTACAGCAGCCGTCAACTCATTCAGCTCATTCTGAGCAGCATTGACCTGACTTTGCAGGCCCCGGAGGACGCCTGTGATTTCGCTGGTGACTTGGTTTTCGATCTCATCCAGAAGCGTGACGATGGATTTTCGCTCTGGATGTTCAGGGCCATGAATGGCACTGAGTCGGGCCAAAGCCTGTCGTGAGGTATCGTATTCATTGAGCAGATGAGTCAACCTCAGGTTACCTGGCATAGCCGTCAGAATGGTATTTTTGAGCTGTTCAAGGGTCATGGCCTCGAGCTCATTGAAAAGAGTCTGAAATCGAATGAGTTTGGCTTCCGCCACGGTTCTCTCTTGCTCAAGACGAAGTACGATTTGTGGTTCAGTGGTCATTCCAATGGAACTACCCTCCGCACTGTAAATGTCGGAAATATTGAGCTCTTCTCGAAGTTGATCCAGATCGGCTTGCTTGAGGCGTACTTTGTCGTTCTGATCCGCATACTGTTGTTTGAGAGCGTCGATGCCGGCACTTGCCATCGATTGCAAATTCACCTCGCGAACCGATTTATATTGTTCAGCAATCTCCTGCGCAATGAGTGCAGCTTCCTCTTTATCCTGAGAATAGGCGGTAATTTCGATCAAACTCGTATTGCGATACTGATCGACTTCAATCGACTTTTTCAGAACATTGAATGCCTCGTTCAAAGTCAATGGCTGCTTTAGGTTGTAACGTTTCATCCACCGGTTGCGAAGTTCCAATGCTTCGATGACCGGATGAAGGACCACTTTGGATTGAATTTTTTCAAATTCTGTCAACACCCAATAAGGATCATGCTGTTGAGACATCTGCATGCCAATGAGGGGCGTGATGTCCGCAGTATCCTTTTCAATCGCAATACGCACCGAGCTGGAGTAAGTAGGTTTAAGTATGTAGGTCACTAATGCGGTCGTTAAAACGACCAGGAGGAATACGGCCAGGATGACTGTTTTGCGAATACGGATGATTCGCCAATAATCAAGGAAATGCAGTTTGGAATCAGATTGCTGCGGGACGGGTTTAGACTGCATAGATATTAGACAACGAGAATTAAAAGATTACTCAAAAGATAAAACGGGGAGGCTAGAATGAAACGGTTTCCAGCCTCCCCGATTCACATGAAAGAAGTGTCAAGCCTAGTAGGATGCTCTCAAACCAACATAAACTCGATTTCGCGAGAAGCTTCTGAGTTCGTTACCTAGTTGGTCTTGTAAGGCTGAATCGAGGTCATCAAAGTTGTAACCAAGTTCCGCGCTTAGATATTGATTGATAACATAGTTCGCATTCAGGCCAAGACTAAAGTAGTCATCGTCACCGAGGCTTCGAGCGCTGTCGTCGAAACGGTTCATGCTGTAAAGGCCAACGGCACTTGCCGTAATTCTGGAGGTTAGTCGGTGATTGAGAGAGGCATAAATCGATGTTGTTTCTTGGTCAAGTGCTTGGCCACCTGCAATCAAAGCAAGGTCAGTTTGATTGCGCTCGTGCTTGACTCCAACGGCGATGGATGAGCCCTCGTAGTAGCTATAGTTTGCATTAATGTCGACGTATGGACTGGTCTGGCTATCATCCAAATCGTAGGGGTGATCGCTGGAAACACCCGTGTAAGAAACAAATTGCGCACCGGCGCGAGCAGAAGTTTGCAATTCTGGTGAGAAAGCATGACTTGCTCCTACGAAAACAACATGCGTGTCTGTGTCGCGAGAATCCGCCTCAACCAAATAAGTTCCATTTGCAATGTAACCCAGATCATCTGAACTGGTGAATGCTACATTTCTGAACTGGTATCCAAGCAACACAGTGGTAAGGTCTGCAATCTGAGAAGCTAGGTGGAGGTTTACCTGATGCTGATTACGGTCAAGTCGAGAGGAAAAACTACCATCGTAACCATCATCGGCGTATTGATAAATGTCGAATTGATAACCGACATGAGCGGAGAGGGTTTGTGATAACCCACGATCCAATGCCAGGAAGGCTTTGTTGTGGATCGAGTCCAAGTTAGCCCTGAATGGCTGTTCTGCAGTCAAATTTCCCTGCTGGTTGTTGGGCCTAAGAACTGTAGCAGTATCCACAATTTCAGGCTCTTGAGCCAATGTAAAATTATCACCGAAGGAGATCGATGTTAGCGGATCTAGGTCATGCGTCAGAGATACATCAAAAACGTGAGATTGATCAGCCGACCGTCCGGGCCGGTCCTCATACCAACGATGGCCATACTGATAGCCAAGGGAGAGGAGGGATTGATCAGTGACTAAATTAAATGTTGCACTGGGTTGGACCTCTATGCCGTAGCTGCTGACGGGCTTGAAGGTCTTTTGACCAAAAGCAGTGACTTGTCCCGTAGCAGGATTTATGGCGCCTTGGGCCCCACCTGCGTTGGCGTAGTAGGAACGAAACCCGTTATCAGGGGTTGTGAAGACATTATCGTCGTAAAAACCACGCAAATTGGCCTTGAGACTCCAAGGTTTGGAGGCCTCCATCCGGGTAAGTCCATCACCAGCAGCAGCGTGCAATCCTACGACTCCAAGTGCAGCCATTCCTGCGGCGGATACAATCTTTTTCATAAATGATTCAACTGTTGTTTCTCTGAAGTTATCAGAATTCTACAAGGGCATTTCCTGAATAATCTTCGAGTCGTGTTTGAATGTCAAACACAAATCAGCAAAAGACAGATGCCTCAAACCACGAGGCCTGTAACACATTCAGCCTCCCTGTTGCCCCAGCCCGTCCGTTGCCGGCTTGAAAGCCGGCAGCCACCGTTGGCGATCCGAGACATACACTTGATCCAGCATGATGCCTGGATGGCCAAATTTCAATGGAAAGCCATCCGGGAGATTACGCCTTACCTGAACATCCATGTAAAAACGCGGCCAGGAACCCTCCGGGTCCTGCAAAAAGGAGGACATGAACGGAAGGTCGGTCGTCAGCTGCGTTAGGTAGAGGGCCTCGATGGCATCCCTTTCATCATGAATCCCATAAAAATCAGGATCAACTCTGCGAGACAGCCAATAGCAGGGGCGATTGCCATACCATGCGACCGCCCATGGGATATCACTCATGAGAGCCTCTTCGGGCTGATTCCATTGAGCGATTTCCTGAATCAGGGGGGGGTTGTAGGTCGGATAGGCGAAGGGCAAGGGTTGCGGCGGCAACAAGTGCCCCCAAAGTGGCAGGGAACAAAAGGCACAGAAACCCAAGACAACTACCGGCCTGAGACCCTCATAAGGCAAGGGCAACTGATCCAGCAGGGAATAAAAGATGGGGACGGCAAAGAGAAAAACCCAAGGGGCCAAAATGACAAGATGGTTTTCCCCGTTGATTCGCGGGCTTTGTTCGCTGAGATACGACTGGCCGAGTGACTGAATCACGACCATGAAGACCAGTGAGCCAAGAGTAAACCATCTCAATCTCCTCAATCCCTTGTTGTTGAATGGAATCAACAAGCCCATGAAAAACAGAAATGGAAGAAAGCTACCTCCAAGGGTTGGAAGCTCCCCGCTCGAAATGTCCGGAAGTTTTTTAAAGATCTTACGTAAATACTGATTCAGACCAGGCGCAGTCACCTCATCCAAGAGCGATCGTTCCAGGCGATCCGCCGGATAGTCAGCCGTGTCCATATACAGAGCGTAAGAGCGAAGCCCAAAGGGCAGCCCACTGACCTCCAAATTGCGCACCAGCCAGGGGGCCACCACCAGCAAGGCAGTCAGAATCATGACGGGGGTCACCAGCCAACGCCGCTTCCCCAGACATAAAAGCGCGAAAAGAGAGGTAGGAACCAGCATCCACAGAAAACTGTAGCGCGTGAGGCCGGCAAGCCCCAACAGCAATCCCACCGAGCAGGCAACGCCCAGAAACCATCCCGAGGACCGAACCTTTAGGGGAGAACTTAAAAAACTGGTTTCCAACTCAGAATCAAGTGTCTCTTCAGGTTCTGGGGCGTCGGGCTCTTCGGCCCTTGAGGCCCGTTCCAAAGCCACCAAACCGATCACCAGCAGCAACATCCATGTGGTCAGGAGCATGGTGTCATGACCTGAAAAAGAATATCGCCAGAGGAGATCCGCGCAAAAGAAGCATGCCATGGACATCCAAGCTACCGAATCGTCAAACAACTTCCTGCCCAGGTAAAACACCAACAGACCATTCAACAGAAAAAGCCCTTGATTGATGAAGCTGATCAGCATTTCCGGCTGGTAGCGGGTGAAGTTTTCAGAACGGTGGGAGGGTATTTCCCATTCAAAGGGTAAAATCCGCATCCAAAGACTCAAAAAGACAGGGTAAGCAGGCGGCGAAACCATGTCGACATGCTGTAGAACATCTTTGGAAGTGCTTAGAATTCCCTCCCCTTTCTGTGTCTCCTCGTGCGCAAGAGCAAGCGGCCTCAGACTAAGGGATGTGAAGCCTTTTCCCTCTGAAAGCTGCCTAGCAAGATGAGCACTTTCCATGGCTTCAACCGTGGCAAAACCCTGATATTCCCTAACGTTGTAAAAAACCAGCAGGGCGAGTAGGGACAGTATCAATGCAAGTTTCTGAAGGTATCCGCTACCTTCACCTACCTCAAATTTGTGAATGATTTCCTGAATAGATGGCATGGATTAATATAAATCGTATTTGGTCATTTTGCGGTGGAGGGTGCGGCGACTCATACCAAGCAATTTGGCGGCCTCAGTGCGATTGCCGCGCGTTGCCTTCAAGGCATCGATCATCAGTTGCCGTTCGTTCTCCTGAAGAGAAAAGCTTGTCCCCTGAGCAGAGGAAGAGGAAGTCATCATGAGGCCTCCGTGGCCCTCGCCAGGCATGCTTCGACTTGATTCAGAGAGCCCCCCCGAGCGCAACAATGGCGGGAGATCCGTGAGATCGACTTTTCGTCCCTTGGCAAACACCACCGCATGCTCCACCGCAGCGCGCAGTTCCCTGACATTGCCGGGCCATATATAATGAACAAGAGCCTCGAGGGCCTCATTTGAGAACTCTGTGACCTTTTTCCGATTCTGGTGGGCGAATTCAGAAAGGAAGCCCATGGCAAGCGCGGGAATATCCGTAGCACGCTCCCTCAATGCAGGCAATTGGATCTCAACAACTCTCAAACGATAATAAAGATCCTCTCTGAACTTTCCTTCCGCCATGAGCTTTGGAAGATCCTTGTTGGTGGCGGCCAGCAGACGAACATCGACACTCAACGTTTTGGTGGACCCGACTCTTTCAAAGGAGCGTTCCCCAAGAATGCGCAGCAATTTGATCTGCGTGGAAAGGTCAATTTCGCCAATCTCATCCAAAAACAAAGTACCCCCATCGGCTTTCTCAAAACGACCGATCCTTCGTTCATGTGCGCCGGTAAAAGCGCCCTTCTCGTGACCAAATAGCTCACTCTCCAGGAGCGTCGGGGAGAGCCCTGCACAATGCACCGTGACCATGGCATGATGGGCTCGATGGCTGGATTGATGGATTGCTTTGGCGATGAGCTCTTTACCCGTACCACTTTCTCCCAGGATGAGCACTGTGGCATTGGTAGGCGCCACCTGTTCGACCATGTCGAACACCCCTCGCATCGCAGGGGATTCACCTACAATGTTGGACGTTTGAAAGCGCTTGCCCAATTGCTGCTTAAGAACAACGTTTTCTTCTTCCAACTGGCGCAATTTAAGAGACCGCTGGATTTTTTTCTCCAGGTCATCGATCAGCATGCTCCCTTTGGGCAGATAGTCATCCGCCCCTTCCTTGATGGCCTGGACAGCGGTTTCTTCCGAACCAAAGGCCGTCATCAAAATGCATATCGGCGGCTGAGCCAAACTTTTCGCCCTCTTGATCAATTTCAGACCGTCTTCGCCAGGCATTCGAAAATCGGTGAGCAACACATCAAAAGAATCCGATTCGAGTAACTCAATGGCCGAAGCAGCGCTGTCGGCAATGTAGACCTCATAGTGATCTTCCAATACCGCTCGCAAACCCTCTCTCTGGGTTTTCTCATCATCGACGATTAGAAGCAGCGGTTTCATAGGACTGGGACCTTCAAGCGATCCGGGCTCCCTCAGGAGTTCCATTCAGGATTTCAGAGCAACCCTTCTGACCATAGTGACCAAAAGCCAACAGGTAGGCAAGGCTGAGCAGCATGTCGGTTGCGTGTTTCAGCATTGGGTGTCACTTACATCACCGAGAAGTCGATCCCGCTCCTCAAACAAAGGAAGCCAGAGTCTGAAAATCGTGCCAGTGGGCTGGTTTGGCTCCACCATGATACGTCCACCATGATCCCGAATGATGCGGTGGACAATCATCAGACCCAAACCCGTGCCTTTGCGCTTGGTGGTAAAGTAGGGTTCAAAAATCCGACTGATGCGCTCCTTGGAGATGCCTGATCCATTGTCTTCCACAAAAAGCCAGACTCCATCGGCATCCCGCTGAGTTCGAACTGTCAGGAGGCCATCTTTGTCCATGGCTTGCATCGCATTTTTGATCAAGTTGACCAGCACTTGTTTGATCTGAGAGCGATCAAGTGGCGGGTCTGGCAATTGCTCATCGAGGTCCTTGATGAGCTCTATGCCGCGATTGATGATTTCGGGCCCCAGCAGGTCCAGGGTTTCCAATATGATCGCATTGAGCTGATCGGGTTTTCGATCCGGGGCAGAAGGGCGGATAGCCTGCAGGAACTGGGTAATGATCAATTCCAGACGATGGATTTCTCCCCGCGATACGGAAACAAATTCTTCGAGCCGTCTGAGAGACTGATCGATCGCGGCAAGATTCGAGGTTTCTGCCTGGAGCTTGGGGGGGCGCCCTCTGCCACGTTTGGGAGGCGGTGGTTGCTGTGAAAACATTTCCCTGACTTTGGCCGCTTCACGCCCAATGAGCTGAAGATGAATATGAAGCGCATTGAGCGGGTTGCCTATCTCGTGGGCCACGCTTCCCGCCAGCAAGGTTAACGTGTGAATCCGTTCTGATTCGATGGCCTCCACGGTTTGCTTCCGCGTTTCAGTCGCATCGTGCAGGACTAGGACATAGCTCGATTCGTCCACCTCCTGCTGCTCGATAGCCGCACCATAAAGCCGCAGAAAACGGGTTTTGGGATAGGAAAGGGAAAACTCCAGACGCACCATGCCTGGAGAAGGTTCATGACTGACAGAGGAGATAAAATGTTCCCACTGGAATTCGGGGATCAACCGACTGACCGGAGACTCGTCCATGGACCTCGCATCCACACCCAGCAACTCGCCAGCAGCTTGGTTGCAGTATTGGATGCGACCTTTCCAGTTGACGACCAGGATTCCGTCTTCAATGACATTGAAGACGGTTTCGAAAAACTGGCGTTGTTCCTCAAGACGCTGGACGACGCTTTGTAAGCCCCCCGTATCGAGCCGATCAATACGCCCAAGGATTTTGTCAAGAAAGCTGGATTTAAAACCTGCCATGGCATCTTTCCATCAAAATAGCAACAAGGTCATCAGAGCCATTTTTTCCGTTTGAAATACCAATAGGTACCGCCTGTGGACAACACCATGATGACACTCGCAATCAGATAACCGTGAGCGTTGCTCAGCTCCGGCATGGTGGCAAAATTCATCCCATACCATGTCCCAATCATCATCATGGGCGTGGTGATCAACGTGATCATGGTAAGCAATTTGACCACTTCACCCGTTTGGTTGGAAGACATGTTCAAATACAGTTGCAAAACAGCCATCAACGAGTCGGTGTAGTGCTGAGCCATTTCGTGAATACGAAACAAGTCGTCGTAGACGTCTCGATAGTAGGGGATGAGCTTTGGTCGGATCAGCTTGAATTCACCTCGCGCAAACCTCCATAGGACTTCGCGCTGGGGGCCAATGATTCTTCGCAAATGCTGCACCTCCTTTTTAATGGCGGTTATCTTGTTCAGCACACCTGCATCGGCATGATGGAGCACTTGAGCTTCCAATTCACCAATCTCAAACGCCAGTTCCTGAATGGCGGGTTTGTAATTGTCCACCAGATTGTCCAGCAGCGTATGCGCCAAGCGGTCTGGCGCACGGGCCACCTGTTTCTTGAGTCTCAAGCATTGATCTTCGGCGTATTGAATGCTTTTAAGGGACTTGGCATGACAGGTAACCAGAAAGTTTTTTCCCAGAAAGAAGTTCAGTTCACTGGTTGCAAAAACGCCATCCTCGCGGCTGTAGTCCACGGCATGAATCAGCATGAACAGGTAGGGAGCAAACTGATCCTCTTCCTTGGGTTCATATTCTTCTACCTTGGGAGCCCCCAAATCGGAGACGCAATCCTCGATGGAAAGAGGATGGAAGTGAAACACGTCCTCCAACACCCATTTAAGCTCCTCCTGTGTCGGGTCTTCCAGGTCGACCCACAAGAAAAGGTTGGTGTTGCCCAGCAAAGTAGGCATGAGAAAGGTCTCCATATCCCGAGAGTGGAGTTTTCCCTGTGTAGTGAATGCAAACGACCTGATCATGATTTCACAAAGATCAAAGCGAACCCATCATGGCTTTAGTATTGGGCCATTGGCAAGCAGTGAGGCACCCTTCAAGAGGGAAGTGAAGGGCTGGAAGGATATTTCCAATTCAGCCATTGACAAAACCCCCTGAAACACTATTTTGGCCCGCTACTGATTTTAGTAAAACATAATTCGTACCCGTCATGCCGAACACCAAATCTGCGATCAAGCGAACCCGAAGTAACGCCAAGAAGCAACAGGTCAACCGAGCTGTGAAGTCTCGCATTGGGACTCTGGAGAGACAACTCAAAGACACCCTAGCCCAAGGAGACAAGGATGCCATTAAGTCGGCGCTTTGCACGGTCACCTCAGCCTATGATAAGGCAGCCAAAAAGGGCGTGGTTCATGCCAATAAGGCCTCCAATAAAAAGTCCAGCTTGACCAAGCTTGCCAACAAGGCCGGCTGATCGGTCTCAACACCTTTTTTGGAATCATTCCTTTTTCAAGAAATCAAAAAGCCCCTCAATTGAGGGGCTTTTTTCGTGCCTGAAGAATAGAACTTTTCGATAGGCTTAGCGGAGTCGCCTCGATGCTGCGTGTCAAAAGGTACTTCACCCTTTGTAAATGATGACCACTCCAAAATCATTGAGCTGTTGCTTGCTTGCCAAATCGACATAGGAATAGTTGATCGTGTTGATGCTGACAATATGGGTCTCTCCGATCTGATTCAGGATCTCAGTGACCCGCTCATCAAACGCATCATGGCCGACTTCCCTGCAATCCCCATGACGAACCGTCTTGATCCTCAAAATTTTATCCCCATCTTTTTGGGATTCCAAGGGAGGTCTGGATTTGGTGATGAGGGATTCATCAGGTCCTTCGTGAGAGGGAACGGTAAAATATTTCTCCTCTCTGGCAACCGCTTGAGCGGGAGGATGGATTTTGACGTTCGCTGCGTCGGCCTCGGGTATGGTGAGTAGAAGCTCACAGGATGGGCATTCAATTTCTGACCCTGCTCCTTGGGCATCAACCACCATTTCCTGGTGACAGTCTGGGCAAGTGAAGACGATGTCCATAAGTATTTTATCGATTGAACATAGGCATTAAAGGGCTCGCTGACTAGTGGATTTTAGCCCCACAAAGAACTTACATTTGACTGGTAACCATGGAAGACCTACCTACGATGAAGCCCCAAATGATGCCATCGCCACGTCAATGTTTCCAAAAGTTAAGCAAGGCTCGAAGTTTCTTCCTGCTGGCTGGCCCCTGCGTGATTGAGGATCTGAAAGGCAGCCTACATATAGCTCGTCATCTCAAGAAATGCTGTAACGAACTGGAGATACCCTATGTGTTCAAAGGAAGCTTTGATAAGGCAAACCGAACCTCCTCAGCCTCTTTTCGAGGGCCAGGTGTGGAGGAAGGATTGGAAATACTGCTACAATTACGGGAAAAAGTGGGATGCCCGGTGATGACCGATGTTCATACCGAAGCCCAGGCACTCACCTTAGGTCAGGAGCTGGATATCCTGCAGATACCCGCTTTCTTGTGTCGACAGACCGATCTCATTCTGGCCGCAGCTTCGACACCGGCGATGGTCAATGTCAAGAAGGGGCAATTCATGAGCCCATCGGATATGGAACATGTGGTTCAAAAAATTCGAGCTGGCGGAAATCAAAAGATCTTGCTGACGGAAAGAGGCACTACTTTTGGATACAATAATCTTGTGGTGGACATGCGCTCTATCCCCATCATGAGAGGTTTCAAAGTCCCCGTTGTGTTTGACGCAACCCATTCGGTTCAATTGCCAGGGGGGGCGGGTGATCGATCCAGTGGACAATCGGAGTTCGCGCCGACACTGGCCAAAGCATCGCTTGCAGCAGGAGCAAATGGTCTATTTATCGAAACCCACCCAAGACCCGATCAATCTCCCAGCGATGGGCCCAATATGATTCCTCTCAAGGACATCAAGAAATTGCTCCAGAGCTGTCAACGCATCCGTCAGGCCTGATACTGAACAAGATCGAAAATGGCACTCATCTCATGAACTGGAAGCATCAAGCCATCAGACATTCCCGAAAGCAGATGCACCGACTGTTACTGTCCCTTTGCCTGATAAGGAGCCTGGAGGTGGTGGCCCAAGGGCCCGGTGGATTCCAAGGAAACGTTCGAGGTGGGTGGGAATTGGCACTAACCGAAGAAAATCAAATTAGCACCCGCTTTCGTGGAGAATCGGTCGAGGGAGATTTGCTCAAGGGTGTATCCATCGAATTTTTTTCTCCTGATCAGCAGGAAGGTCCATCCTACATCGTTCAGGCACCCAACTGCATCATGGATCCTGTCACACACGATGCCCACTCGCCGGAACAGATATCACTCCAATCGGGTGATGGGGGCCTACAGATGAGCGGTGTCGGTTGGCATTGGTCTCATGGCTCCTCGGAGCTGACCATCAGTAATCGTGTGACGACCGTCATCAAGAAAGCTTATCTGGAATCTGCGACAAAACCCCAGCAGGCACCGCATACCGATTCAAACATCACGGTTCAATCACGCCAGCTGGTCTTCAAACGTCAACAGGGATTGGCGCTGTTCAGCAGGGATGTCTCCATTCTGGATCCTGGGACCCTTGAGCTCAACTGCCAGACTCTTACCCTCACACTGACCAGCGAATCATCTGGCTTCAGGGAAATCAAAGCCTCTGGAGGGGTGGAAATTAGTTTGCTTACCAAAAATCTCCCTGTCACCGCAAGGAGTGGGCGCGCCATTTATGAGGCAAGACCCGATTCAGAGGGGCAGCTGGAGCTGATGGATGCACCCTCTTGGAACCATGCTGGCGGTGCGTCCGGCAATGGAAATCTCATCCGCATAGAAAAAGCGGAGAACGCAGCCCAATTTGTCGTTATAGGGCAGGCTTATCTGGCACTTGAGATGCAGAAATTTGATCTGAAAAGCAATCCCAAGGCTCCCTTGGGGCAAAGCTCTGAACCGGTGATCGTCAACTCTCGAACCTATAGCCTGAAAAATGACGAGATAATTTTTTTGGATGCGGTCACGGCTGTGCAGAGTAAGGACTGGAAGCTGTCCTGTGAAAAGCTGGTTAGCGGGTGGAACAGGGACACTTCTCAAATCCAATACCTTGAAGCCACCCGAGATGTGCGCTGGACACAATCAAGAGTTGAGGGCGAAGTGATCACGTCCTGCGACCGCGCTCGCTATACCCCGGGCGAACAGGAAGATTATACTCTGGAACTGGAAGACCATGCATCGGTGACGACACGGGACTATGTAGCCAAGGGAGACACCATCACCATGGAGCAGACCGGAAAACAACAGCGGATGCATGTCGCAGGCAACGGATATCTGGAAATGCCTGTGGATACCTTCAACGAAATGCGTCTTTTCAAAACATCTGACGCACCCGCAAGTCAAGCACCCGACAAAACCAATCCAATCAAGATTCGTGCTGACCAATATGCTTTTGCTGATGGCAAGGGAGCTTTCTCCGGAGAGGTCCATGTGGAATGGAACGACACCCAGATGACATGCCGCAAACTGGATACTGATTATGATGCGGAAAGCCAAGCCATTCGCTCCCTGGTGGCAACAGGAGAGATCGCTTTTCAACAAGGGGACGGCGTGCTGACGTGTCATTCCATGCACAGCTGGTTTTCACCCAAAACAGGGCAGCTTGAGGGAGCTAAAGCCCATACTGAAGTCCTGATGGAACATCCAAATGGCAAAGCATCTGGTGATGAGGCTGTTTTCGACCCCCTTACCCAGCTCATTGAATTGAAGGGCGATCCAAGAATCCTTGCCAAGCTGCCATCAAAACGGAACGATGGTGGAAAATATATCCTGGCCAAAGGTGGGCGACTCTTCTGGAACCAAGAGCGTAACAGACTGTCTGGAAGGGGTGATTACCAAATACAAACCCTGGAGCAGGCTGAAAAATGGTGATGGATGATACATTGTCGATAGGATCTGCGAAATCTGAGCCCCCCCTGCTGGAGACAACAGGGCTCCTGAAAAGCTACAAGGGCAGAAGGGTTGTCGACGGCGTCTCACTGCAAGTAAGACCCGGTGAAATTGTTGGGCTTCTTGGTCCGAATGGGGCGGGCAAAACAACTTCATTCAATATGGTCGTTGGAGTCGTGCGACCGGAAAGTGGAACCGTCACCTTTCAGCGCCAGGATGTGACGCCCATGGCCATGCATCAGCGAGCTCGGTTGGGCATGGGGTATTTAACGCAGGAACCGTCCGTCTTCCGCAAACTAACGGTCGCTCAGAACATTCTGGCGATTCTTGAAACATGCAGGCTTTCCCGCATGGAACGCCAACAACACCTGAACATGCTCCTGGAAGAATTGGATCTTACAAGATTGTCTAAAAGTCGTGCATACACCTTGAGTGGAGGTGAAAAGAGACGATTGGAAATCACTCGCGCACTGGTGACCCAGCCTAAATTGCTTCTCCTCGACGAGCCGTTCAGTGGCATTGATCCCATTGCCATCTACGAGGTCCAAAAGATTCTGAGGCGCTTGAAGGAAAGGGGACTGGGGATTTTAATTACCGATCACAATGTGAGGGAGACTCTCAAACTCGTGGATCGGGCCTACATCATCCATCAAGGTCAGGTTCTATGTGAAGGAAGCGCAGAATTTTTGGCTGAGGACCCCAAAGCCAGAGAAGTTTATCTCGGCCCCGAATTCAATTTATGAGCAAAAAAAAGCGTCCAAAAAAACAGGAGACATTGGTGACTGTCGAGACGCTGACTCGGGAACACGGTGAGGAATTGATGCTTCAACCCATAGGGGAACCCTGCGGGTTGAATCGCAGAATTCGCGAGCCAACGGTCAACCGACCTGGATTGGCTCTGGTTGGCTACAAGAAATACTTTGCCAGCAAGCGAGTCCAGGTTTTCGGCAGTGTCGAAACCACCTATCTTCGTTCGCTCACGTCCAAAGAGCGCGAGGACCGCTACCGATGGATCTTTGCCACCCGCATTCCTTGCGTGGTGTTTTCCAGAAACCTCAATCCCGATACCGCTCTGCTTTCTGCAGCCCGGGAAGCCTGCATACCCGTCTTCAAGACACCCTTGATCACGATGCGTTTCATCAACTTGGCAACCCTTGCCTTGGAAATGATGTTTGCTCCCCGAAGAAATGAGATGGGTTGCATGGTCGACATCTTAGGCGTCGGGGTTCTTATCCGAGGCGAAAGCGGTATTGGGAAGAGTGAGGCCGTCCTGGCATTGATCGAACGAGGGTACAGCCTCGTCGCGGATGATATCACCAAAGTGACCCTGATTGATAATCAGCATGTTGTCGGCACAAGCTATGAAACCACACGAAACCTCATGGAAATCAGAGGCATTGGCATTATTGACGTGGCTGCCATGTTTGGTGTTCGCAGTGTGACGCGGGAAAAACAAATCAACCTGGTGGTCACCCTCGTTCATTGGGATAAAGCCCAGACCATTGATCGATTGGGGCTGGACGAGGAAACCACCGACATTCTGGGTGTCCTCATCCCGCACATTGTCATTCCCGTTCGCCCCGGAAGGGACATGGGGCGGCTGATCGAAGTCGCGGCTTTCCAGACCAAACTCAAAATGTCCGGTATTCATAGCGCTCAGGCCTTAAGCGAACGTTTGCTGGAGAAAATGACCCGCGATCGAGACTCGCATGCCTGAACCCTGAGGCTGTTGCCTGTCAACGCCTTGAGTTCCCCATAAAATCACTCGCCACTTTGGCTCTCTCATGCATAATCCCACCTCGCTTTACAGCGGGAAGACCAACCATCCATTGACCCTAACCATGCAAGAACCCATTACCAAAGAGCTCCTTGTCGAAAACAAGATGGGTATTCATGCTCGCCCGGCGGCGATGTTTGTCAAAGTCGCAAGCCAGTTCAATGCCGATATTTTTGTGGAAAAAGATGGAGAGCGCATCAATGGGAAGAGCATCATGGGCTTGATGATGCTTGCCGCAGGCCCCGGCAGCCGGTTGGTGATTGAGGCTACAGGCTCGGACGCACAGGAGGCCATAAACGCCATTACTGAGTTGCTGGAAAGCAAATTCAATGAGGGCTAGCAGCGCGCATCAGCACTTGCTGGCTCGATGACCCGCTCGATACTGAGGGCTTTGCCCGTCTGCGGATCGATGGCCACCAAAACGCCCCGGATCATGACTTGCTCGGAGGCCACCCCAAACCGCTGAGGTTGCAAGGTCAAAAAGCGCTGAATCACCGGATCGATTTCACGCCCCAATACACTGGCCTGAGGCCCGGTAAATCCAACATCTGAAATGTAGGCTGTGCCGCCCGGGAAGACTTGTTCATCAGCAGTGGTCACATGGGTGTGGGTTCCTGCGACCAAGCTCACTTTCCCATCCAGAAATCGGCCCATGGCAATTTTTTCTGAAGTTGCCTCGGCATGAAAGTCCACCATGATGACAGGGGTTTTGGCACGTATCTCCTCAATGACCTCCTGGATGACCTGGAATGGGTTATCCAGATCGGCCATGAAGGTCCTTCCCTGCAAATTGACCACCGCCACCGGTATGGATGTCTCCTTTTGAATCATGAGCCATCCTTGGCCGGACGTCCGGGGGGGATAATTGAGGGGACGCAGAAACATGGGCTCCTTTTCCAGCAACTGAATCACTTCACGATGATCCCATAGGTGATCTCCTGTGGTGATGACATCCACTCCAGCATCATAGAGTTCCCTTGCGGTGGAAGGGGTGATCCCAGCTCCTCCGGCAGCATTTTCGCCGTTGGCCACCACCAGATCCACATCAAGACGAGAACAGAGCCCTGACAAGCGATTGGCAAGGACGCGTCGTCCCGGGCGCCCTACCACATCCCCAATGAATAACAGCTTAAAAGCCATGAGACCCAAAAATCATTCGCGTGACGCTCAGCCATCAATCAGGCTTGAGCGAAACCTTGAGGTAGCTGAAATCGAGGGCTCTGGTTCATGAACGTGACCGGATTAGAGTATACCACCTGATCAATCCATTGAGGATCGTGTCCCCGTTGCTTCATTTCGATGGCTGCATGAGGGACAGCGAGGGGACAGCTGATCCCCCAATCGCAGGCACTATTCATCCAGATCCGCTGGGTTCCATAGCGCTCAAGCATGTCAATGGCACGGCTGGGGCTACATTTGGATTCGGGATACAAGGTCATGCCAGCCCAGAAACCCTCGTCCAGCACCATCCCAATGGTGTGCTCTTCCACATGATCAATGATGCAGCGCTCTGGCTGAATATTGGATTGATTTTTAAGAGCATCCAGAATCAAACGAGTGCCTTTGTATTTGTCTTCCAAATGAGGCGTGTGAACCAAGATCAATTGATCATGCTCTGCAGCGATTTCGATATGCCGTTCAAGCACTTTAAGTTCGTTGGCACTGTTTTTATTCAAACCGATTTCTCCAATTCCCAGCACATTGGGTTTGTCGATGAATTGGGGAATCAACTCCATGACTTCCTTGGCAAAATGAAGATCTTCCGATTCCTTGGGATTGATGCATAACCAGCAGTAGTGAGGGAGCCCAAACTTGGCCGCACGACGCGGTTCATGCTCGGTGAGTTGGCAGAAATAATCGTAAAAACCGTCAACGGATTTTCTGTCGAAGCCCGCCCAGAAGGCGGGTTCACAGACCGCTTCACATCCCGCGGTCACCATTGAGAGATAGTCATCCGTGGTTCGACTCACCATATGGCCGTGGGGTTCAATGTATCGCATGATCTTTGTGCAATGGTTGAGTATAGGGTTCTAAGCCTTTCCTGGCCAGGCGCCGCAAGCTGCTTTGGTAGTCGCCGTAGCAATCGGCTCAGTCGTAGGATCGCTCAGGGTCATCAGCACCTTGGCGGCCCGGTTGGGATCATGGGAGAGCAAATGTTGCATGGCTTGAGCAAGCGCTTCAGATCGAAAATCAATTTCTCCTTCCGCCCGATCCAAGCGATCGAGGAATGCCGCCAGATCGATCAACTTGTGACGTGCATCCATGAAATAAAGATCCAGAACTTTTTTACGCGACAACTTACTCATGACCAAGGAAATCTATAACAAAATACCTGAAGTCAAAAATCAAAATTGCACTCTGAAGAGGGATTGTGTTGCGAAAAGTTCATGGCAATCTTCACGATAACAACCATTGCCGATGAAAAACCACCAACTCATGCGAGCGACCTTGGAGGAATTAGCCCCACTGAGGTGGCTGTGGCAACATGTGGGCTTTACCACTGTCGAGCTGGAAAAATCGCTGACCGATTTTTACCTTCTTATTGACGAAGACCACAACCTCTTGGCTGCTTTGGCCGTGCAATTCCGGCAAAAAGATGCTTTTTTGCACCACTTGGCTTTCAGTTTGGATGATCCGGAGGAGGCTCTGCAAATACTTTTGTGGGAGCGCTTGAAGATTCTGCTCACTAATCGTGGAGTGCATCGCGTCTGGACTCGCGAGGCGGCCCCCTCCTGGAAACAGACGTTTTTTCAAAAGCCCACTGCCGAACAATCCTCTTTGGCTCCTGAGCTCAGCGCTCCAAAGCAGCCTGGACTTCAGATTCACCTGACTCGAGACCCTCTCGCAACAAAGCTCATTGAAAAAAAATTGGCCGAGCTGGCCGAAGAACGTGAAATCTCTGACCAACAGCTTGCTTCAAGAACTCTGTGGACGCGCCGCGTGGCCTACGCGCTGTCCTTTCTCTTCATCGCCTGGTTGATGTATTTTACCCTGCGGGGGTTTTTTGCTCTGCCTCGTTTGCGTTGAAGGCATCTGCATGGTAGGAACTGCGCACCATGGGCCCACTGGCAACATGGCAAAATCCCATGGCCCGTCCTTGTTCCCCATAACGGTCGAAACGCTCGGGTGACACAAATTCCTTTACTGGCAAATGCTTGAGTGTGGGCTGCAAATATTGCCCCAGGGTGAGGATGTCGCAATCCACACCTCGCAAATCGCGCATGGTATCCATCAGCTCCTGCTTTTGTTCACCCAGACCAAGCATCAATCCAGATTTGGTATAAACCCTGTAGGAAGCCCGACTGCGAACCATTTCCAGAACAGCCAGGGAACGATCATAGGTTGCCCGCGAGCGGACTGCGGGAGTGAGCCGTCGCACCGTCTCCATGTTGTGATTGAAAATATGCGGCTTGGCCTCCAGCACACAGTCAATTGCTGAAGTCTTCAGAAGAAAGTCAGGCGTCAAGACCTCGATAATCATGGAAGGGGAACGTTCTCGTATGGCTTGAATGGTTCGGGCAAAATGGGCAGCTCCCCCATCTTGAAGATCATCTCTGGCGACTGCCGTCACCACAACATGCCGGAGCTGCATGCGGCTGGCCGCTTCAGCAACACGATCTGGCTCTGAATCGTCCAGAGCTTGTGGCTTGAGGGTCGAAATGGCACAAAAACCGCAGGCCCTGGTGCAACGATCCCCACCGATCATGAATGAAGCCGTTCCCTTGGCCCAACATTCCCAATGGTTCGGACACTTGGCACTTTGGCAGACGGTATTGAGATTCAGTTCGCTCAACAAGCCACGAGTCTTGGCGAATGTATCGCTGGTCGGAAGGGCGCGCCGCAACCATTCAGGGAGCCGGGGACGTACGCCTGCAGGCTGTTCTGAAGGAGCTATGGATAAAGAAGGTTGCATTCAGCGATCAAAGCCTTGTTTCTGCCACCAAGGCTCCAGCTCATCCACTCCGAAATCGGCCAGGATATCCCCATTCACTTCAATGGTAGGCGTCATGGTTTTTCCTGTCAGATCCTTCAACTCCTCCATCGCTGCTGGATTGGAAAGGACCTCCAGTTCCTCAAATTCCAACCCTTTCCTTCGAAGCCAATCGATGGCTTCATGACACCAACCACAATAGGATTTGGTAAACAAGCGAATGTGCAATTTGGAATCATTCATGACCCTGTTCGGATTCTGTGAGAATCGTATCTTCATGCTCATAGCACGGAGCACAGCAGCATAGCAACCTTAAGGGCATGGGGCCATCATTCCAGAGTTTGTGACGCTGGCCGGGCAAAATCCCGATCGCATCCCCTGCCTGCACCTTCTGGATTTCCTTTTCTATCTGCATCCGCCCACACCCTTCCAGTATGAAGTATATTTCTTCGGTCTTTGAGTGATAATGTTCCGTGGTCGCCCCGCCTGGCGGTAGCGTGGCTTCGGCCAAACTTTGTCGGTGGATGTCCGAATTGCGATGGGAAAGCAACTCCCTGATCTGCGATCCGTCCTTGGTCGTGAACGGCATCACCTCACTCAGATGCACCAAATCCATGAAGCCATCGTAACGCACAAGGATTGGAAAGGATACCTCGAATCGCTCAAGACGATCTTGATTTCCGGCCTTAATGTTTACAATTTTGTAAATCTCAGGCTGATTTACGAATAAATCAACCTTTGAGTTTACATTTTTGTAAATCTTGCATTGAAAAATGTAGCCTTTTCAGCTACATTTTTGAGCAGTGAAAGGAAAGTTTGTTCATGCCTTAGCTGAGATGACGGGTGAAACCACTGGGGTTGCTCTTTCTCAACTTTTGGGAAAATCAAGGCCCTACGTTGCCCAACTGAAAAATGGAAAGCGGCTACCCACGGATGAGGATGTGGTATTGCTCGCAAGAGCCTTTGCCCCCGAGCGATTGCAGGAACTGATCCTTCTGGCCTATCACGATCGCCTGGAGCACAAGGATTTCCAGTTTGATCACTGCAAAAGTAGTGCTCTGAAAGCGATTGAAGATGTTTTGGGGCGCTTCCATCTACAGCCGGTTATGCCCAGCGACCATCGTAACTTTGAACAATTCCCGCAACATTTCGAGCCTCTGGTCATCATCACCGGGGACAAGCGAGAAACGCGCGGACGGCACATCGGAGCTGGCGATTTTGGGGTGTACGCCACCACGACAGCCGATAGTCGCTGGCTCATGAGCCTGGGTTTGAGTCAGGAAGTCGAGCACGTGATCGACAAGGATTTCGTGCTGTTGGATGAACCTCAGCTCATCGAGCGCTTCGCACGCAAAAACCTGCTCGTCATCGGTAGCCCCTCGGTCAATCACTTGGCCCGCCGCATCAATCGCTCCTCCATCTTTCGCTTCAACATCAATCACGAAGTCGACGAAGGGCTTGAATCCATCATTGCAGAAGCAAAGCTCAAATCCAAATCCAAGGATGAACTCGCGCTTTTCTATCAACAGTCACAGGAAGATCTGACCAAGTTGATGCGTTACCTCTTTGTGGGTGGGATCATTGATCCAAGCTATCCGTCAGGAGACTACGTCACCTCCACCTACCACAGCATGCCGGGAAGCATTGACCTGGACTTCGGAGTCTTGTCTTTTGCCGCCAACCCGTTTTACAAGGCACTATGCCAATCGGAAGGTCGTCCGAATGACCATGCCTTCATATCGATCTTTGCTGCGGGTATTCATCACCCTGCTACAGCACATGCCAT
>CACEMW010000003.1:0-80304 GCA_902560705.1 uncultured Verrucomicrobiota bacterium
CGCGGTTCCTGCCCTTATCTGCCACGCGTTTGTCACGCGCAAGGTCAAGGGTGTGTTGGGGTCCATGGAGCAGGTTTCCATCGGCTTTATCAATGGTTTGCCGGACGCCCAAGAGGCCAAATGAACTCTCTTACCTAAAATTGAAACAATCTTAATAACTCACACATGAATGCATTTATCGAAAAAGTTCTCAGCATCTGGATGGCCGGAGGATGGACGATGATACCCCTGGCTGTTCTGGGGCTCATGACCTACGGGGCAGCGGTTCGACTCTTCCTTTATTTTCGCCGTCGGGATTTCCAGAATGTTTCTCAGGAAACCTGGATGCAGTGGTTAAGGGATCCCCAAAAGAGTCAGGGTGAGGTAGGGGAAATCATCCGTTATGCGCATGATGATATTCAAGGAGAAGAGGATATCCGCAGTCGTTTTGCTGAGGTAGCTCTTTCCAAAATTCCCTACATGGACCGTAACATCGCTTTCATTAATATTCTGGTCACTGCGGCTCCCCTCATTGGGCTGTTGGGAACGGTGATGGGGATGTTGATGACCTTTCAGTCCATCGGATTGGGTGGCGGTGAAATGGCCGAGATGATGGCCAAAGGCATTTCAGCAGCACTTTTCCCGCCGGAAGTGGGCCTTTGCATCGCTCTTCCAGGGCTTTTGATGGTGCATTTTCTCAAGCGCAAGCGGGATGAATACGATGCCTTTCTGGGTAAATTGGAGAGCTTGTCTATCCAGCACTTCAAGCAAGATCATGGTGCCTTCGTAGCGACTGAAGTGGTTTTTGAAAAAGAGCCTTCCAACCAAAAGGCTCCCGAGGTTGAGGCTGCTTTCTGTACTGCATGAGGGCGCGTCGATCCATCAACGAGGTTGAGGAAGTTTCAGAGATCAATGTCTCACCATTGATCGATATGGTCTTCATTCTCTTGATTTTCTTCATTGTCACAACGGTGTTTGTTGAGGAAACCGGAGTAGAAGTTGACAAGCCTCAGTCTGCTTCTGCGGTAGCCCTCGAAAAAAACAGCATTTTACTGGCGGTGACCAGCCAAGGTCAGATTGTCTATGGTGGGAGAGAAATTGGGGTGGCAGGCGTCAGGCCTCTGGTCAAGAGGTTGACACAGGCGGAAGACATGCCGGTGATCATCCAAGGGGATGAAAACTCCAACTACGGCCTTATCGTGAGGGTGATCGACGAAGCAAAATTGGGTGGAGCTCAAAATGTGAGCCTTGCATCCGAGCGGAACAGTTGAGACCGATGCTCTGCCTTTTGACCCTCATCGACCCAAGCTAGCATGCGTCCTATTTACGAGCCTCCATCGACCAGGACGAATCTTCCGATCGTTTTCTTGGGGGCGATCCTCATCACCTTGGCCGTTTTTTTGGTCTTGCCTTTGACTCAGATGATTTCAAGTGGCATCCAAAAGCGCTATGACCTTTCTCAAGTAGATACCGCGGCTCCGCCTCCTCCACCTCCATCCGCTGAGATTGAGCCTCCTCCGCCTCCAGAGGCGCCTGATGAACCCCCGCCACCCGAGCTGGCTGACATCCCCAAGCAACTCTCTTTGAGTGATCTGGACCTGGATCTTAGCATGGGCAGCGGTGGTTTTCTGGGTGGGAGCGCCATGGGAGTGGATCAAGTTGCACTGGAAGAGGTAGCTATTTTTGACATGGCTGATCTGGATCAACGACCTCAGGCCATTGCTCGAGTCGAGCCTAGACATCCACGCGAATTGCTCAAGGCCAAGATTGAGGGATACGTCGTCCTTTTGTTCATTATCGACGAAGAAGGGCGGGTCATCGATCCCAGAGTGGAGAGCTCGAGTCATCCAGAATTTGAGACAGCGGCACTCAAAGCTCTTAACCGCTGGCGCTTCAAACCGGGTACGCTCGACGGAGAGCAAGTCAGGACTTTCGTCCGGCAGAAAATAGATTTTCGTATCAACTAAGATGAACTCCTTGGATCCTCATGTTTGCTAAAAAAATAACGTTTCTTCTATTTTGCACCCTTCTGATGTCCTTTGGAATCTCCTGCTTGGACAGTCAGGCACAAAACTCTTTTCTGGACCCACAGATTAGCGAAGAATTTTGGAACAGCCCCAAGTTCCAAAAGCAATTTCTGGCTTCCTATGGTGTGCGAAGCAATGTCGAGCCCCGGTTTGAGAACCCTGAAGAACAGATCTTTTACAGTCAGCTGGGAGATACCATTCGGGAACAGCCTCAGGAGGCCATAAAAAAAATCACTCAACAGCTCAATGCTTCATCCAGCGCCATCCTCAGTTACACCCTGGGTTCTCTGCATTTTCAGGAGGGGCAGCATGAAGAAGCCATCAAGTATTTTGAGGTGGCTTTGAGTCAGTTTCCTGACTACCTGCGAGCCCATAAGAATCTTGGTATCGTGCTGATTCGTGAGGGTCGTTATGAAGCATCTGTGGAGCACTTGGTCCAGACCATTAACCTGGGGGGAGCCGATGGGACCGTTTATGGCCTG
The DNA here is from genome assembly GCA_902560705.1 of uncultured Verrucomicrobiota bacterium. Classification (GTDB taxonomy): domain Bacteria; phylum Verrucomicrobiota; class Verrucomicrobiia; order Limisphaerales; family AAA164-E04; genus UBA7971. The sequence goes on from CACEMW010000003.1 coordinate 2,489, forward strand.
CTCGGCAATGCTTACCTTAATTTGGAAAAGTATGCGTCGGCACGTCTGGCCTATCAGAACGCGACCTTGTTGGACGCTGATAATCCCCTCTGGGAATTGGGAATCATCAAATGCTCCATCGCTACCGAGAGATATCAGGAAGCGGTCAGTCTGCTGGACGGTATTCTCGCCAAGCAGCCCGACAGCTCAGCCCTGTGGGCTCTCCAGGGCAATGTCTATTTGCAGATGGAGGAGTCAGACAAGGCAGCCGTGAATTTCGAAATCCTGCGTAAATCAGGCAAGGCATCTTTGCAGCATCTCATGCTCCTTGGCGATATTTACATGCTCAGTGAATCCACTGATCTGGCGCTGGCTGTTTATCTTCAGGCGATCGAACAGGACGGTCAGGGTGATATCCGCCGCTCACTCAATGCCGCTCGCATTCTTCTTAATCAAGGTGCCTGGGAATCGGCTTCCACGATGTTTGAAAAGATTCGTCAAACACACGAACAGACAATCATTGAAGAAGAGAAACTTCAGCTGCTTAAAATGGAATCCCAGGTGGCCATTGCCAATGGGAAAGGGGAGGAAGCCTTGAGCGTTCTTGAGCAGATCATTGAAAAAAACCCTCTGGATTCCGAGGCTTTGCTGCTTGCCGGCGATTTTTACCTGCAAGCCGAAGACTACGAAAAAGCGCTTTTTCGATTTGAAATGGTATCTCGTATTCCGGGTGCAGAGAGTGATGGATGGGTCAAACAGGCCACGGTGCTCGTCAAGCAACAACAATACGGCAAGGCGATTGAATTGTTGGAAAAAGCCCAAAAATCGAATCCTAGAGACAATATTCAGAAGTTTCTCGATTCCGTAAGACGCGTGGCCAATGCAGCGACTTCCTGATCGTGCTTTACTGCCTTGCTCGGCTTCATAATTCTCCAGAAGATGACCAGAAAATGGAACACCATGCTTGAGACAAGAGTCCTCCTTGGGTTCATGATGGTGTGGGCCTGTTTGTCTGGCCTATTGGAGGTACATGTGTCTGGGCAAACGACTGGGGGGATTCAGGGGAGTATTACTGACTCCTGGGAGGGAAATCCACTCGCTGGTGTGAATGTCACCGTCAGGGGAACGACCTTGGCAACGCGTGCCGACCTGCAGGGGCGATTTGCTCTCACCGGAGTTCCACAAGGAAATCACATTCTGATTTTCACCAAATCTGGTTATGCACGTGCCAGCATTTCGGATGTGCGCGTGTTGGTGGGGCAGGTTGCCAATGTCCAGCTCGAGATGAAGCCGGAGTTTTTCGATCTGGAGCCCATGGAGGTGATATCGGATCCACAGCTCGAGCAAAGCATTGCCCTCCTCAGCGAGAGACAGGATTCGGCGGCTCTGACCGATGCAATTGGTTCTGAGTTTTTCAGCCGTGCCGGAGCCAGCAACGCCGCTGACATCATGACCAAGGTCACGGGAGCTTCGGTGGTGGGGGGAAAATACGTCTTTATTCGAGGCCTTGGTGAACGTTATTCCAATACCACGCTCAATGGAGCCGAAGTCCCCAGCGCTGATCCCGACAAACGTGCTGTTCAGATGGATATTTTTCCTTCTAACGCCATCGAGAGCGTGGTGACTGCCAAAACATTCACTGCTGATCGACCCGGTGGCTTTAGTGGAGGGTCGGTGGATATCATCACCAAAACTTTTCCAGATGCTTTTACGGCCCAGTTGGGGATAGGAACTTCCTACAACACTCAAGCGAGTCTTAAGGATGAATTTCTTTCATATCCTGGTGGGAAGACGGACTGGTTGGGCATGGATGACGGAACTCGATCTCTTCCATCCGAATGGCAGGAAGGAGGGATCCAAAGTCAAGAGCTCATTGATGCCACAAGATCGGGTGGCGGGCAAACTGATGCATCAAGAGTCGCAGCGGCAGAAGAATTGATACGGTTGACCAAGGCCTTTGAACCTGTGATGCGTCCCTCTAAAAATACTTCAGGATTGGATCACAGTTTCAATGTGTCGGTCGGAGATACTAAAAAAGTGGGTGGTAGAGATCTTGGATTCCTCTTCGGTTTGAACTACGATCGAGATTACTCTTTCTACGCCAACGGCATCACGGGCCGTCACATGGTCAGTGACGCTGGAGTCGACACGGATTTATATCTTCAAGACACAAGAGGGATTGAAGAGGTCAGTTGGGGAAATCTGGCCACGCTGGCCTATAAAATCTCCGACCATCACACCATTGGTTTCAATTTCCTTTTCAATCATAGCAGTGAGGACGAAGCCCGCATCCAGCAAGGATTCTTACAGTCTTTCGAGGACAGTCATTTCAATACCAGCGTGCTGCATTATACCATCCGAGAATTGCGCTCCATGCAATTCAAGGGAGATCATAGTTTTCCAGAACTTCTCGACTTGAAAAGCAACTGGGTAGCAGCGTTTTCCAGCACCTCGCAGGATGAACCAGATTTGCGATTTTTTTCTTATGATCAGAATGTCGATTCCGATCGTATCAATATTGCTCTATCAGGCTACGATCCGCCGACCCGCTACTTCAGAGAACTCAACGAGGACAATACGAACTTCAAATGGGACAACGCACTGCCTTTCGACGTCTGGGATGGTTTGGAGGCTCAGTTCAAGCTAGGCCTCTATCATAGTTCCACCCAGCGCAGCTACGACGAAAGACGTTTTGCTTATAATACAACCACCAGTCCCAGATGGAATGACCTCGTTCAAGGAGGTGATGCCGACGCTTTTTTGGCTGACGAGAATGTGGACTATGAGGCCAGAGGGCGCGGTACTTACCGATTCAATAAATATATTTATGAGCTTCCCTACAACAATTACATGGGAGATCAAAACATTTTTGCCGCCTATAACATGGTGGAGATACCCATCACCGAACCTTTGAAAATAGTTGCTGGCTTACGCTACGAGACCACTGATCTATCTGTCGTCAACTCGGGAGAACGCACAGGCGATTCATCTATCAGTGAATCCGCCATCTTGCCGGCGCTTAGCTCGGTGTATGAACTCAGGGAAGATATGAATCTTCGCCTTGCTTATGGTAAGACTTTGGCGAGACCCACTTTTAGGGAAATTGCCTTGGTGCCTGTCTTTGATTTCATGGGGGGAGACATATTGATAGGAAACCCCGATTTGGAGGTGACATCCATTGATAATTATGACTTACGTTGGGAATGGTTTCCTGAGCCTGGGGAGGTGTTGGCGGCAAGCATTTTTTACAAGACTTTGAGCTCTCCGATTGAAAAGCAATATGTCACAGCCAATCGGCAGGTACAATACCGCAACCGCGATGAGGCCACCGTTTATGGACTCGAACTTGAGGGCCGCAAGAATCTCGAGTTTCTTTCGATGCATCTCAAAAACTACTCCGCTGGAGGCAATTTCACTTATGTGGTTTCCGAGGTCAATGTCACGCCTTTTGAGTACGAGTACACGATTGGGAATGACTCCAGACCCTTGGCTGGGCAATCCCCTTACATTTTTAACTTTGACGTTTCCTATAACAATGATCAATCAGGCACGATCGTGAGTCTTTTCTACAACATATTCGGTCCACGCCTTGCTGTGGTGGGAAGCAGTTCTCCTGCGAGACCGAACGCCTTTGAACAACCAGTGGCAACCATGGATTTAACGATTTCTCAGAGACTTACCGATCATTGGAATCTGAAGTTCTCGGCCAAAAACCTTCTTAATCCGGATGTGAAAATCACCCAGGAATACAATGGAAGGGACTACATTTACTCCTCTTATACCCGCGGGCGATCCTTTGGCATGTCTCTGAATTATGATTTTTAGATGGTGACCCTTACCATCACTCCCGAGGTGGGCCTGTATCTCTGTCTTCAGATAATAAGCTTTCCTGGCAGTGGATATTTGAAATGATTCCCTCAACAACATGGAACTAACGGCCTTTCACTACTTTTTGGGTTTTATTGCCCTCTTCATGCTGATTTACAACACGATCGAGGTCGGCAGAAACGACGCAGCAAATATTGTGAACGCCGTGTTTGGCGCAAAGGTCTTGGATGCCAAGCGTGCCATTCTGTTGGCGGGTCTGGCCGTGATTGTGGGAGCTGTTGCCGCTTCCCCCGTCATGGAGACGGCTCGTAAGGGCATCTTTGACCCGAGTTCCCTTGGCAACCTGCAATCAGCCATCAATGTCTATCTCGCTGTTTATGTCACCAATACCGTTCTCCTATATTCCTTTTCCGCTTTTGGCATGCCAGTCTCAACGACTGCCTGTCTGGTCTTTGCCCTTTTGGGTGGGGGATTCGCCGTGGGTGGAATGGAGGCGATCGATTGGCAGAAAAGTTCACAGGTGATTCTTGGAATCATCTGCTCTATCCTGGCCAGCGGTTTTCTTGGTTACATGGTTCAGCGACTGTTTCGATATTTTATCCAAGGAGATTGCCGCTCCGATTCTTCGGTTCAACGACATGGGGCCTGGATCAGTGGTCTTCTGATCACCGGCTTGATTTACTTCATGATCATGAAAGGGCTCAAGAATGTTGCTTTCGTCAAACTGATCAAGGCGTCCTTCTTTGCCAAGCTTGGCACACCGGTGGCGCTTCTCTGTTTATGGGGCCTTTTTTCCCTAGTGATTGGTGTTGCCATGGTCGCTTGGAAACAGCGTCTGAAGTCCTATTTATTTGCCAGTCTGGCGATTCTTGGAATGATTTCCACGGCGATTGCTTTTGGTCAAAATGACTTGGCCAACTGTGCTTCACCCGGGCTGGCCATTTTGATGATTCTTAAACACGGCACGCTTGCAACCCAAGTCGATGTAGCATGGTGGATGCTTTTTGGATGTGGTGTCCTTTTGTTCCTGGGCATGTCGACCAAAACGGCGAGGAGAGTTACTGAGGCAGGTGTGCGCGCGGGAAGCCAAGGGGGTAACGTGCGGCTTTATGCTCCCAAGTGGTGCCTTTCTTTGGCTGAATGTTTGGTTGCCAAGGAAGCTTCAACCGCACCACAGGCCGAGGGAAAGGACTCGTTGGATGAAGGATTTCATTTCGATGCACTGCGCGCGGCGGTGATCACATCAGTGACCGGCAGTGTGATTGCCGTTGCTTCCGGTTTGGGACTTCCAGTTTCAACGACTTATGTCTCTTTTGCAGCTGTCATATCGACTGGATGGGCAGATCGTATTTTTCATACAGGGGATGCTGTGGTAAAGATGGGGCGGACGATTTGGGTCGTGTTTTGCTGGTTTTTTTCGGCACTCATCGCTGCGTTGGCCACAGCTATCATGCTTCAGATCATCTCTTTTGGTTGGTGGGGTATCCTCCTGGCTCTGGGCGTCAATCTGGCTATCCGTCAAATCATGCAGCGTCGATCGGATCTGCATGAACAGAGGGTCAATGAGTGACTTTAACAACTGTCTTGGATTTCGGATCTTTCATAGCGTTTTTCTGTCACAGAAATGTCACATGGACGTCACATAGGCACAACGCTTTGCATGCATGGTTTAATCAGGTAAAATAAGTAGTCGACGAGTGGCTCACCATTATCAACAAAAGCATTTGCAGTCATGGTAAACTTTCCGCCCACTGGTGGTATTTTTGGGAAAAAGAAAGATAATTCTCTTTTCCAGCTTCTCTTTGGTCGGGTTAGGTCAAAAGCTGGTCTAAAACAAAAATCATCCAAATCATCTTTATCAGAGAACTCATTTCAATCACCGGAAGCCGATGGTTTTTCTACTTCACGCCTATCGCATCACTCAACCATGAATAAAGACTCTCATGATACCCTCAAGAGCCAATTGCTTTTGATGGCTAGCAATGCCGAGGAGTGCGTGAAAAATGCCATCCAGTCCTTGATACAAAGAAAGGAGTCTCTCGCAAGGACGATGAAGGCTCAGGATGATGTCATTGATCAATTGGAGATAGAAGTCGATCAACTAGCTATTTCCATGCTGGGTGAAGCTACCAAGCCGGAAGACCTGCGATTTATCACGATGGCCATGCGCATTTCCAATGAGTTGGAACGAGTTGGGGATGAGGCCACCACGATTTCTCGGCGCAGTTTGGAACTCATGAAGCACGATCCGCTTCGTTTGGATATGCCGATCGAATCCATGGCTCAGATGGTCACTGATATGTTGAGGGAGGCGCTGGACACCTTTGTCTATCGCAAGCCTGATCTGGCGCGCGAAATCGTTCTTCGTGACAAGCAAGTCGACCAGCTCAACAAAGCCATTCAGGCTCAGATGACCGAAACCATGTTGAAGCATCCCGATCATATTGTCCGCTCCCTGCATCTCATGACCATTGCCAAGAGCATGGAACGGATCGGAGATCATGCGAGCAACATTGCTGAGCAGGTTGTCTTCTTGTGCGAAGCGGAGGATATCCGTCATCAGTAATTTCCGATGACTGGTGTGTCCTGTCCTCCCTGGGTGCAGCCTTTGGTTTTGACGAATCCATTCCCGTAATTAGGTTGGGTGAATGACCCCTACCGAAGGGCAATTTAAAACCAGCTCCTCGCCCTCTCGAGAATCGAGGTTTGGACAATGGCCTCTCTGGAAACGTGCCTTGCTGGGGGGAGGTTTTTCCCTGCTCCTGTTGGGTCTTTTGTCAGGCAGTTTGGAATGGGGCTTCAGGCTGATCGGTATCGGTCACTCGGCATCCTTCTTCTCCCATCTTGCCGCGGGTGAGGTGGTGGAGAATGAGGCCTTCATCTGGTCTTACCACGGTTCTGAAAGTCCTCTCAAACCGCACCCATTCAAGTTTTCTCATCCCAAGCCAGAGGACACCTTACGTATTTTCGTCTTAGGAGAATCGGCTGCGATGGGTACGCCCGAACCTGCTTTCGGTTTTAGCCGCATTTTGGAAAGACTGCTGCAGCATCGTTATCCTGATCAGGCCTTTGAGGTGATCAACCTCGCCATGAGAGGTATCAATTCGCACATGATCCGACGCATCGCGATGGAAGCGGCAGCTTACGATCCGGATCTGGTCATTGTTTATGCTGGAAACAACGAGTTGGTCGGTTGGCAAGCCCCAGAACCCGATCATGCTCCCCTTCGGCCACTGAAAATGATTCGCGCCCAACAGGCATTGCTGAGCACGCGACTGGGGCAATGGCTTTGGCAGCGGATTCGCCCGTTCAAGGACGAGTGGAACCAGGAGCAGGACATGGTGTTTTTCAGAAAGCATTATTTGAGTGCCAAGGACCCGCGTCGGGAGGAGGTTTTGTCTCGTTTTGCTGGCAACATGAGTGAGGCCCTTGAGGTTTTTGTGGTTCAGAGAGTTCCTGTTTTGGTTGGGCCGGTGCTGGTCAATGAAAGGGATTTTCCACCCTTGGGATTTCCATCTTCATCCGAGGGAACTCCGCTGAACGATCCTCTCTTCGCTTTGCCCTGGTGGCAGGCGTGTGAGGGCGGTGACGGGGAATGGCTGGAAGAACAGCTGCCGGTTTTAGAGCAGTATTTACAAAACCACCCCCTGGATGCCAGGGCTCACTACCTGGTGGCGAGAGCCCAGGAAACACTGGGGGACTTCTTCGCGGCGAAGGTGCATTATCAGGCTGCCAGAGATGCCGATCATCTACCTTTTCGTGCTACAACCCGAATCAACCATACGTTGAAGGAGCTTGCTGAAACCATGGGGGGCGTGGAGTGGGTCGATTTGGAAACCTATGCCCTCCGGGGGGAGGACGAGGTCAAAGCGCTGGGGGATGCCTGGTTTCACGAACATGTCCATTTTCGCTTTGAAGGGGATTATCGCCTGGCGGCCTACTTTTACCCCCATGTTCAGCAAACTTTGAAACTTCCCATGGAAGATGTGGTCCAGGAAGGTGGTCAAATCCGTCAGATGAGTGAGGTGGCTCGCGACCTGGGCTACACGCCGATTTCAGAAGCCATGATGGAGCGATCCATCATCGATCTTCTTTCAGCCCCTCCCTTCCTGGATCAGTGGATGCATGAGGAGCGTCTCGAGGAACGCAAGGCACGCTTGCAGCAACGGTTTTCGATCTATGGAAAAGCTCATGTTCAAGGTGCCCTCCAATGGATTGCCGAAGCCAGTGAGCGTTTCGCTGACGACTGGCACCTGCCACTGCTGGCTTCGCGCATGGCGGATCGACTTCAAAACCATGCGCTGGCTCTTGAGTGGGCCACGCGTGCCCGAGATCGAATGCCTCACGCCAGTTTGCCACAATTCATGATGGCCCAGCAGGCCATGGCTCTGGGGAAGAAGGAGGAGGCACGTGACGCGCTTGAGGCGATCCTCCATCGTTATCCTGAGCACCCCCTGGCCCTGGGCATGCTTGAAGCACTTTAGGGAGAGGCATGGATTCCATCTCAGCTGCTGATCCTTATCCTGAGCTACTCTCCATGGCCATGCAGGCAGCGCCCATGGCACCTGCATATTCCCCCAACTGAGCAGGCAGGATGCGAACCCGATGGCTACCGACCTGCCATTCCATGGTGTTGAGTTTCTCTTGCAGGGGTTGAAAGAGGGATGAACCGGCGACCGCAATACCACCCCCAAGAATGATGGCTTCCGGATCCAGCAGATTGATCATGGAGGTGATGCCGGCGGCCAGGCAATGGATGGATCGCAGCCAAATCTGACGAGCTAGCGTGTCACCTGCCTCGAAGGCTTGAATCAGTGCCAGCGTGGAATGAAAGCGTCCCTGCGATCGCTCAACGATGGTGGCATTGCCGATGGCCCACTCCAGGCTTCCCGGAGTGCGGCAGATGTCTGGGGGCCCATCCACATCCAGTGACAGATGCCCAAGATGGCCTGCTCTCCCAAGATATCCTTTGAGAAGATGGCCATCCACCATCACCGCTCCGCCCACTCCGGTGCCGAGGGTGATCATGATGACCTGCTCCATGCCTCTGGCGGCTCCATGGCGCGATTCTCCCAGTAAGGCGGCATGGGCGTCATTGATGACTGGTATGGGCCGCCTGTGGCCCAAGACCTCTTGCCACTGAAGGCCCTCCAGCCCTTGTAGCCTCCCCGGCATGTGTGCAATGGAAAGTCCATCCTTGGAGACAAGTCCTGGGGCGGCCAAACCCATGTTCTCGGGCAAATCTCCCCATTGATGTGCGATCTTGGCGGTAACCCCCTGGATGGTGGCTTTCCATGAGAGTTCAGAACCGATGGATTGAAAGGGATTGGTGCCTTGCCCGAGGATTCGGCCACCCTGATCCATGAGGATGTGCTTGACCTGTGTGCCCCCCAGATCCCATCCCAGAGTGATGGGTTTCATGAGCCCGTGTCGCCAGTGTCAGGATGATGTTTCTCCAACCATGCAAGGGTCTCTTGCCACACCAGGCGAAAGGCGCTTGCAAAATCCTCGGGTGCTCTGTCCAGCCAGCGGTTCACCTCATCGGTCTCAAACCAGTCACCGGACTCGATTTCCTCCGGGTGCAATACAAAAGGGCCATTGTAAGTGACGCGGTAAACCCAGACGAATTCCCAACCGGTTTCCAAGCTGGCTGGGAGTTTGAAAAGTTTCTCAAGAGGCCGATCCGGAATCCATCCCAGCTCTTCGCCCACTTCCCGAATGGCACAGGCATCGTAGGATTCTCCCTTGTCCAGATGCCCGGATGCCGAGGAATCCCAGGTGCCGGGAAAGCAATCCTTGATCATGGAGCGTTTTTGTAGAAAGAGTCGACCGTCCTCATGGAAGACCAGAACATGAACGGCTCGATGAAGCAGGTTTTCGGCATGTACGGTGCTGCGTGGGGCTTGCCCGACAATCGCATCCTCCTGATTGACGACATCAAATATTTCCTCACTCATGAGCTTTGGCGTAGGGTTATGATGCAGTTCATGTGACTCCTTCCTTGCGGCATTGGCAAGCCAAACCCTCTGGTATGCCCATTCAAGGTCGCTCAAGAACAAGCTCTCAGCCATGGGGCACTCTCCCTGAAATGACCCCTCAAAAAGAACCAAGGACCCAAACCATACTTTGCGGTTTGAGTCCCTGGTGTCAATGGATGCACACAGGTAAGGAATGGGTCTTTCTTGCTTGAAGCTTTGTCTGCAACCGACGGCAAGGAAGCGAATCAGGCATGGTCTGGCAAGGGGAGTGACTGTCAGAGTTCCTTTTCGATTATCCGAGATTCGAATGAACGGAGTTTCCATGGACGATTTCTGTCCCCAGAAAGCGTTGCTGAATATTTTTGGAGAGATTTTTCAGATCCAGAAGGGTGAGAAAGTCGATGGTTCCGAACGATTCATCCATGGAGGGGCGAGCACAGATTTTGGCTCCCAAACTCAGGTAGTACCGGAGGAGCTTGGGGATTTTCGGAGTCACCGATTCCCAGTCCATGAAGGGTAATTGTGTTTCAAAATGTGGGGTGGTTTGAAAAGCCTCCGGAGCCAGGTGGGATTTCTTCAATGCCTCGTAGATCGCATGTCCCTGCTGAATGTCCAATCCATGAACCGAGCTGCAGCCCAACAAGTAACGCAAGGCTCGTTTTTTGGCATATCGGAGGATACCTTTCCAGAGCAGAGACAAAGCCTGGGAATGACGATGGTCTGGATGCAGGCACGTACGACCGAGCTCCAACGATGCGGATCGAACGCGTTCAAAGGGTGAGAAGTCAAAGGCTTGTTCCGAAACATACCCGAAGGCCTCCTCAGCCGTATCACCACTTTGCATACGGTAGGTTCCCACAACCTTTCCAGACATGCGGTCGACCAGGATCATATGATCACAGACCGCATCAAAAGGATCTTGATCGCGCTGATGCAGATACGATGAGGCCAGGCCCTCACCCAATTCCAAGTGGAACACTTCAAATCGCAGGTGTTGGGCGCGGCAGATTTCCTCTTGTGTCCTGGTCAGACGACAGTCGTAGCGGTCGTTGGACAAGAAGGGGGGCGAATGGGGTAGCAATCTCATGGTCTGTAAGTCAATGACGGACTTCCGGTTCAAGGGTTTCCTTGAACACACGAAAGTTACTTTGACGCTTGAGGGTGACGTTTTGAGACCACTCAAGTCACAAACAAGTGACGAATGCCTGTGTCTTTCCGTGGCGGTGAAAGGAAAATGGTAGGCTGACAGGGACTCGAACCCTGGACAAACGGCTTAAAAGGCCGCTGCTCTACCAACTGAGCTATCAGCCCTACCCGAAGATTTGGCCTCCGTTAGGAAGCTTATTCCTCGTTGACGAGGAAGTGCAGAAAACTAGTCCTGGTTCCATGCTCATGCAAGTGTTTTTGCCACTTTTTTGGTTCAGGAGATGGCTCCATCAAGGAAGCTCAGGCCTGGGTCTTTGGGGTCGGCAAGAGACAACTGAGCCATCCTGCAATCAGACAGATGCCCCCAATGGGTGTGATGGCACCCAGCCAGTTGAGGCCACTCAGGCACAGCAGGTAGAGGCTGCCGGAAAACACCGCGACCCCACTCACAAAACAATAAAAAGTAGACCTTCGCATCGAAGGCTGTGTGGATAGAACCAGCAAGGCCAGCGCATGAACCAAATGGTAGAACACGGCTGTTTCCCAAGTGTCCGTTCGACCGCTGGCCTCAAGTGTTGCCTGCAGAGCGTGAGCCCCAAAAGCTCCGAGTGCGACTCCCGCGGCCCCCAGGATGGCGGCAGCCATACGGGCTTTTTGGGGTAGAGGATGGTCTGCTAGCGACATGGGCGAATGAGTAACTCCTGGACCACGGCTCGTGGAGGCAGATTCACTGCCAGCATGACACATTCGGCCACATCTTCAGGACGCAGCATGGTGGCTCTGTGAGCTTCAGTGGGCATGGTGGGACGTTGTTTCAAGATGGGGGTATCGATTTCCCCCGGGAGAATGCCACAAGCTCGGATGCCATGCTTGTTCTCTTCGGCATTGATGGTTTGGGTTAGACCGCGCAAACCAAATTTGGAGACCGTGTAGGCTGCCCCTGCCAGAGGCATGCCCCACAGTGCGGAGTCTGAAATGATGTTGATGATGGTCCCCGAGCGCGCTTCCCGCATCGAGGGAAGGATTGCCTGAATGGCGTCGTAGCTGCCGTGGAGGTTGGTATCGATGAGCCGGTGATAATCTTCTTCAGAAAGCTCCTCAAGCATGCGACGCGGGGTATTGGTGCCTGCGGCATTGCAAAGCACACCGACAGCACCATGGGTCTGAACGGCCTTTTGAATGAGCTGAGCTGCAAAACCTCTTTCGGCGATGCTGCCTGCAACGATTTGGCATCGGGTGCCATGCGCCAAGCAGGACTCCCGGGTTTCCTCGAGCGTAGAAAGGGTCCGTCCGTTGAGGGTCAGTGCCCAGCCAGCCTTGGCCAGAGCGACTGCGGTATGATGTCCGACGCCTGTGCCGGCTCCAGTGATGATCGCGTGTTGTTTCATGATGTTTTTGGTAGCACTCTCCCTATGCCTCACCCATGTTCAAGGCTTGGGGTTGGGGGAGGATGGATTGAGAAAAGGATTCAGCAGGCTTTTGGCCTTCTCCTTGACTTCATTGAACTTCAAGGGGAGGGCTCCTCCGCCAGGCGAGTCGAAGCGTTTGAGAAGTCCTTGCCATCCTTCTTCGTCAAATTCATCCAGGAGTTGATCGAGTAAATGACGCATGATGTGGCTGGTGATCTCCGACGCCGTCACGCCTTTTTCTTCTGCGCCCAGATGCTTCAGGATCATGTCAGGGAGTTGGAGTGATAGAAGAGGCTGCTCGAGCATGGGGGTTGAGATCTCTACCTGGATTTGCTTCAGGGTCAGAAGGTCGATTTGAAAATGGCTCTCCTGATCGGTTGGCCAGGTGGCCAGTTGCTGCTCTAGATGCTGGATCAGGGACTCCAGATTGCCCGATTTGAGCTGCCGCTCATACGTCACTTTTACCCGTGAGATGGCCAGGGAAGGCACCTTGATTTTCTCGCTCATCAGCGAAGTGGGCTCAATTTGCGCCGCTATTTTCTGGATTTCCACTGCGGGTCCTTCGGAGTAGTTCGTGGGGTTGGCGACTGCCAGTATCCGCAGTTCTCCCGTGCCCTTGAACGGGTTGATAGTCACCGAATCCAGCGTCACTGGAGTTCCAAGGAGTTGGCTTCCTGTTTTGACAATGGCTGATTGGACCAAAGACCCCATGTTCCACATGAGGAAAACCATGCCTGCAACCAGGAGGATGCTCAAGATTGCAGCGCGGCGCTTCCAAGATTTCATCGTAGGTTACAGGAGGGCTGAGAAGACGTGTTTGGCTAGACTCGGAGGTAGATCTTGCGACGATGAAGGAACCATACCAACCCAAAGCTCATGGCCAAGACTACGGCGAGCACCAGGACTTCGCCGTAATTGCCAAGAGCGCCCTTGATTGGGCCTCCGACAAGGCGATTGGCCAAGTTGTCGAAGCGAAGAAACTTATGCGCCAAATAGATGGTGATGGGGTTCATGCCAATCCATACAAAAGGCCAGCACCAGTGATGAAAGCCCAGGCCGTCGATCACGTAGTAGAACAATGCCAGGAGGAGAAAACTGTAGCCCCCGGTCACCAGCACAAAAGAAGAAGTCCAGATTTTCTTGATAATGGGGAACTGCATGCTCCAGGCGTAGCCCAGCGCCAGACAAATGAGCCCGCAGCCTGCCATTTGAAGGGCCTTTTTTGAGTGCGATGGGTTCGAGGCCTGGAGGATCATGCCCGCAAACACCCCCAAGAGGCAGCTCCCGATCGCAGGTAATGTGCTCAACAAACCTTCGGGATCGTGATCTCCATTCCACTTGAAAAGGGGCAAGTAAATTTTATCTACGTAATTTGCCAGATTCTTGTCTACTTCAAAGTTTCCTGCCCCGACGCCCGGCACTGGAATGAAGGTCATCATCGCCCAGTATCCCCCAAGGATGGCCACCAGGGACACCAGTCTTCCTTTCAAATCGGTGAAACAGAAAATTAGGGCAGCAAAAAGATAGCAAAGAGCAATGCGCTGGAGAACCCCAAGAAGTCGGATCTTTTCGACTCCTTCGGAAAACCCTCCATAATAATAGATTCCAATCAGGTAGAGTATGAGAGAGCGGAGGAATACTTTTCGAAGTGTGCTGGCGCGCCCTCTTTGAGCCATGGAACGGTTCAAGCTGAAAACGATGGAGACACCTGCTAGGAACACAAACAAAGGAAAAATGCAGTCATAAAAGGCCAACCCCTCCCACTTTTTATGACTCAGTTGTTCGGTGAGAAAGGTCACCCAGCTCGCCTTGGAGGTTCCACTCAGGGCGTGTACGAATTCTTCGGCACCGACAATCCAGAACATGTCGAAACCGCGCAAGGCATCCAAGCTGGTCAATCTTTGGGGTAAGGCATGGGATTCGGTGTTCATATTTCCTGCTCGCTCGTGGGTTTCCAACGAGCTAAATCCGTTGGGTGAATGGATTAATGTGAAGACATTGTCCAAGCCTTACCTTGGCTCAGCAAGTCAAAAGGTTCGTTCATGAACCAGGAGATCTATCTCGCCGGACTTGAGAGACAAGATCCAGGGTGGAAGCCTTTTGCAAGGTGTTGGTCTGAATCTTGCTAATTGGTGAATGCTTTACGGCCTGAAACTCGGCAACATACGGCGATGGATGAGATGAAAGAAGACTACTTTGATCTTGTTATTCAAGGTCATCGCTCTACATTTTCACCGTTTGGTGATGTTTGCTGAAGGTTGCCAACTCACTCAACCATAAGAAATTCATATGTTAATCTGGATCATTGCCATTCTGCTGCTCCTAGTATGGGGTGCTTTGGGGTTTTTCACTGGAGCACTCGCCATGCTGATCACCCTGGCGGGTTTCCTCGTTGCGCTGCTCTCCTCCAAGGCTCTCGCGCCGCTCATGGAATCTTTTTACGTCAAGATGGAATTCTCCAACTTGATCGCGCTCAAAATGCTGCCTCCGATCACGGCTTTTCTCCTCGTCAGCCTGATTTTTCTTACCATCGGTTTGGTCGTCCATTGGAAACTCTCCAGCCGCTTCAAATTTGCCATGGATGAGGTGACCCGACTGCGCTGGACTCGCATGAACCAACATTGTGGCGCGGCCATTGGCCTTTTCATGGGAAGCGCCTACACCGTGCTGGTGGGCATGTTGGTTTATGTGATGGGATATTTCAGCCTTCAGGTTGCTTCCTCGAACGATCAGGGATGGATTTCCCGATTAAACGCGGTGGCCGGTGGCCTGGAGGGCTCTGGGATGGCAAAAATTGCTCGTTCCATTTGTCCTGCTCCCGAAACGTTTTTCAAAGTTTCCGATCTTTTGGCCTTTTCCCGTGCCAACCCTTTGCTGGAGGTCCGCTACCGCAACTATCCGCCATTCCTCAAATTGTCAGATGACAAGATGATTCAGGACATCTCCGCAGACGAAGGTTTCAATAATTTGTGGACTCAGCAAGCGGCCTTGGGTGAATTCATAGAGAACCCAATCTGCAAACAGGTCATGACCGATCAAGGTTTTGTGGATCGGATGCTTGCCTATGATTTGGAGGACCTGGATGCTTACTTGCACACCGGAGAATCGCCGGCGCACAAGGATGAATCCATTCTGGGGCGGTGGGAGTTCGACGCCAATGCCACGATCAACCACTTCATGCGAAATACCGTGGGGGTCACAGGAAAGCAGATCCGAGAGTTCAAGGCCGTGGCATACGGCACGGACGGAGGACTCACGCTCGTGGCCCATCCAGATCAAAAGATCACCATCCAAGCTGATGCCAAGACCTTTCTCAAAAATGCCATGCGCATGGGAATCATGAAGGCCTATAAGATCGACTCTGAAACAGCTGAAACCTACGTCACTCAGTTCATGGACGGTGGGGGAAATCAAGGGAACGATGATGGCTACGGTGATCCATACGGTGGCATGAGCCAGGGGGATTATGAAATGCAACAGCGCTATGGTCTCAGTCCCGGCGCCATGAGTCAGCAGCAGGGCCCCAGCAGTGATCAGATTTCGGACTTCATGGAGGGGATGCAGAAAGGCTTTGAAGATTATTTCAGCAACCTCGATCTTCAGTGGAAGAGGGTGGGACGGGGTCGCTACGAGGCCTCAGGGGGCCAGATTACCATCAAAAAGGATTACCGTTTGAGCCTCGAGGCCAAGAATACCTTTGCGGGTGCTCAAGGTGGGCTTCTTGGCGATGGTAGTGTCATGGTATTCAAACGCGTCTGGTAAGACCAAAATTTCTAATGCCGAGTCGAGCAAACACAGCCTGAGGGCTGTGTTTTTTCTTTTGTTCTACCCACCCAGTTGCGTTCCTGTTGCAAGGCGTTGCCGGCTTCAGTTGACGCGCGGGGTGCCATGGCGCAGAATAGCCAATAATGCTCCGTGTGTTTCCAAAGTCATGGGCTTGGCGTTCCCTACTGCTTGCTTTCGGGGCCGTGCTCTGGGCATCAGACTGTCTTTGTGCCCCTGAGTCTGAATCTCCGCCGGGGTGGGAAACCATCCAATCCCTCCTGCAGATCCATTGCTCCGATTGTCATGGTGCAAAGAAACAAAAAGGGGGGTTGCGTCTGGACAGCCTCTCACATCTCCTGCTGGGGGGTGCATCAGGCCCCATTCTGGATCCAACCGATGTGAAGCAAAGCGCCCTAGTGCAGCGCTTGCAACATCCGAATCCAGAAGAACGGATGCCACCCGATGGTTCATCGAAATGGACCTTGTCCATGAAAGACCAGGTGGTGGAGTGGTTTGGCGAGCATCACAAAGAGCTTATGGATCGAGAAGATCGAGAAGATTCCCCCTTCGACTCTGAGGTGTACACCCACTGGTCGCTCCTGCCGCTTGAACGCCCCCAATTGCCCCATGGGCTAAACGCGGATCTGTCGGATTGGGGGCGCAATCCCATCGATGCCTTTGTATTGAAAGCCATGCTTGGTCAGGGCTTGAGCCCATCCGAACGTGCAGGGCGCGAAACGCTCATTCGAAGGGTCTACGTGGACATGTTGGGTTTATTGCCCACCCCTGAAGAGGTTCAAACCTTTTTACAGGACACGCATCCGATGGCCTATGAACGGTTGGTGGACCGCTTGCTGGCCTCGCCTGCTTACGGTGAGCGCTGGGCACGTCACTGGCTTGATGTGGTCCACTATGCCGACACGCATGGGTATGATAAGGACAAGTTGCGTCCTCATGCATGGCCCTATCGGGATTATGTGGTTCGCTCATTTAATGCGGACAAACCCTATGCCCGATTTGTGCGGGAACAATTGGCAGGTGATGTGCTCTATCCTCAAAGCGTGGACGGGCTGACAGCCACTGGTTTCATCGCCACCGGGCCATGGGACTTCATCGGGCATGCCGAGGTTTCGGAAGACAAGGTGGACGGTCAGATTGCAAGGCACCTGGATCGCGATGACATGGTCACCACCGCGATGAACACCTTTGTCAGCACAACCGTTCAATGTGCCCGCTGTCATCACCATAAATTTGATCCGGTGAGGATGGATGACTACTACAGCTTGCAGGCGGTTTTTGCTGCCTTAGATCGATCGGATCGTGAGTTTGATGCGGACCCGGTCGTGGCCCGTCAGCGCCAGTTTCTGCAGGAGCGCAAAACGCAGCTGACTGCTGACCTGAGCGCCCTGCAGGAGCGCATTCGCCAGAAAGCAGGCGAGCCGTTACGGAAAGTAGAGGCGTCCATCCAGACCTTGGAAAAGGCCTCTGCCAGCAGGCCAGATGCCTACGGTTACCATAGTGCGATCGCCGATTTACCCGATGTTGAAAAGTGGGTGCAGGTGGATCTGGGTTCCATCCAAAGGATCCACCAGGTGCGTCTTTGGGGCTGTGAAGATGATTTCAATGGCATTGGTGCAGGCTTTGGTTTTCCTCCCAGGTTTCGTATTGAAGCTTCGAGCGAGGCCACCTTCACCCAGGAGAAACATTCACTGGTCGACCATACCCAACAGGATGTGACCTCTCCTGGGTCGGGTGTCTTTGAAATGACCTTTGAGCCGGTTCAGGCACGGTTTGTCAGGGTGACGGTGACTCAGCTGGCCCATCGCTCCAATGACTTCATCTTCGCGCTGGCCGAGTTGGAGGTGCTGGATGTGGGTGGCAATCCACTGGCGTTGGGTGCCTCAGTGCAAGCACTGGACAGCATTGAAGCCCCTGTGCGCTGGGCGCGAAGCAATCTGGTGGATGGGAAGCATGTCGAGTCGCCCTCACTCTCGGAGGATGGACGCAACCTCGGAGAACTCAAGGAAGCCAGGCAGGAGTTGCTCGAAAAAGCTACCCAGCCCGAATGGTCCAGAGATCAACATGACTGGAAGGAGGAGTTGAAGGAGGTGGCTGTGGCACTGGAAGAGCTTCCCCCTGTCTCCAAGGTATATGCTGGCATGGTGCATCACGGCTCCGGGGCTTTTCGTGGGCGTGGGTATTTGAATGGTGAGCCGAGAATGATTCGCATTTTGGCCAGGGGAGATGTTTCACAACCTGGAAAGGAAGTTCAACCCGGGGCAATCCCTGTCTTTGATGGTCAAGCTCCATCCTTCACTTTGGCCAATGGGCATTCGGAGGGTGACCGGCGAGTGGCCCTGGCATCCTGGATTCTTCGGCGTGATCACCCACTTACCTGGAGAACCATCGTCAATCGCCTTTGGCAATACCATTTCGGGGTGGGAATCTGTCCCACGCCCAATGATTTTGGCCGCATGGGCGCCGACCCAAGCCATCCTGACTTGCTGGACTGGTTGGCGGTGGAATTCAGGGATGGAGGTCAGTCCTTCAAGAAGTTGCATCGCTTGATTCTCACCAGTGCCACCTATCGTCAGGTGTCTTCCGCCGATCCGGGCAAGGCAAGCATCGATGGTGACAATCGCTATTTGTGGAGAATGAATCGACGACGACTTGAAGCTGAGGCTTATCGTGATTCGGTGCTGCAGCTAGCTGGGCTCTTGGACCGGCGCATCGGAGGATCGTCTTTCAGGGATTTTGTCATCGAAAAACCCGAGCATTCTCCTCATTACGAATACCATTTGCATGATCCGATGGATCCTCTATCCCATCGCCGATCGGTGTATCGATTCATCGTGCGCTCCCAGCAACAACCTTTTATGACGACACTGGATTGTGCCGACCCCTCCCTGATGGTAGCCAAACGTAATGAAACCCTCACGCCCGCGCAATCTCTCGCCATGTTGAACAACCCCTTCATGCTCGCCATGTCCGAGGCATGGGCGGATCAACTCACCCGGGAGGGAGGCTCTCTTGAGGACCAGGTTCGGGGG
This sequence comes from uncultured Verrucomicrobiota bacterium, assembly GCA_902560705.1. Taxonomy (GTDB): domain Bacteria; phylum Verrucomicrobiota; class Verrucomicrobiia; order Limisphaerales; family AAA164-E04; genus UBA7971. Next base: position 21,644 of record CACEMW010000003.1, read on the forward strand.
GCGCTTGGTACACTGCTTGGTAGGCAGCCATCCTCCCAGGAGATTCATCGCTGGCTGGGGTATGCCCGGGACCATGGGTTGGCCAACACCTGCCGCTGGCTCTTCAACCTCAACGCTTTCCTTTTCGTCGACTGAAAAAGTAAACCCCGATCTCCAAGGCAAGGAGAACGGGGTCTTTTAAAGCTCTTGGTCCGCTGTTCGGATCAGTGCTTGGGACGCAGAAGAATGGCTTTCTTGCGGGTGCCATCAACTTCCACACTGTGAGTCTCGATGGATGGATCGTCCTTTAAGGTGTTGTGAACGATACGTCTCTCATAAGCATTCATGGGCTCCAGTTCGACCACGTCACCCCAGCGACGAACTTTGTCCGCAGCCGCTTTGGTTTTTTCAATCAGGGAGTCTCTGGACTTCATGCGGTAATTGCCTACATCCAGAGTGACCTTGGGAACGTCGCGATCCTGGCGAAAGAGAAGTCGGTTGACGACGTATTGCAATTGACTGAGCGTCTGCCCCTGACGGCCAATGAGGCGTCCCGGATCTTCGGTTTGGATCTCGAGAAAAATATTGTCATCCATGTGGGTTTCTGCCACGGAGGCGGAAAAACCCAGGGAGTTGAGCAGGCCTTCCAATGTTTCTTTTGGTTTTGCGTTCATGGTTTCACGAATCTGAGGAACCTCTGTCATGGGTTCTTCTTCTTGTTTGGTTTACGGTAGGATTGCCCCCAGTCCGGGCTCCCTTTGTGTGGAGTCTTCGGTTGGTCGGTTGGAGTGGGGGTCGATCCCGCAGTCTCGTTTCTGATGAGCTTCATCTGGACAATGGACAAGAGGTTTTGGACCGTCCAGTAAAGGGCAAGACCTGCGGAAAAGTTGTATAAAATGAAGACAAACATCAATGGCATGTATCTCATGATCTTCTGCTGGGCAGGATCCATACCTGGAGAGGGAGGTGTCATGCTGGTTTGCCAGAGCTGGGCCGCTCCCATCAGGAGAGGCCACAAATTGAATGGGAGTTCCAATCCCGGAATGATGAACAGGGTATCTGGCTGGGAGAGGTCACTGGTCCAAAGGAAGCTGGCACCTCTCAACTCGATCGCGCTCTGAAGCATGGAATAAAAGCCAAAGAACACGGGAAGTTGCAGAAGGATGGGCAGGCACCCCCCCAGCGGGCTGACTTTGTTTTCCCGCATGAACTCCATGAGCTTGCGGTTCATTTTTTGAGGGTCCTCCTTGTATTTGTCCTGAATAGCCTTCATCTGGGGCTGGAGAGCCGACATGCGCTTCATGGACCGTGTGCTCGCCTGAGTCAGAGGCCAGAATAGGATCTTGATAATGACGGTGATCGCGACAATGGACCAACCGTAGCTCAAACCCCAATATACGAGCTTGTTCATCGCCAGGAGGAGTCCTTCGGCAAAAACGCCGAAAAATCCAGTGAAGCCCATCACCGCATCCACACCTTCGTTGGTTTGTTTTCCGAGGCTCCTGAGGGTGTTGTATTCCTTGGGGCCTGTGAACAAAGTGTAATGATACTCCACATTTTGGTTGGCTCCCAGGGTGGTGACTGGATACGCAAAGGCGTTGAGATAAGCCTTGGGGTTGGGGTTGGCGTTGGGGTGCTTCTGGAGGGTTTCCACGCTGGGGGCGGGGAGTGCCCTCTGTTGAGTGACCAAGGCATGGGCGGGTTTCTCCGGGATGGCAATCATGGCAAAGTACTGATTGTCCACCGAGGCCCAGCGAATGGGACTATACTCCGAAGCGTAAGTGGTGCGAGGCGTGCCAGGGAAACAGCCCAAGGTGCGGTTGGCAAACCATCCTTCCTTGACCTCTTCAACTTCATCCTCGTAGCCATAGCGAAGGCCCATGTAGAGATCCTTGTCTTCCGGCGTGGTGGGGCCGGTGCTCCCCGTCACCACGTAATGCTCGGGAACATTCATTCCTTGCTCAGAGGTGTTCTCAATCCTGATGGAAGCCTGAATGACATAATTGGTGGTTGGGGTGAATGTTTTCGTCACGCGCAGGCCCTCCTCAGTTTGAGTGGTGGCCATGATTTGATCCCCTTGCTGGGAAAGCTGGTAAGGCATTGGGGAAGCAGCATCCAGGCTCCCAAAGAGGATACTCATGGCGGGGATCTCAAGGTGATGGTTCAGCTGTACCTTTTCCTCTGTGGTGGAGTCATCCTCTTCGCGGCGAGTGGTTACATTAAAATCGCGGAGCAGGATGGACTCAATACCTCCACCCAGGGAGGTAAAGTTGTAATCCAATGATTCCATCTCCAGGATCAGTGCAGAGGCTTCCACGCCAACCGGAGCAGTGAGAGGGGTGTTGCCTTCCTGCCCCCCAGGGCTTTCAGCAGTCTCCGTCAGAGTTGGGTTGACCGAGGGAGCTTCCTGGTTTTCGGCAACCGCCTGAGGGGTCTGCTTTGGGGGATACATCTGGTTGATGCTCTTGTACCAGATGACCATGCCGAGGATGGAAAAGATGAGGATGGCTACGGATTTACGATCCATGGGTGCGTGAATAAGTCTTTAAGGTCGCCGCTCGTCCATTTCCGAGCGGTAAAAGATGGGTGACATGGGTTTTAGTGGCTTTGCTGTCACTGACGTGATCACATTGGGATCCATAGAACTTGGAACTGGATCCCAGCCGGAGGGTCCCGCCGGATGGCATTTTGTTAGGCGCTTGAGCGCCAGAAGGCTCCCACTCCAGACCCTGTGCTGCATGATCGACTCCATGGCATAGGCCGAAAATGTGGGTTGAAATCGGCAGCCTGCTCCAGATCCCATGAAGAACCTTTTCAGGGGAGACAGGGTCCACCGGTAGAGAACAAGCGGGAAGCATGCTAAATGTCGCCATAGCTTCATTTTTCTTCGTCCTCCAACATGGTGTGTTCCTTCAAGATGCTAATCAAATCCAACGCCACTTCAGGCTGGCGTTTGTTCACGATGGACTTCCTGGCAATCAAGATGATATCCACTGGAGTCACCAAGGCGTGTTGAATATGCCGGAAGGATTCCCTCAACAGTCTCCTCGCACGATTTCGGTCGTGTGCCTTGCCGATTCGCTTGCTTGTGATGACACCCAGTCTCGAGATTTTGGCCGACGGGTTGAGCTGCCAATTAGCAATCAGGCATCCACGCACCTTTCTATGCCCCGTTTTCTTGAGATGAGCAAATTCGGCGGATCTCAGGATGCGCTGGCGATGAGTCAGGTGAAGTGGTTGAGCTGGCTTCAGACGAGTGGTTAAACTTTCAGGGAGAGGATGTTCTATGCTGGGGTTAGTCGCTTGCGTCCAGCGCGGCGTCGGGCATTGAGGATGCCACGGCCGCTCTTGCTGCGGGTGCGACTGAGAAAACCATGTTGGCGTTTTCTACGAATCTTGGATGGTTGATAGGTCCTTTTCATACAAAATTTTAAATAAAACGAGGTTCTCTTCGCCTTCAGGCAAGAGGGATGCCCCTTGTTGAATTGGGTTCAAAACGCCCAAAATAGAGTCGCGGAGCATACCAACCGTCCATGGGATGTCAAGCAGTGCAAATTCATATTTCAAAGCTAGACCTAACGGAATTCTTACCTCTAAGCTAAGCGCTTTAGTTGAATCGTTACATGACAGATCCCAGATATAGAACCCTTGCGGAGTTACTGGTCGGATACTCCACCCAGGTGAAAAAAGGTGAAAAGGTGCTTTTGGACATGATTGATGTCCCGGACGCTTTTACCGTGGCTCTGGCTCGGTCTGTCCGTGATGCAGGTGCCATCCCGCTGATTGAGACCCGACACACCCGAGTCACTCGCGAGTTGCTGTGTGGCATGACCAAGGAGCAAGCCACCATCATGAGGGATATCGAAATGGCACGAATGAAGAAGGTCCAGAGTTACATCGCCATTCGGGGAGCGGCCAACACCAGTGAAAACTCGGATGTGCCCGGTGATTCGATGTCCCTTTATTCCAAGGTGATGCGCCCACTGCTCAATTATCGGGTGAACAAAACCAGATGGTGCGTTCTCAGGTGGCCCACACCGAGCATGGCTCAGGCTGCCAACATGAGCACGGAGGCTTTTGAGGATTTCTACTTTGATGTCTGCACACTCAACTACCGGAAAATCGGCAAAGCCATGGAGACATTGGAAAAACTCATGGCACGCACGGACAAGGTGGTGCTCAAGGGCCCTGGAACGGATCTGAGTTTCAGCATCAAGGGGGTTGGAGCCAAGGCATGCAAGGGAGATCGCAACATCCCTGATGGAGAGGTTTTCTCCTGTCCACTGAAGTATTCGGTCAATGGAGTCATCCAATACAATACTCCCAGCGTCTATGCTGGTACACGGTTTGAAAATGTGCGACTTGTCCTCAAGAATGGTAAAATTGTGGAAGCCACTGCCAACCAGCCCGAACGCATCAATCAGATTTTTGACACAGATCCCGGCGCGCGCTACATCGGCGAATTCAGTCTGGGGCTCAACCCCAGAATTCTCAACCCGATGAATGACATTCTCTTTGATGAAAAGATTGCAGGTTCACTTCACTTCACTCCGGGGCAGGCCTATGAGGATTGCGGCAATGGCAACAAATCCGCCATCCACTGGGACATGGTTTTGATCCAGCGGCCCGAATGGGGCGGTGGAGAGGTCTGGTTTGATGGAAAACTCATCCGCAAGGATGGCCTTTTTGTTCCCAAGAGCCTTCAGAAACTCAACCCGGATCAGCTCGGATCCTGATCATGGCCCAGCATTTGGTTACATTGGATCTTGAGGGCGTCCTGGTCCCCGAAGTTTGGATCGCGTTTGCCGAGAAAACGGGGATCGAAGCCCTCAAGAAAACCACACGAGACATCCCGGATTATGATGAGCTGATGACCGGCCGCCTCGAGTTGTTGCAAGAAAACGGGCTGAGCTTAAGCATGATTCAGAAGGTGATCGCGACCTTAGCCCCTCTTCCAGGGGCGGTCGAATTTCTGAACAAGCTCAGAGAGAAGGTTCAAGTGATCATTCTTTCTGATACCTTTGAAGAGTTTGCCCAGCCCCTCATGCGTCAATTGGGCTGGCCCACCATTTTTTGCCATCGCCTTGAAGTTTCATCCGACCACATTGTCCATTATCGGCTTCGACAGGCAGACCAGAAACAGTGCTCGGTGAAGGCCTTTCAGTCCCTTCAATACAAAGTGATTGCTGCTGGAGATTCCTACAATGACATTTCCATGCTTTCTAGTGCGGATCACGGAATTCTCTTTCATGCTCCGGACAATATCCGCCAAGAGTTTCCTCAGTTTCCTGCGTTGGATACCTACGCCGCCCTGATGGACCAAATCACCGAGCACCTTTCCTAAACTTACCTTCTCTGATTGAACAACCATGGAATCCGCCAAAGCACCTGTTAATCGCAAGACACTGGATGAACGTCATCAGATGAGTGACCTTGAGAGGCTGCGTCACTCCTGTGCCCACATCATGGCCACTGCCGTCACACGTCTCTGGCCTGAGGCGAAGCTGGACATTGGTCCTCCTACCGATGAAGGTTACTACTACGACTTTGATCTCAAGGACCACCGTTTCAGCCCCGAAGATTTCGAGGCCATCGAGGCTGAGATGAAGAAAGTGGTTAAGGAGAACCAGGTCTTTGAACGCCAGACCAAAACCCGAGAGGAGGCCTTGGCTTATTTCAAGGAGCGGGAACAAACCTTCAAGGTCGAACGCCTGAAGGATATTCCCGAGGGTGAAGAAATCACCTTCTATCAGAATGGCACCTTCGTGGACCTCTGTGCGGGACCTCACGTGATGCGAACAGGCAATGTCAAGGCGTTCAAATTGCTTCGAGTGGCTGCGACCTACTACAGGGGGAATGAAAAGAACCCCCAGCTTCAGCGTATCTACGGAACAGCCTTTCCTAACAAGACACAGCTTAATGAGTGGTTGCAAGCTCAGGAAGAAGCTCGCAAGCGCGATCATCGCAGGATCGGCAAAGCCATGCAGCTTTTCACCTTCGATGATGATGTGGGTCCAGGGCTTCCCTTGTGGATGCCCAAAGGAGCGGTTCTCATTGAGGAACTCGAAAAATTGGCTAAAGAAACCGAATTTGAGGCGGGCTATCAGCGAGTCAGGACACCTCATCTGGCAAAGGAATCCATGTATTTGACCAGTGGCCATCTACCCTTTTATGCGGAAAGCATGTTCCCTCCCATGGAGTTGGCCGAAGATGCCGCAAAGGGTGGGCAGACGCAGGTCAAGGAGCGTTACTACCTCAAGGCCATGAACTGCCCTCATCACCACAAGATTTTCTCCGCTACGCCCCGCAGCTATCGTGAATTGCCCTTGCGACTAACCGAATACGGCACCTGCTATCGCTACGAGCAATCTGGAGAGCTCATGGGCCTGATGAGGGTGCGATCCATGCAGATGAACGATGGGCACATTTATTGCACACCCGATCAATTCGCGGATGAATTCAAGGCGGTCAATGAAATGTACCTCAAATATTTCAAGATCTTTGGATTCGAGAAATACCAGATGCGATTCAGTACACACGATCCGGAGCGCCTGGGTGACAAGTTTGTGGATGAACCTGCCTTGTGGAAAGAAACCGAGGATATGGTGAGGGAAGTGTTGATTGAATCAGATATTGATTATGTCGAAATCCCCAACGAGGCGGCATTCTATGGGCCCAAGATCGATGTTCAGGTGTATTCGATTTCTGGTCGTGAATTCACCATTGCCACCAACCAGGTCGACTTTGCCGTTCCTTCCCGCTTTGGATTGCAATATCGATCGGCCGACAATCAATTTGAAACACCGCTTTGCATCCATCGAGCCCCTCTGGGGACTCATGAGCGCTTCCTTGCTTTTCTGATTGAGCATTATGCGGGCAATTTTCCTCTCTGGTTGGCTCCCGACCAGGTGCGCATTCTGCCCATTACCGAAGACCAGCTTGAAATGGCCAAGTCTCTGGAAGTTGAATTGCGCAGGCATGGCGTTCGTGCCGAGCTTGAATACAGCCACGACAAGTTGCAGGGCCGTATCCTCAAGGCAGAAGAAGCTAAAGTGCATACCATGTTGATCATCGGCGCCAAGGAGCAGGAAGCCGATGCAGTGGCCGTCCGCGTTCATGGAAAGGGCAATTGTGGGGTGCATCCGCGTGAAAAAGTGGTCAAGGACCTGCTGGAGAAGATTGCCCTGCGTTCCTCTGAAGATGGATCGACCCCTCATTGATCCTCATCGTCCGCTGGCTGGCTCTTGATGGAATTGCCTCCAACCTTCCTAGGGTTGGTGCTTGAACTCGGGGGGCGCCCATTCCATATTTGGATCGCCCCCTCTTGTTCTGACCGCACGATTCATGAAAGCTTTCAAAATGTCATCAACGACGGGCTCGTCGCCGATCTTTCTGGCGATGAGCATGGGTTTCACCTTGCTCGCATCTGCTGGCGACGGAGCTCTGGAGCCTTTCCTAGGCCCGCCCAAAATCGAGATGCAGCAACTCTTCCAGGGGCAGCGGTTTCCCAATGTGGCCGTTGCCATCGATGGAACCGTGCTGGCGTCTTGGGGCAATGACGACGTAAAGATTCGTCGCAGCACCGATGGAGGAGCCCAGTGGTCCGGACCTGCAACCCTCATGGAAGGAGGCTTTCAGGGAGGTGGGCTGACCGTGGACACGGTCAGTGGAGATGTGTTTGCTTTCATCGAGGCGCACCATCCTCCTGCCCCAATTCACATCTACCGCAGTCAAGATCATGGGCTCACCTGGCAGACCCAGCCCACGAAACTCCTCCCTAACAGCCAAGGGCACGTTCCATCGATGCACATGAACGACCATGGGATTACGCTTCAGGTGGGACGGCATGCTGGCCGATTGATACGGCCGTCCCGATGGTATGCCAAAGGTAACCGACGTGAAGAGTGGCCCAATCATTACACCAATGCCATTTTCAGTGATGATCGCGGGGTGACTTGGCAGGCAAGTGAGGCTTTCCCTGAAATGGGGACGGGCGAGGCTTGTATTGTCGAATTGTCCAATGGGACCCTCTACTACAACTCTCGGGTGCACTGGGATCAAAACGAATACAATACCCGTCGGCGTTCGGCCCTGAGTCGGGATGGAGGCGTTCATTGGGAGGATTGGCGCATCGTTCATGCACTTCCTGATGGTCATCAGTATCGTTCCTATGGCTGCATGGGTGGGCTGGTCCGGCTCCCGGTCGAGGGACGGGATTTGCTGGTGTTCAGTAATTTGGATACTCCCAAGGCAACCCGCGAACGCGTAACCCTCTGGTTGAGTGCTGACGGTGGTCAGAGCTGGCCCATCAAGCGCTTAGTTTACGATGGTCCCAGTGGCTATTCCTCCTTGAATGCCGGGCGATCCGGCACAGCCAGTGAAGGTTGGATGTATCTTTTCTTTGAAGGTGGGCCGGGGGGAGGTGGTCAGATGGTTCGAGTAAACCTCACTTGGCTGCTGCAGGGCGTCTCCAACGACGATGGCCAGCTGCCAGACTGGTTGACTTCACGGCTATAGGCTCCACTAGCGATCCTCTTCTATCGGGGCGATCCGAAATATCGAGTGATCAGCTCAGTAGCAATTGGCTTGCTGCACTTGGACACTCCCAGGGTTGCCATTGTGGATCCCAATACGTCCCAGATGAAGGGTTGGATTCCTAAAAAGGAATACACCTTGAAACCGTCATACATCAGGTAGCCGATTACGTAGAGGCTGAGATGGGTGATGCATCCTCCCAGCATCCCTGCGATCATGCCTTTTTGGGTGACCCCTTTCCAGAAAAGAGCCAAAGCCATTGGCATCAAAAAGCATCCAGCCAAGCCTCCCGTGGCGAAGACGATCAGGTTTTGGAGATAGGTGGGAGGATTGAGAACTGCCATGACCGCAGCAATTCCAATCAGCGTGGTGGTCGCATAGGTAAGCCATTTGATGGCGCGTTCGGAAGCCTTGGGATTGACGTGATGTTGATAGACATCACGCACCACTCCGGAGGAAACCATCAGCAGAAAGCTATCCACGCTGCTCATGACCGCGGCAAAAGGAGCAGCCACGATGAGACCTGTAAGCCAAGGCACGCCGGCGGCAAAGGAAAGCGTGCGGGCCATTTCTGGCATGATGCGGTCTGGGGTAATTTCCATCCCAGGAAGCATGACCTTTGCACAGCAGAAAATGATCACCAGGGGAAAGTAAATGGCTGTGTAATAAAGGGAGATGACGATGATGGATCGTTTTAGGACTCGGCTATCGGTGAAGGCCATTTGCCGTACCATGTTGCTAGGTTGCCCAGCTCCGCCGAAGGCCCAGAAAACAAAAAAGCTGAATGCCATGCCGATGGACAGATAACCCAATTCACTGTTCTTACTCGGGCCGGGCGCACTGACATAAACGCCCTTGCTTCCGTCGCCTCGAGCGTAGCCTGTGGGTTCCCCTTGAATGAGGGTTTTTCCCCAGGTAGAGAGATCCCAGACATCCACTGTAAGATAGGTATCTGAATTGGTTTCAATCAAGACTTCCACCGGTTCACTTAGGGTGTCTCCCTGCTGCATCTCCAGTGGCTTAGCCAGTCTTACCAAGTCCCCCGTTTCGGTTTGCAGCCAGACCCCTTTGGGAATCCTTCCAGCCTCAAGGATGGGTTCCTTCCATTCGACTCGAATGGTGCCGCTTTTTGGAGGTTCGAGTTGAGCCAGTTTTTGAGTGGCTTGGCTCAGACCTCCTACCTGATAAAGCACGAGGAACAACATGATCACCACGCCGATCACCATCACGATTCCCTGCATGACGTCGGTCCACACCACGGCTCTGAATCCCCCGTAGGTCGTGTAGACAATCACCGTGCTGGCAAAGAGCAGGAGGCAGAGCAAGTAGTCGGCGTCGGTCTGTTGCGTCAGAAAAAAGTTTCCCTTCCATCCGTCCACCCAAAGAACTCCTTGTTGAAAGAGGGGCATGTCCTGAAGCAAGGTGGCGAGAATCTGGCTGCCCGCCTTGAATTGCGCCAGAAGATAAAAAAACATGAAGAAGGTGAGCAACCCGGTGGCCACAAGCCCAACCGAAGAGCTGCCAAAACGTTCCCTAAGGATATCCGGCACGGTGACCGCCTTGGCAATGCGTGAAACCTGGTTCAGACGCTTTGCCAGCAAGCCGGTGGTGACCAAGGGCACCACCATGTAGCTAGCGATCCAAAGCGCAAGGATCCAGCCATGGCTATAGATCAGGGCGGGAAATCCCATGAAGCTGCCTCCCGAGGCATTGGTGGCGGCAAAGGTCAGCGCAAAAGCCCACATGCCAAGCCCTCGGCTACCTAGAAAGTATTCGCTCATGAACTCGCTTTTGCCCTTTCGTAATCTTCCTGCAAGCCATGCGAGGGCGAACACAAGGAGCATGTAGACAGCGAAGCTGATCAATGCGGACTGATGCTCCGTCTTGGGTTGGCTGGCTTCTTGAATCCAGGGTAAAAGGGTTTCCATAGGCGTCTATTTCTCCGGTTCCCCTTTGGGTGATGTCGCGTTGGTTCCCACCGACTCATGGGCATCGAGGGGATCCTCTGCCATACCGAAACAAACAAAAAGAACGATGGCGACGTTGGATCCCAGCCATGGGACTGCTATTCCCCAGAAAACCCAGGATGGGAAGCCCAGAACCATCTTGAGCGTTTCTTCGGGAGCTTGTTGATAGCCTAGTAAATAGCAGGGGATCATAACCCACAGGGCAAAACAGGCCCAGAGGAGGAGGATGCCCCAGGTTTCCTTCTTGGTGTTTTCATAGACGGAGTGATTCATTCTGCTGTCTGGGCTTGAAGCTTGATGATGTTGAAGGATCCCGGGTACTTCCAAACGTCTCCCTGACTCGCTTTGGCGGCGCCAATCAAAGGGTACACAAGAGAAAGCCCTGCCAGTAAAATGAGCAAGGGCCAACCGATCAGAATAAAGCTCAATAAAAAGAAGATCACCCCATAGATCAGCTCACTTAAAACCCAGTTCAGCACGATGGTTCCATGAGCATCAATTTTAGGTGAAAGATCTTTTTTCAAGAACCAGATCGCCACGGGGATGATCCATCCCAGGACTGGAAGCAAGTATCCACAAAGTTGTGAGAGATGGATGAACATCCCCCAGATGTTGGCATCCGCCTTGACTGGCTCTAGAAGGTGATCGTAGTTTGCTTTGGCCTGGTTTTGTCCTTCAAAGAGAGATTGCTTGGCCCGCTCGTATTCGCTCTGGGTGATCAGCCCTTCCCGTCGCAGGCGTCCCAGCTTTTCCATTTCATCGGCTAGACTGTTCATGGCTTGCTGACAATTCCCTCAGGAGACCAGGGCGAGCGATTCACTCCAAAGGGCTTGCACGTCCGGTCCCATTCCTGCACGAGGATATCTTCCGACATCATGGAATCCATGCATTCAAGCAACTCACCCCAAAGCAGGTGTCGTTCAGGTGGCATGGTGCTCTTGTCATGCTCAAGGTATTGGGTGATGGCGGTGGTCAGTCTTGAATAGCGGTGATCGTTGGGTTTGGGTGGCTGATAGATTTGAGCTGAATAGAGCCTGCCGTCCTCGGACTGTGCTGCAAAGGTTTCATCCTGGAGGATGCCATCCACGGTGAGAAGAACTGACTGCAGCCCATCCACATGCTGGATGATCCATGCCCTGGTGTCGCGCGCAAGTTCAGGAACCATGCCAAGGCCCACGATGTCCTGCGTGCGCCCGTCAACGGTGGCATCGCCTTGTTTGCTGTGGGTTCTCGAAACAGCTGCCTTGAACAGGTCCCATGAAAAAAGCCCTTCCCGGGCTCCCTTCCAAACGGCATCACCCCGCAGGAGGCGTATGTGCTGAATGCCGGACTCGCCTCCCTGACGATGGCTGGTCAAGCCCAACAGTGCGTCTACGCCATGGGTTTCGGCTTCAGGGTAAGCACCCCGAACCAGAAGCATGATTTCCGAGAGCGGGCATTTCCAGGGGATATCCACTTCTGGAAGTCGCCATGTGTAGGGCATGGGCGTGCCCGCTTGAAACGAGGGGCTCATCGATGCCTCGCCCCGGCACCAGCTCAGCGGAGGAATGCCGATAACCCATCCACGAGCGGGGCTGTTGGATAAGCACTCATGCCAGTCCTCGGCGAGACGGGTTTTCCAGTTCTCAGGTCTTCCAGGTGCGATGATCCAGGCATCGATTCCCTGAGTTGCACCCTTGGCATCCTTGCTCAATTGAAGCTTGGAACTTGCCTGAAGACGCTTTTTCATCGCCGGGTTGAGGGCCTGTTGAGGAACGCGAATGCGATCCCATGTCGTCGATGCGACCGCTCCTTTTTCAGGCCATCCGAAGAGAAGACGATCTAGGACCTGCTGGGCAGGGGATCCCTCTTCGAATGTGTCCAGGAAAAATGCCAGTGTTTTCATGACCTAGTCGGATTTAGCCCCTCCAGTAAGAGGATTGTGGTCCCACCTGATAAGGGATGTTGAGTTCGGGGGTGTTCAAGGCAACCTCCCCGCGATAGAGCGATTCGACGGCAAAAAGGGTGATCCCTGAAGTCAGCAGGGTGCGCTCAGGTGGATAGGTCGCATGTCCAAGGGCGATGGTTTCTTCAATGCGCCGGGAAAGGGGGTTGAAAAAGTCGGCTGTGGTGGTGTGGGCCGGAGGCATGGGCAAATGCATCAGACAGGAGAGGATGCTGCCGTCGGCGCGCATACCGGCATAAGTGAAGTCCTGCACCAGTCCATTGAGCATGAAAAGTGTGGTCCGAAAGCCATCCTGATGTTCGATCCAGTAAGCCACCGGATTCGGACATGCTTCCTGAATCCAGTCTGCGCTGGGAGGGCGCCAAGGACCACCGGAAGGAGGGCGGCATTGGTGGCTGCGATTCAGCGCGGCGATAAGAAGTTGTTCGGTCGTCGTGCGCGATGCCAACTGGTCCCATATCTTCCGACCGCGCATGGCGTGTACCGATCGGACTCCCGCTTCACCTCCATGACGTCGTTCCGACATGCATTGAGCGGTTTCCAGTCCGTGAATGTCATATGAATCGACCCCTCCGTAGCAAACGCAGACGCTTTCCTTCAGATCGCTGTTCCACGGCATGTCGATGGAGGGAATACGCCAGGTGACCGGCAGGGATGATCCTGCCAAGAGAGGAAAGCCCAGCCGGTAGCTGTCTTCCACCATTTTCACGCATTCCTCCCAGCGCGTTGAGTAGTGCTTGTCGTTGAAGACAGGCACGGCTCGCCCGCTTCTCTCGAACACCTCCACCATCTCTTTGAAGAAACGATAGCGAGGGTATTGTTTTTGCCCCTTGGCGTTGGTGGGGTATTGCCCATGTTCGGCAATGATGATCACCCCGTCGACATCGAGTTGATCCGTTCCCCGGGTGAGCGCCTCGGCAATGCTTCCATAAATGGGTACTCCGTGGCGTCTTTCGCGGTCACGAGCCAAATCGTTTTCGGGGAACTGGTCGACGTAAAGCGAGACTAACTTGAGTTTGGGGAAATAGTGTTCTCCATGCCATCCGTAGCCCTCCAGCAGACGATCAATGAAGTGCTGGGCATGGCTGTGTCGCCTCACTTCCGTCGCCAGCAGGGCGACTTTTTTGGGAGCACCTTGGCTCATGGAGGCCCCCTGCAGGGTCGATGCCAACTGCAGGATTCCTGAACAGGCACCCAAGAGCGAAAGCTGCTCTAGGAAGGTTCTTCTGGAAACTTTCTCCTCCAAAGGTTTAGAGGGATATGGGGGTAATTGAATCATGATTACATTGTGGCGCTGGTTGAAATGTTCGCAATTGGGGCAGGGGTGCGTCAATGGGAAAGCAGGGGAGTTCGCCCACATGTATCGGTGATTCACGTTGACCGGGTCCTTTTCTCCCCGTAAAATTTAATAATCCCCAATAGCTATGAAAGCAAAACCTTTCAACTCCTTGAAGGCTTGGTACTCGTCCCACATCTCATCCGATGCTCGAAAGGGCTTTACGCTGATTGAGTTGCTGGTGGTGATCGCCATCATTGCAATCCTGGCAGGCATGCTTCTTCCTGCCCTCAGCAAGGCCAAGGCGAAAGCCAATCAGACACTCTGTCTGAGCAACCAGAGGCAATGGGGTATTTCCATTCAGATGTATGCAGCTGATCACAACAATCGCTTTCCAGACAATTCCCAAGGGCAGCACTTGAGCTGGATGGGTCCGTCCATGGCGGAGTTTTGGCGAAACTATCTGATGGAGTCCAAAAAGACAGAGGCGGAGAAGGACAAGTTTCACGTGCTCTTTTGCCCGACTGACAAATGGCATCGAGTGGCCGACTTGTGGAGAAACTCCGACCCCAATGCCCACCTCAAACCTGTGCTGACGGGATACTTCTACCTGCCGGGTCGTACCGCTTCCAGTGCGGAGTACAATGTGAGTGGGGTGGAAGACTGGGTGAAACGTAAGCAACTTGGGGGGCGCTTCAAGAACGCTCCTATACTCTCGGATCGTCTCCAGGGAATCGGAAGCTGGAGCGTCAACAACAATAGTGGAAATGTAAATTGGTTTACCGAGAGTGACGGAAAATCCGTTCCTGCCGCGACCCATCGCAATCAGGACGGCTCGCCTCAGGGGGGGAACTTTCTTTTCGAAGACGGTCACGCCGAATGGCACCGCTTTGATCTTCAAAACGCTCGCCAAACCATTGATCTGGGTGCTCGAGTTGGAAGCTGGCTTTGCTTCTACAAGATACCGATCCAGGAATAAGGCCCTCGACTTGGTGGCTTAGCGTGCAGGGCTGTCTGTGGGTTTTACGGACCTTTCAATGAGGAGGAACGGTCATCTTCTTCAGAAGATTCCTTGCCAGCCTCAGACGAGGGCAGGGTTTTGAGGTTGAGGATCCCTGCCGGATTAGCAGCCATAGGGGAAGGCGTCGTGAAAAAAGAATAGTCCCTCAGAGGTTCCTTCCCCAACCATTTTTGTTCCACGAAATGGCTTTCATTGAGCCCAAAGGAGATGTCCGCGACTTGCTTGGGGTATTTGGGAAGGTATTCATGTGCGACCCGTCTGCCATTGGGGCGGATCAAAGCCAGGTATTCTCCTCCCGAGGAAAGTTTGAAATTGGTGTGGAGATCGCCGACCCAGTTGGTGCGGTTCTTTCCGGAGGCCCAGACCAGCAGGAAAGCCCCTGGTCTTAGGCGAATCGAGGGAAAGGGCCATTTTTTGTAATCCTTGAAGTCGTCGGTCAGCGACCAGCCTTCCAGCGACTGAGCTTGGTCACTGGCATTGTAAATTTCAATCCAGTCCGAAAAATCGCCATCGCTGTCGGCGCGGATGGATTGGTTTTCTGCCAGAAATTCCGAAATGAGCAGATCTGGTTTTCCGGCGTAAAAGCGCAAAAGATCGGGAGAGAGAGTTGCGCCCAGCACCATGCATCCGATGAGAAGGGCGATGAATTGGCAGGAGGTGATACGGGTTTTGCTCTGGATGACTCTCATGAACTGCCTTGTGTTTTCTAACCGTGGAGGAGCTCCACCCCACTGACATACTTGGACATGCGGGTGATACGGAATGGGAAGAAATTCATCAAACGCTCGTCCAGTGTGGCAATGGATCCCTGGTATTTGAGTTCCACAATCACACTTTGGTGGAGTTTCCGGATGCGCTCAAAGCTATTGTCGAACCTCTCGATGGCGATGAAGCTCAGCTCTGAATCGATGGTGATCCGATAGTCTCCGTCGATGGACAGAAAATATTTTCTCCGATAGCGATTGCCGATTGTTGGGAGGATCACCGCCGCGTCCTCCTTGACTCGGTCTGGCAAGGGACAGGAATCCCAGTAAGTCTTGAGATCATGGTATCCAAAACCAGGTTTCAGCGACAAGGCAGGCAGCTTGTAGGATTCCTTGGTGCCGACCATGCCCTGCTTGATCTTGTACTCGAGCGTGGTCTTGGAAGGGTTGTAGAGATAATCTCCATACCAACGGAGCCGGAGCTTGGTGCGTGCAGCCTGGCCTCCCAGGTTCTCATGGTAGTTGTCCAACTCCGGCGTATCGAAGTAGATGTTGTTGATGTATCGGGGTGGGAAGCACTCGCGAAAGAGACAAGGGGAGCGTCGTACCCACATTTCCACTTCGTGAAGGTTCAGATCTTGGATGTGGTATTTCCGCTCGAAACGATAGTCATCGGCCGAACGCTCTTTGACTGGCACCGAGGCTTGCATGTCAGGCATGGGCTCTAGCTACCGATGCCTCGATCGTCAATGAGGCTGATCTTCAAGTTAGGATGGAGTTCTTTCAGAGACTGACGGCAATTTTCAATGTGAGCCATGTCGCGAAACTGCATCTGAAAGGATGCCTCAAAGAGCTCTCCGGTTTCGTCGAGTCGACGCAGTCGATAGTCTCCGGTTTGTTTGGCCAGTAAGTCCGTGATGGACGATAAGAGATTGGGGTCGGATTGATCGCCAGAGAGGGTGAGATAGAGATTGGGAGATGCCTTGTCAGAGCGGGTGATGTGCCGCAGCCACAGGATGGCCACAATGACACCAAAGGCAACCAGGGTGATCACTGCTTGCTGCGACCCCATACCCAGACCGATGGCGATGGCAAAAAACAAGTAGCTCAATTCCTCTGGCTCCTTGATGGCAGCTCGAAACCGGATGATGGAGAGTGCGCCTACCAGCCCGAGGGACAAGGCAACGGAAGATTTGACAATGGTGATGATGAGCATGGTGGTCATGCTCAAAATCATGAAATTCCGACCAAACATTTCCCGATTGGAGAGCACGTTGCCAAAATGTAGGTAAGCCTTGGCCAGCAGGTAGCTCAGAAGAGCTGCCAGGAGGAAATGAATCACAAACCAAAGGATGTCAATCTCGGCATTCTGGGCAGCAAAAAAATTCAGTAGGGATTTTGAATCCATGACTTATCGAACTTGTTAGGACAATGAATGTGAAAGAAACGTTACACGGACCTTGAAACCAACGCAATATTTTGCCATGTCCTGACTTAATGAATGCCTTTCCTCTCTGGGTGACCTTGCGCGTTTCCGACCTCAGGCATCCAAGCCGGGCGGCCCCAACTCTCCCTCGCTAGAGGCAATTACGCAGGCAACGGCGGCATCGCCCGTCACATTGGTCACCGTGCGCATCATGTCCAAAATACGATCTACCCCAAGAATGAGGGCAATGCCCTCGGCGGGTACCTGGATGGCCTCAAGGATGATGACCAGCATGATGATTCCGGCTCCGGGTACCGCAGCCGTGCCAATGGAGGCCAGAACAGCAGTCAGGACGATGGTGGCTTGCGCTGTAAGTGTCAGATCCAGGCCCAGTGCCTGAGCGATGAACACCGATGCGACAGCCTGGTAGAGAGCCGTGCCATCCATATTGATGGTGGCCCCGAGTGGCAACACGAAGGAGGTGACCTCCTCGGACACTCCCAGATGCTTGCGGCATCGATCCATAGTCACAGGGAGGGTGGCTCCGCTTGAACTGGTGGAGAAGGCAAGGAGTTGTGCCGGGGCCAGGCCTTTGAAAAAGGTTTTCCAGCTCAGGGATGTCCAGAAACGCAGGAGCAGTGGATAAATGATGAGCATTTGACAGAGCAGTCCGGCGACGACAACCAGGCAGTAGGCACCCAGGCCTTTGAGAAGATCCATTACCCGTGAGGGGTCATCCTTGGCCAAGGTGACGATGGTGTTGGCCATCAAGCCAAAAACCCCCAGCGGCGCCAGGCGCATGATCAGATGTACGATTTGGATGACTGCTTCCATGAGCCCATCGAAAACAGCGAGGACGGGTTGACGCTTGGTTTGTGGACTCATGGTCAGTCCGACTCCAAGGATCAAGGACACACACACTACCTGCAACATGGCACCGTTGCTGGAAGCAGCTCCAAGAAAGTTCTCAGGCACCATGTCGGTCAGAAAGTCAAGTGGGCCCCGCTGGTGGACCTCCGAGGCGGCGGACTGCCGACCTTGCACATCCTCCTGATGGGCGGCTTCCAATTCAGCGCGCGTTTCACTGGGGAGGCTCTTTCCAGGTTGCACGGCGTTGACCCACAGCAGCCCCAGAGTCACGGCAAGAGCGGTGGTCCCCAGGTAGAGTGCGATGGTCTTGCCTCCCATGCGGCTGAGTTTTCGCACATCGGACAGGGAGGCCACCCCTGAGACCAATGAGGTAATGACCAGCGGAACAGCGATAAGTTTGAGCAAGGTGACGAAAATCGTTCCGAAAGGACTGATCCAATCTCGGGTCCACTGCCCCCAGCCTTGGGATGAAGCGATCATTCCGTACACGACTCCTGCAATCAGAGCCATCACGATTTGCCAGTGAAGTTGTCGATACCAAGCGGTCTTCATGATGTTCTATTTGAATGGCGGCGGGGAGACATCCTTCATTATCTGCCATTCCGGCATGGGGAAATGCCTCATCCCTGAACCTCCTCCACCTGGACCTCGTAGCGGTGGCCTTGAATGGTCAGCGCATACTGATGGGTGCCGGCCTTCAGGGTTTCCTTTTTGCCTGTGGGATGGGGTTGAGAGGCCTGGGTGGAAGGATTCTCCGGGGCTTCGAGGTGTTTTTTGAGCTCCTGTGGAAACATCGCCTGCAGAACGGCAAGATCATCGCTGTCGTCGTGTCCGGCTTCTCTCAAGGCCTTTCTCAACGAGGGCATGCGCGGTTCCAGTAAGTCGGCTGGACGACCTTCAATGGAGGATTCACGCGCCTGTACTTCAGCCTTTTTTCTAAGCTCAGGATCCACCGGTCCAGGTGTTCTGCCATACTTACCCAACAAGATATCGACCACCGGTTGAGAGAGCATGTTCCAGCGGCCGAATTTGACATTCAGCATGGACTGGGTGCCCACAATCTGCGAAGTGGGTGTCACTAGAGGGATCCAGCCAAGGCGCTCGCGCACGTATGGGATTTCCTTCATGACTTCGGTCAGTCGATCGCCCATGCCCTGTTCCTTGAGTTGATTGCGAAAGTTACTCATCATGCCGCCCGGGACCTGGTAAACGAGGATGTCTGCATCCACTGCTTCGTTCTTCGGGTTGGTGTAGGCGGATAGCTCCTCATAGACCTGTGTGAAATGCTTCCCGAGCTGAGCCAAGGCTTCCGTATCATAGGAAGGTTTGCGTGAGCTGGTTTCCAGCATCGATTGCATGAGGAGGGTGTCAGGCTGTCCTGTGCCATTGGCAAAGGGAGCGATGGAGGTATCCACGCGGTCAACGCCGGCTTCAATGGCAGCGCAGTAGCTGGCCGCCGCCATGCCCGCGGTGCTATGGCTGTGCAATACCAAGGGTAAGCCAACGCTCCGCTTGAGGGCCTTGACCAGGTCTGCGGCTTTGGAAGGGCTGATCAAGCCCGCCATGTCCTTGATGCAGATGGAATCACATCCCATCGTTTCAAGCTCTTTTCCTAATGCGACAAAGCTTTTCAAGGTATGTACTGGGCTGGTGGTATAACACAAGGTTCCCTGAGCGTGTTTTCCAGCTTTCTGAACGGCATCGATGGCTGTTCGCAGATTGCGGGTATCGTTGAGTGCGTCAAAAATCCTGAAGACGTCCATGCCGTGATTGGCAGAACACTGGACGAAAGCAGCTACCACATCGTCAGGGAAGCTGGTGTATTGGACGATGTTCTGCCCCCTCAAGAGCATCATGTGAGGAGTCCTGGGGCTCCCTTCCTTGAGGGCATCCAAGCGGTCAAAGGGGTTTTCATTCATGAAACGCAAGCAGGCATCAATGGTGGCTCCTCCCCACGTCTCCAGGGCGCCAAAGCCCAATTGGTCCAGGCATTCGAGGGCTGGAAGCATTTGGCCGGTCCGCATTCGGGTAGCTGCCAACGATTGATGACCGTCGCGCAAAACGGTGTTGTTGAATACAATGGGACCGGCCGAAGGCATCGAGCCAAGCTTGCGGAGTGCCTCCTTGGGATTCAAGCGGAATCTGGACGGACCCGAAGAAGGAAAGCCTCTCGCATGCCAGCTTTCCATTCTTTGGCTTTGATGAATCCTCCGGATCGGCTTTGATCTTGCATCATGAGTGGTGCATCCCGCGACAAGACTCGCCAGTTGAAGGCTTTGATGAAACGGCCGCAGGGCATTCCTAGTGTGGGAGTGCACGATGCCCTCTCGGCACTGGTTGCACAGCAGGCGGGTTTTGAACTCCTCTTCCTGGGTGGCTTTGGTGTCAGTGCCTCGCGCCTTGGTCTTCCCGATCTGCAACTTCTTGGCCTGCGAGACATGGAGCAAGCCGTCAGCGAGTTGACTGCGGTGCTGGAGATTCCCCTGATTGTGGATGCCGATACCGGCCATGGTGACTTGCCGCAAGTCAGGCGCACAGTCCAGCGGCTGGCTGCAGCAGGTGCCTCAGGCTTGCTGCTTGAGGATCAGCAATCTCCGAAGCGCTGTGGCCATTTCCGTGGCAAGCAGGTCATCGACACCTCCTTCATGCAGGCCAAACTGCGGGTCGCCCTCGAGGCCCGACCAAGCGATGATTTTCTTATCATTGCCCGCACCGATGCTCGCGCCGTCTATGGCCTGGACGAGGCACTCCTTCGCATGCAGGCATATGCCCAGTGTGGTGTGGGGGGAGGTTTTGTAGAAGCCCCTCAAAGCGTCACTGAGCTGGAGCGTATCGCCCATGAAACAGGTATTCCCCAGATGGCGAATATGCTGGTCGGTGGGGCTACCCCCATTTTGAAGTGGCAGGAGCTTGCCTCGATGGGGTTCAAATGGGTGGTGAGCCCGATTGAAACCCTTGCTGTATGCATGAGCGCCCTTCAAGCTATGATGAAGACCTTTTTGACTGAGGGCAGTCTGACTGATTTCATGCAGGACAAGGCCAGTTTCGAAGACCTCAAGTCGCTTCTCAAGCTCAAGGAGTGGCAATCGGCCGAGGCTGATCCGAACCATGCTCGAAGAGAGGGAAGTAATGCCCGATGACTCTCCCTTGGCTCCTTTGCTTTAACGGATTGTCAATCCCCACAATCTCCATTAGAACGTCTCCTATGAACGCTGACTCTCAAAGCCTCCCATGCCGTGTCCGGGCATGGGGTGTCCTCCTTGGCCTTTCGATGCTCATGCTGGCTTCTTTACCCCTCCTTGCCGAGGATGGATGGGTGCACTACCCGGGCAAGGAAGGTCCGGGTAAGGGCAAGCGTATCGTTTTCATCACGGGTGATGAGGAATATCGATCCGAGGAAGCAATGCCCATGATGGCTAAGATTCTTTCGGTTCGTCACGGGTTTGATTGTACCGTTCTCTTTGCCATGGATGATACCACCGGGACGATTGACCCCAACAACCAGACCAACATCAAGGGTATGCATTTTGTGGCAGAAGCCGATCTGGTAATGCTCTTTACCCGGTTCAGGGAATTGCCCGATGATCAGATGAAGTTTTTTGCCGATTACTTCGAGGCTGGCAAACCCATCATTGGCCTTCGTACCTCCACCCACGCGTTTTCCTACAGTCGAAACAAGCAGAGTGCCTACATCGATTATCACTGGCAAAGCAGTCGCTGGCCCGGAGGATTCGGCCAGCAGGTGTTGGGCGAAACCTGGGTCAATCATCATGGTCACCACGGACAGGAAAGCACTCGCGGTGTGATTGAAGGGCAAGCCTTCCGCCACCCTATTCTCAAGGGCGTCAAGGATATCTGGGGTCCGACCGATGTCTATGGAGTGGCGCACCTGCCTGATGACATCACGGTGCTGGTGCATGGCGTCTCCCTCGCGGGCATGCAACCAGACTCTCTGCCCAATTACGACAAGCCTTTGATGCCGGTTGCCTGGGTGCGGGAACACCCCCAGCCCCATGGAAAAAACAATCGTATTTTCTGCAGCACAATGGGTGCCGCCACCGATCTTGAGAGCGCCGGCCTGAGACGCTTGCTGGTCAACGCCTCCTTCTGGGCCCTTGGCATGGAAAAAGATATCCCTGAAGCTAGTGAGGTAGAAACGGTCGGTGCTTATCATCCGACCGCCTTTGGTTTCAATGGCTTTGTCAAGGGGATCAAGCCTTCTTCGCATGCGCTTCCCTGAAGCGACCCTGCAGATCGGTTGCGATCATGAGGTTTCAATCTTTCGCTGGTGAATGGCCTGCCCTTTGAAACCCTGATATTTCGAGCCCTTACATGACAACCGAGGCGCTGATTCTCATCTATTGTGTGGCCATCCTCCTGGCTTCCCTGGCTGGGGGATGGATTCCTCTGATGGTGCGGCTGGCG
Organism: uncultured Verrucomicrobiota bacterium; assembly: GCA_902560705.1. Taxonomy (GTDB): domain Bacteria; phylum Verrucomicrobiota; class Verrucomicrobiia; order Limisphaerales; family AAA164-E04; genus UBA7971. The sequence goes on from CACEMW010000003.1 coordinate 43,792, forward strand.
CACACCCGGTTGGAAGTGGCATTGAGTTTTATTTCAGGACTGATGCTGGGGGTAGGGTTTCTCCATCTTTTGTCTCATGCCTTTTTCGAGCTTGGTTCCATCGATCGGGGTATTCACTGGCTCTTGGGAGGGTTTCTCTTCACCTTTTTGATCCAGCGCTTTTTCCTCCATCACATGCATGGGTTGCCGATGGATGCGGGTGCATCAGGTCAGGAGGGTAGCATCCATGCTTCTCACGACTGTGGTGGGCATGACCATGCCCATCTTCACTCCGGCGACAGTGGTGAAGGGCATGGGATTGGCAAGCGCTGGTCGTGGTTGGGGGCGGGTCTTGGGCTGACCCTTCATACCTTGATCAATGGCATGGTTCTGGCGGCCAGTATTAAGAGCGAAGTTCAGCCTCAAGAGGCGGTTGCCTGGGCTGTTTTGGTACTTTCCTGGTCATAATGTTTCATAAACCTTTCGATGCCTGCACCATTGGAACCTTTATGTCCACGGGAGGCTGGTCGCGTGGGCAGCGTCATCTGGTCAATGCAGGCTTTGCATTGATTATTCCGTTGGGGGTCGCTCTTTTCATAATGGGCTTTCATTCAGTGGCCGATAGCAACCACCAGTGGATCGGGTGCGCCCTGGCCTTTGCAGCGGGTACTTTTCTTTGCATTGCCTCCATTGATCTTCTGCCCGAGTTGCAATTTCACAAGCACGACCGTCTCAAACTCAGCGCGGCGCTGGCTCTGGGAATCGCCCTGGCAGTGGTCATTGGGAAGTTTGAATCCAGCGGCCATGATCACCACCACGATACGGGAGAATCCTCTTCCACAGAAGTTCCACAGAAGAGACGCATCATGGGCATGACCACGCCCACTAGAGAGCCTTGAATCAGGTTGATGCGGAGGTGATCAAAAGGCCTCCGGGAGATCACCCCAGTCACTCCTTCGAATGATTTCCCGAATTTTTCGGCGCTCGTAGCGGTGTTTGTGAGGTTTGTTGGCTCGGTTTTCGATTTGCCGGAAGGGGTGTTTGGTATGGTGAACCAAGCTGAGCCAATGGGTCGTAGGTTTGATCATCGCTTTATCTTCAAAGGTTTGCGTCAAACATCTTCACTGATGAGCATTGACAGCGAACAGCCTATCCTGCTAACAGAACTTTCCTAGATCTTGGTTGAACCCCCTGCGTTCGCTTTTTTTAAAAATCCCTTCGGAATGGCATCTCCAAGGCTTTGGTGATTGTCAGAGGTCTGCGTCTTGACTACTTTTCGACCATGAACTTTGTCCTCCATTGGTTCTTCATTTGCGTTATCGGGCTGGCGAGTTCTTTTTCGACTTGGGCTCTGGGGGCTTCCACTGAGATCCTAAAGGTCTTGCCTCACTGGCTGGATCAGCAAGGGCGTCACACCATTTCTCCCAGTCTTTTCGAGCGTGATGCCTACCAGCTGCACCTCAAGGAGCATCGTGAAGAAGTTTCCACCATCCGTTTTGATGTGAACTGGCGGTTGAAAGAGCGAGGCCTCCAAGGGTGTACGCTGCATCTTGAGGCTCGTTTTGGAAGTGAAAAGGGTATTCAAACCCTGGAGCAGAAAAGGCTCATTGAGACCGGGAAGCGCCGCAAAAAAGGATGGAGCGGTCTTCGGATTCCTGAAGCATCTTTTGACGTTCAGTCCAACTTGATTGCTTGGCGGGTACGTGTGATGCGAGGTGATGAAGTGTTGGCCACCCGCACCAGCTTTCTCTGGTAGGCGAGCCCGGATCGGCTTTCCACCTGTCTGCAGATCTTTTAATGCATTCGGTATGTCCATTGATCGGGGGGATTTTCATTGCGATTCAAGGGCTTTCGTGACATAAAACTCTATTGATGTTACCCCGACTCGCCATGCGCGTATTGCGCTCGACCGATCCCAAGGCCTTGTGGAAATTCTCCTGGCTTTTCGGGTTCAAAGGCATGCTTTCGGTGCAACGTTTCAAGCGAAGGGCCCAGCAAGGCGTCTATTTCCCACCATTTCTTTACCTGAGTATCCTCAACAGCTGCAATCTGCGTTGTCAGGGGTGCTGGGTGGATGTGGAATCGCCACGAGAAAGCATTGAACTGGAGCGGCTTCATCGCCTTATCAATGAGGCCAAGTCCCACGGCAACAGTTTTTTCGGGCTTCTGGGCGGCGAACCCTTCATGCACCCCCAGCTGCTGGACTTGGTGGAGCAGCAATCCGATGCCTATTTTCAGATTTTTACCAACGGTCAGTTGATCACCGACAAGGTGGCCGATCGTCTGCGGCGCGCCGGCAATGCCACCCCGCTGATCAGTATCGAAGGCCGGGAAGTGGTGAGTGATCAGCGGCGAGGAAAAAAAGACGTTTTTGCCCGCACCTTGCGAGGGCTCGATACCGCTATCCGCCATCGCCTTCTGACAGGTGTGGCCACCAGTGTGTGTCAGTCGAACATTCGGGATCTCCTGAACGAATCTTGGATCGATGAGCTTATTGACCGGGGGGTCCATTATGTCTGGTTTCACTCCTACCGCCCTGTCGGGCCCATGATGCACGAAGACCTTGGACTTTCTCGTGAGCAACTGGTTGAGACCCGTCAATTCATTACGGAAATGCGTGCCAAGAAGCCTATTGGAATCGTGGATGCCTACTATGATCATGATGGCCAGGCCCTTTGCCCCATGGCCACGGGGATCAGTCACCATGTCAATCCCAAGGGAGGGGTGGAACCCTGCCCCATCATTCAATTTGCCAATGAGTCGATCGATGATGATCGGGGTATCTACCGTACCCTGACCGAGTCTTCTTTTCTGAAGGATTTCCGAGAGACCACGGCCCGCGAAACCCGTGGCTGTGTGATGCTGGAACGGCCCGATCTGGTCGAAGACCTTGTCAAAAAGCATGCGGCCGGGGATGGCACCATTCGACAAACGGCCATGCAGGAGCTGCAGGCCATGAAACCTCGCCACAGCCAATGGCTTCCGGGAGACGAGATCCCCGAAAAGCATTGGATGTATCGGTGGGCCAAACGATTTTTTTACACCGACTTCGGCGCCTACGACCGATTGGAAAAGGTGAAACCTCTGAGTGACACAGTCGGTCAAGATGAGAAACCACAATCAACCCTCCATTCCTGAAATGGAGTTTTTGAGAAAATACAGCTAACATGGAATTCACTGGCCAGACCGTGATGGGAGAGACCACTCTCAAGTTGCCCAAACTAACACCGCCTGCACGTTTCAGGCCTCCCAAGAGCAACTTGCCCCAGACGCCGGAAGAACGGTCGGAGATCCTGCAGCAGGTCCGTGCTTACATTGCCGAGCACCAGCCGGTGCCTCCCATGCCCATGGAAGACATCAAGGTGCACGCCGACCGTCTGGTGGCCTCACTGGGCTGTGATCCGGTGTATCGCGATTTCATTGGCGTTCTGATGAACAACGAGATGTGGCGCGATTCCCTAGCTGCCATCCCCTATGAGCGTCGACTCTTGCTGTTACCCAAATGCCTTCGTGTGGAAAGCAAGTGCCCGGCCCCATTCGATGAGTTTGGTCTTCTCTGCAAGCAGTGTGGATTGTGTTCGATTCAGGATCTTCAAAATGAAGCCGAGCGTTTGGGCTATGCCGTGTTGGTGGCCGAGGGGTCGGCGATTGTGATGTCCCTGATCCAGACCGGAAAGATCGAAGCCATCGTCGGGGTCAGCTGTCTTAGCGTTCTGGAGCGCGCCTTTCCCTACATGGAGGCCGCTGCGGTGCCGGGCGTCGCCATCCCCCTGCTGCAGGATGATTGCATCGACACCACTGTCGATCTGGATTGGATCTGGGATTACATCCATCTGACCAGCGCGGATAAAAGCCTGCGATTGGATCTGGGAGCCCTTCGGGAGGAGGTTGATTTTTGTTTTTCCCCGACCTCCATGGCATTGATCATGGGTGAAGTCAAGGGACAAACCGAGGAACTGGCGCGCGAATGGCTGATGCGGGCCGGTAAGCGATGGCGTCCTTTCCTCACCGCCTCGGTGGTGCAGTCTTTGGTGGAAACATCGCAGGACGGATGGTCGGAGGATCTCAAACGCATCTGCGTGGCGGTGGAATGTTTCCACAAGGCCTCGCTGATTCATGATGACATCGAAGATGAAGACGATCAGCGTTACGGCGAACAGACCCTGCATGCCTCCCACGGGGTGGCCGTCGCTCTCAATGTCGGGGACCTTCTGGTGGGAGAGGGGTATCGACTGATCGCTGCGACCGGGCTTTCTCCGGAGCAAAAAGCTGCGATGCTTCAAGTGGCTGCCGAAGGGCATCGCCAGCTATGCCGCGGACAGGGAGCGGAGCTTTGCTGGATGCGGGATCCACACCCCATGAAACCAGTAGAAGTGCTGGAAATTTTTCGGAGCAAGACTGCGCCAGCATTTGAAGTGGCACTTCAGATGGGGGCGATCTTTGCAGGGCTGGATCTGCACGAAGGGGTGCGAGGCACCCTGCATGCCTATAGTGAGGCGCTGGGTATTGCCTATCAGATCCGGGATGATCTCTCCGATCACGGTGTGGGAGGTGAGACCAACGACCTGGAACAAATTCGCCCCAATCTGCCTCTGGCCGTGGCTCACGAAAAAGCCAAGGGACCCGATCGCGACGCCCTGGAGACGGCCTGGAAACGGCAGCTCAATGGCACGGTTTCCCATCAGGATGTTGAACGCCTTTGCCGCGAGCTCAAGGCATTGGACCGATCCGAACGCCTGCTGGAGGCCTACAAGGAGGAAGCCATCCGATCGATTGCTCAGCTCGACAACCCCAGCCTGAAGGGTCTGCTTCGCCGCATGATTGGTAAGATCTTCAACGATGCTGAAATCAAGGGGTGGTGTAGTGAGGTTCATGGTGCAGGCGGCGATCAGCTTTTTGCGGAGGCTCCGTAGTCTCTGCACTACGCCCCTGTCCATGCCCATGGATTTGTCCCGGACTTCTCGAATATCTCAGATATCTCGAATTGCTCGGAGGGGATGGTCGCTTACCTTCCTTCAGGCCGGCTGCTGGATGGTGGGGGCATTGCTGGTGTTTTTGAGCCCCAGGGGCCATTCCCTCCTGGCCCAACCTCAAGCTTCTGCCTTGCCGCCTTCGCCGGTGGTTTTCTCCCGCACCGAGAAGCTGGATCCGCCCATCACATGCGTCCCGCTAGCGGAGGGCCTGTCTTGGGATCGCCCCGTGTGGATGACGCCCATCCCCGGGCATGAGGGCCAGTGGGTGGTATTGGAGCACCGTAGTGGCAAGGCCTGGCGTCTGAATCTCGCCGATCAAGCCGCGCCCCTCAAGAGCCTCTTTGGTGACTTTAGTGCTGCCGTCAGTGACGGACCTTGGGAAGGCTTGATGTGTCTGGCCTTTCATCCGGAGTTTTCCACCAACCGACGCTACTTCCTCAAACATGAGACCTTGAGGCAAGAGCAGCGGTGGACCGTCCTCCGGGAACACCGGGCCAGTCAGGATGGCTTGCGGGATTCTGGCCAATCGCCCCGAGAACTTTGTGCGATGGCACAGCCTGCAGACAACCACAATGGTGGGACGCTCGCCTTTGGCCCGGACGGCATGCTCTACTTTGCCATGGGGGATGGGGGGCCGCAGGAAGACCCTGAGGGTCACTCCCAGAATTTGAACAGCTGGTTGGGGAAGATGCACCGCTTGGATGTGGATCATGTAGAGCCTGGGATGGCCTATGGGATCCCCCCTGACAATCCACATGCGGGCAGTCAGGATCCACACCTGCGCCGGGAGATCTTTGCTGTAGGCCTGAGGGAGCCCTGGCGCTTTTCCTTCGATCGACTCACGGGCGATTGCTGGGTAGGGGACGTGGGACAGGGGAAGTATGAGGAGGTGACGGTGGTCGGCCGGGGAGAAAACCATGGGTGGAACGTTTACGAAGGATTTGAATCTTTTTCGGAGCAATACCGCCAGCCCGATCATCGCTACACCTGGCCGGTCTTTGTTTACGGTCGTCGTCTGGGAAACTCAATTACCGGAGGTTATGTCTACCGGGGAGATGTCCACTCTGACTACTACGGGGCTTATATTTGCGGGGACTACACCACGCGTCGGCTCTGGGCTTTGTGGACAGAAGAAGGTCGCCTGCAGAAGGTGCTCCAAATCGCAGTATCTCCCTCGCCGGTGGCCTCCTTTGCCGAGGCACTCGACGGGAGTCTTTGCCTCGTGGGGTATGATGGAAAGCTTTACCGGCTGGCCTTGCCCTGAGGCTCTCTTGAAACTGGTAAGCGACCAAGGAATGGTTTTCAGCGAATGCCGCTTGCCTCCAGTTCCCGAATCTCCGCTTCCCACTTTGTTCGCTCAGTTTCAGAGACTTCCGGGTCGCGCAGTAAACTGCGCCGGCTGCAGTGCACCAGAGCCTGCAATGTCTGGTAGTGCCGGGTGGTTGCAATGGCGGCAGGCAGGTGGTCGTGCACCACTTCCAGAATGGCATCCATCTCCAGCGCCTCAGCCTTGCGCAGCAGTTGTCGCGCCTTGAGCTCCGAACGCAGGGAAGCCATTGCCGCAGCAGACAGATCCCCGATTTCTGTGAGCAGATGCTCCAGCTCATCGGGTTTGAGCTTGCGCCCCAATACCGGCTGGATCACCCATTCCAGAAAGGCTTGGCGATCTTCGTTCTCCGGATCGAGCACCGGGATGATGAGATCTCCCACGCGGCCAGGGCGACGCAAGTCGGGCGAGAGCTGGTGAATACGTGCGGTGATCAGCAGCCAGAATACCCTGCCTCTCAGGCGTGGGTCGGACATCATGGCCTGGATCTTGCCGGTGAGACGACGTTCGGTTTCGTGTGCATTCGGGCCAATGGCGCCGAACTGTGTGTCAGCCTCATCCACAAAAATCAGCACCTTGGAAAGGGCTTCCAGAACGCGTCGAAGTCGCTCGAAAATGACATCGGTTTGACCAAACCACTGACTCCGCAGGTTCTTTAGCACTAGCACCACCATGTCCATTTCGGTAGCGACGGCTTCAAAGATGAAGGTTTTGCCGCTACCGATCGGGCCACAAACCGCGGCCCCGGGCAGTGAAGCCTTGCCACCCATCTTGAAGCGTGGGATGAGCTCCTGGTTGAGGAAACCCTTGAGCTTGGTAAAGCCCACCACGTCCTTGAGACGATGTTCGGGTTTCTTGAATTCCACCACTGAATCCCCCAGCTGGCTTTGAATGAAGGACTCCACCTTGGCCACTACATCGACAGGCTGGAGCTTTTCCTTCCCATGGATGGCCCCTTTGAGGAGTTGCAGCAGGGCCTGCAGCGAGAGCCCTGCGGTCAAGGCTGCCAGCTGGCTTTGACTGCTCCAGAGCTTGAGTTCCTCACCATGGCTCAAGTGGCGGTTGAACCAGGAGATGAAGTGCTTGCGGATAGCTTCATCGGGTGAAGGAATTTCGCTCTCCAGCAAGTAAGGCAATTTGGCGATGCGGTGGTGGATCTGACTGCGCGATTCAGCCAGAAGGATCACCGCATCTCCGGAACGAAGGAAGTCCTGATCACTGAACCAATCCTGACAAATGGTCACGCGCCGGCGGTCCATGTCTCCCATCTGAGCGATGGGTGCTTCCGGTAGGATCAGGTCGGCTCCCTCAATTAGAATCAACAGATTGGCTTTCAGGCTGGGCTTGGAACCTTGTCGGGAACGCGAGCAGAGACACATCTGGCGGAGCATTTCCAACGCCAGGGTAGGATTGCCAATGGCTTCCTGCAAGTGGCGCTCAAAGCTCTCGGCGATGGCTTTTTCGTCATCCACTGCGCCTTTATGAAGCATCCGCTGGATAGCCATCTGTTCGTTGTTCAGTCCGCTGCGCCAGCCTACCCAGGCCTTTTTCATGGCCTCGCGGTGCGAGGGATGCAGGAAGCGAATGGGGCCATTGAGTTCATAGACCAACAGCATGAAGTTGGGTAGATCCCAATGATGCAGCAAGAAAGGAAGCAGCGAGACGTAGTCCTCTTCATCCTCTTTTTTCTGATAGAAGAGGTCGTGAATGTTTCCGGTCAACAACACCGTGCGGGTCTGGCCGGCATTGAGCATCCGGCCGGCGGCCTTGAGAAAAGGGGGGGCTTGCTGACTCATGCTTCAGGGTGGGTGTTGCTGTCGGGAGCGATGCGTGGCTGAAGGTGGTTGGGGTGAAACACCTCCTGTCGCACTGCCGCACGCTGGTGTTCGAAGATTTCAAAATCCCGCACACTGTGGGGCTCGAAGATGGGGGTAGGCTGATCATACACGATGGAAGCCCCGGGATGGGCGCTGTGTCCTTCGGCCTTCCAATCCCAATACTGGGACAAGCCGATCAGGCGATCCCCGACATAGATCGCCTCGTTCAGCTCATGGGTGACGATGATGAGCGTGTAATCGGGTAGCTGTCCTGCTGCCTTGGCTTGCTGGTTTTCTTCATAGAGCTCAAGCAAGGCTTTCTGAAGCTCTTCACGCGTGGCTTCATCCAGGGCTCCGAACGGCTCATCCAGCAGGATGATTTCGGGCTTCATCACCAGCGCCTGCGCGATGGCCACGCGCTGGCGCATGCCACCCGACATTTCATGGGGGTAGAGGTGCATGGCATCCTTGAGCTTGACCCGCTCCAGCATTGCAGCAGCTTCTTCCAGATGCCCCTTGCGACTCCTCTTCCAGTGCCCCCATCGGAAAAGCCGGTCCGCCAGAGTGGTCTGGTCCAGTTTCAAGCCGATGGCGACATTTTCGAGGGCAGTGAGAAACGGGAAAAGTGAATAGTGCTGATAGACAATGCCACGATCCCGCCCGGGTCCTTGGACCGGTGAGGGTGGGATGGAGGCTTCCTTGGCGTGGACCTGCACCACGCCTTCGTTGGGTAGATGGGTACCGACAATCGCACGGAGCAGGGTGGATTTGCCGCATCCGCTGGGGCCTACCAGACTGACAAACTGCCCGCGCTGGATGGTGAGGTGAATGTCATGCAGCACCCGCTTGGATCCAAACCAATGGGAAAGGGATCGGCATTCCAGAGCGATATGTGGTTGAGAAGCTACAGTCGTCATGGGGGCATCAGTGTTGGGCATCGAACCAGGGAGCGATTTTCTTTTGAAGTGCGTTGAGTAGACTGTCCATCAGAAAGCCGAAACCAGCCAGCAAGGCCAGGTAAGGATATACGACCCCCATGTTCAGCAACTTGGATTGGATCCGGATTCGGTAGCCAAAGCCGACATCCCCAAAGAGCATTTCAGCCGCAATCAGGTAGACCATCGCCGGCCCGATCATCAGTCGAGTGGCCTCCAGTAACTTGGGCAGCACGTAAGGAAAAATGACATTGCACACGACCTCCATGTGCGAGGCTCCCAGAGTGTAGGCCTTGTATTGCAGCTCATCGGGAAAGGCCTTGACCGATTGATAGACGGTGATGGCCATGCTGGGCAGGATACCAAAGACAATCATGGTGAAGTACATTTTCATCCCCAAGCCCACCAGGGCCATGAACACGGCAATGACGGCGGTTGCCGGTACTTTTGCCAGAAAGGAAAGAGGAGGGGCCAAAAAGGCCTCCACCGACTGGGAACAACCCATGGCAATCCCAAGGACGCATGAGCCGACTACTGCCAACCCCAGACCGGCAAACAGGCGGGTAAGGGTGGCCCTAGCATCATCGGTGAGCCAGCGATCCTCCAACCGTTCATTCCACTGAATGGACCGCTGAACCCCTTCGCTGAGCTGCGACCAGTTGGGGATGGTGGTATCCTTGGGGTTTTTCTGGTGCTGGCGGTAGGAGAGCCAGCTGTAGCCGGCCAACATCAATGCGACTGACAAGAGCCCCAGAATGATTCGGGTGGTAGAAGCAATCGGTCGACGAATCATGGAGGCTTTTTAACCGCAGGCCCCAAACGTTGGCCATGATAAAAAAGCACTCATTTTCTCATGGTCCAGACAAGATGGCTTGAAAGGGTCCTTTTCCGAGGGTCGCAGCCGATGGATTGCAAAGGACTTTTTTTCAACAGATAGTCGGTGACCAAAAGCTACATTGTGGGCCCCACGAGGGGTGCTCCACTCCCCATATAGGAAGGTTTCCTTCTTGATGCCGTTGCAGGCTGAGGCAGCATGGAGGGCATGCATTCATCCAAGAGCCTGCCTCGATCCCGGCGTCGCTTTCTCTCTGCATGTGGGAGGGTGGCTGGGACTGCTGCTTTCATGCATGCCTTGCCTGCCATGCCGGCCCTTCGGCTGCGGGCGGCGGCGCCTGTCATTCGGGTGCACGAGCTTCGCACCATCAGTCACGCCCCAGATCGTTATCATGGGTGGCCGACCCTGTCGCGCTCTCAACAAGGAGATCTGCTGCTGGCCTGGTCGGGAGGGCGCGAAGATCATGTCTGCCCTTTTGGTCAGGTGCAGTTCATGCGCTCTTCTGACGGAGGGGAGACCTGGTGTTGGCCTCGAGTGATCCTGGACAGCGGTCTGGATGACCGCGATGCCGGTATTCTGGAGACGCCCTCGGGGACTTTGCTCGCAACCACCTTCACTTCTATGGCCTACCAGCCCATTCTGGAACGTGCGCGAAAGGAGGGGCGCTGGGATCCGTCTCGCCTCCAGCGCTGGGAGGCGGCGCATGCACGCCTCGATGCCGCATCTCGGCAAAGCCAGCTGGGGCAGTGGATCCTGCGTTCGGAGGATGGTGGGCTCAACTGGTCGGCCAAGACGCCTTCAGTCGTCAATAGCCCCCACGGCCCCATCGCGCTGTCCAATGGACGGTTGCTCTATGCCGGCAAGGAGCTTTGGACAGGTCAGCGACGGATCGGAGTGGCGTTTTCTGAGGATGATGGACGCAGCTGGCAATGGGCAGCCGAGATCCCTGCTCGCGAGGGAGACGATCCCGCCGAGTATCATGAATTGCATGCCGTTGAGATGCCCGACCGCAGGGTGGTGGTGCACATCCGCAATCACAACCCGCTTCATGCGGGAGAGACCCTTCAATGCGAATCGACCGATGGGGGGCTGAGCTGGACCAAGCCACGATCGGTGGGTGTCTGGGGGCTGCCCTCTCATCTGCTTCGCCTGGCCGATGGCCGTGCCCTGATGACTTATGGGCATCGAAGGCTCCCTTTCGGCAATCAGGCTCGGCTCAGTGAGGATGGGCGATCTTGGTCGGCACCGATGAGTCTTTCCACCGATGGGGCCTCGGGCGACCTGGGCTATCCCAGCACCGCGCAGCTGATCGATGGTTCGCTGGTCAGTGTGTGGTACGAACGGCTGGCGAATCGTCCCAAGGCGGTGCTGCGCCAGGCTCGGTGGTCGCTGGAGTCCTGATTGCGGTAAAAGGTCGGCATGGTCTCGGGTTGGCTCGGGGTTGTCGAGGTTCCAGGCCTGCGCGAGATCTTGTTTGCCCTTCATGGAGATTTCGCGAAGGATTCCTCTTGCCTGGATTTGCCCTCCTCGGGTATGCATGGCAGGCTTTTATAATAAACATGAAGGTTAAGATTTCTCAGCGCGCCGCTTCTCTGGCGCCTTCCCTGACCCTGGCCATCAGTGCCAAGGCCAAGCAATTAAGGGCAGCCGGGCAGGATGTCATCGGCTTTGGAGCCGGTGAACCTGATTTTGATACCCCCCAACCTATCAAGGATGCGGCCATCGCCGCTCTCCAGGACGGGTTCACCAAATACACTCCAGCCAGCGGTATCCCCGAACTCAAGGAAGCCATCGTTGAGAAATTCCAGCGCGACAACGGCCTGAACTACAGCAGCTCCGAAATCATCGTCAGCTGTGGGGGCAAGCATGCCTGCTACAACATCATGATGGCCCTTTGCGACGCGGGCGATGAGGTGATCATCCCGGCGCCCTACTGGTTGAGCTACCCGGAGATGGTTAAACTGGCAGGGGGCAACCCGGTCATCCTGGAGACCACCGATGCCACCCAGTTCAAGGCAACCCCCGATCAGCTGGAAGCGGCCATCACTGACAAGACCCGCCTCTTCATTCTCAATTCACCCAGCAACCCTACGGGCACCGTCTACAGCCCTGAGGAAATCAAGGCACTGGGGGATGTCTGTGTCTCCAGGGGTATCCTGATTCTCAGCGACGAAATCTACGAGCACCTGGTCTATGGGAACGCGGTGCACCGCAGCGTGGCCTCTTTCTCCCCTGAGCACCAAGAATACACCATACTCACTCATGGCCTGGCCAAGGCGTGGTCGATGACTGGCTGGCGCCTGGGCTTCATGGCGGCCCCCGAACCGATTGCCAAGGCCATCAATGCCATTCAGAGTCACAGCACCAGCAACCCGACTTCCTTTGCGCAGAAAGGTGGAGTGGAGGCGCTGAGAGGGTCTCAGGACCACCTCAAGAGCTGGTTGCCTGAATTCGATCGTCGCCGTCGTTTTTCTCATGAGCAGCTTGCGTCCATGCCGGGCGTGAGTTGCGTCAACGCCCAAGGTGCCTTCTACCTGTTTCCCAACATCTCGGCCACTGGACTGAGCTCGTCGGTCTTCTGTGAGCGTCTTCTCGAGGAGGCTCAGGTGGCCGCGGTGCCAGGCATTGCTTTTGGCTCCGATGCCTATCTGCGCATCAGCTATGCCACCAGCATGGAAAACCTGGAAAAGGGTATGGAGCGCATGGCGCGATTCGTTTCCTCATTGCAGGGTTGAGTCGGTATGGATCATGCTGTGGTTCTGACATGGAAGCACCGCGTCGATCCTTTGTTCGAACGCTCCTGCTAAGCACTGCCTGGATGAGCGGTGTCTCGGGTATGAAGCGACTTCACCTTTCCGCAGAACTGATCCCTTCGGCAGAGGGCAACGAAGGTTTGTTGTCCGTTCAACCCAGTGATTACCCAGCCCTGAGCCAGAGCGGTGGATCCATCCGGTTGGGCTTCAATCCCATTCGATCCAACCACCAACCCGATGGGACGCTTCAACCTTTGTTAATAAATCGCTTGGAGGATGGAAACCTTAAGGCGATGAGCGCGGAGTGCCCTCATGGTTCCTGTGCGGTGCGTACCTTCAGCACGGGCAGTCAGTCTCATGTCTGCCCCTGTCATGCTTCACGATTTCGACTGGATGGTTCGCGCATCAGTGGCCCCGCGCCATTCGGTCTGGAAACCTATCCTTCCGAAGAACAGCCCGATGGGAGCCTGCACGTCCTGGTGCCGCGTCTGCGTTTCAGCTTGTCCACGCAAGTCGTGGATCTGGGCCAGAGCCAGCGCCTTCGCTTGACCTTCGCAGCACGGCGCAAGGTGTCCTATGAGGTGGTGCGTCGACGACAAATCAACGAACCCTGGGAGCGCGTGACTTTCGCCGGGAGCGAGCAGGGAGCGCTCTCGCAGACAGAGCTCGACGGAGAGGGGCTTCTGGCCTCGGTGTATGTCGAGGTACCCGATCATCAGGGGCTGTTTGCCGTCCGCATCCTCCCCAAAGAATATTGATTGTCTTACATCAATACAGACGCAGAGGAGGGGCGGTGGGCTCCTCTATGGTCTCGGGAAATTGCCATACAAAGGAGCCTTCCCGGTCGGTGAAGTAAAGCAGGGAAGGGGAGAGCCTGTCGGGATTCCCATCGGCCTAGGTGCCGTGGGGGCGATCAGGCGCCAGGGTTGTCTCTTTTCGACAACGAGGCTTCCCATGTCCTAGTCGTGCCAGGCAGGTGCAATGTCCTCCATGGCCCAGGCACCGTCTCTCCAATGAGCCACTCGCCAGGAGCGAGGGCGTCGGTGCGGACCGGATGGCTGAAATCGGATAGCGGAGGGGTGATCTCATGACCGGTGATGGTGTGCCAGCTTTCGCCCAGATTGCGGGTTTCTAGATAATAGAGATTCGTGCGAAGATCCACGTTGCCATCCGGGTGCGCGTTGAAGGCGGTGAGGACGCGATCACCGATGCTGCGACTGATCTGGTAATGCCCTACCATGCCAGCGAGTTTTCGGGGAGGTGTCCAGTCTCGGCCGGTCGAACTGTGGCTACAGTAAAGTTCCCGAACCCGGGTGTATTGGGTAAAGAGATGCAGGCACCCGGCTTCTCCCAGCCACCACGGTTGGGGATACGTGAACTCTACCTCTATCACCTGCTCAAAAGCGGTGTGATCGTAGGGTTCTCGGCTACGGTAGACAAACCCGGGTCTTTGCCTGCTTCGCCTACTGACAAACACCCAGAGATGCCCTTAGGGATCCATGGCCAGGGAAGGATTGTCATGAGGATCATCCACGGTTTGTTTGTCGTGCACGACATGTGGCTGGTGGATTTTGCCCGTGTAGTGATCGTACACACCGATCATGGCCAGCAGATGGCGCTGCCCTGCCTCGGGTGTGCCTCCATAAACAAAAAAGGTGTGATTCACCGCCTTGGCATGGATGGCCAGTGGGCAGTGCTTGGCGGTGTAGGTGCCCAGCCCTCCCGAATACTTGGAACCATGGGCGGAGCGCTGGCCCAGATCGAACCAGATGCCACGGTAGCCGGGAATGTTTCTGCCAGACCAGGATTTGGCTGCCTGCAGAGCCCCCGGATTCAGCAAGACAGCAAGTAGGGTTAAACACCCGAGGAGAGAGGAGCTGGAGTGCCTTTCGGGGAACAAGCCACGCATGCAGAGCACAGTAGACTTCATCCTGCGAGAAGGACATCTTTTTGGGGAACCTTCTAATAAATCACGACTCCCGGCGTCTTAACTGTTACCATGACCGACATGATACGCCTGTGGATGGGTTCCTGCTTGATCGTCACTCAATGCCTGCTGGGAGCAGTCACTCCTTGGGTAGAAGGACTGCCCGCCCTCACGGAGGCCGAAGTCCTTTTTGCCCGAGGTGCCTACCAGCGCTCCCTGGAAGCCTATCAGGGCATCGATGTGAAGGATGAGGCCCTGACGGCCCAACAACAGCGATGGATTCTTTTTCGTCGATTGGACAGCCAGTGGCGTTCCTTCAGTGCCACTCAACAACCCGATCAAGGGCCTTTGATGAAGGTGGGACGGTCGTTGCAGCGCATGGTGGACGATCGCGACGCTTCTCAGGGCGTCGATGCCATGGAGGCCGCCTTGTTGGAATCTCTGGGAGACTTCTGGTGGACTTCCCGCAATCGCCGTCAATGGAATCAGGCCTGGTCGGCTTATCAGCGTGCCTTGGATTTCTGGGCTGGTTCGTCGGAGTTGGAGGTCGCTAGGGATCGCTTTCTGAACATTCTTTGGAAAGCTTCGGCGGTGCCGCAGGCGAGGCCCTATGAAATGTATGGCAGTGCCGGAAACTATCTTCCGGTGGATGTCCTTGAGCAGGCCACCCGCATTACCCAAACTCCGGAGGATCGTTCGCACGCCTACTATCTTCTGGCTCGGTCTCTTCAACAGCGCTGGGGGGTGCAGGCACGCTCTTACGAACGCATCCTGCGAGCCTTCGAGAGGGCAACCGATAACTCGATCAAGCATGCATGGTTGGATGATGCCTTGGCTCAGCAGGCCCAGTGGCTGGGATCGCAGGGTCGGGCCGAGCAGCGAGACGATGGACAGTGGTCCTTCCTGCCTGATTACCCGGCCGCGCTCAAGGTGTGGCGTCGGCTGCTTGATCTCTATGACAAGGAGGAAACACGCTATCATGCAAGCGCCACTCGGAGCGTGGAGGAGATTCTCAAGGTGCGAGCCGACCTGGCGGTGGATCACGCGTTCAAGCCTGATTCCAGAATTCGACTGCGCGTTCGCTGGCGCAACATCGAGTCCTTCCAGCTCAAGATTTATGCCATGGACCTGGTCCAAGACCTGGCTTTGACCGACAAGGGCCAGTTGGGTTCCTACCAGTGGATACGCTCGGTTGAGACGCCCAGCCAGGAGCCACTCTTTCAAGAAGCGGTGGAGACGGAGGATCTGGGACGACACGATCCCGGGCATAAGGAATGGGTGCTCAAGGAATCCTTGCCCGAGGGGGCCTATCTGGCCATCGCTTCGAGTGGCGGGAAAGAGCTGAGCCGCGAATGGATTCTGGTCAGCAATCTGATGGTGACCGCCAGAGCCTCCTCTAACCGCATGTTGGTGTGGGTCTGCGATGCGCGCGATGGCCGACCGATCCCTCACGCCACGGTGCGGCTGTGGCAGCAGACCCGACGAGGCCGCGAGCAGCAATGGATTTCGTTTGATCGCCAAAGCGATGCCGAGGGTCTGGTGGTGATGGAATCCGAACGGGCCGATGGCTCATCCTGGCTGATCACCGTGTCCAAGGATGACGGACAGAACCTGACCATGCTCCACCATCCGGGGAACCGTCGTGGCCAGCAAGATCCGTGGAAGGTATATGCCTTCTCCGATCGTCCGGCCTATCGCCCGGAGGAAACGGTGTATTGGAAGGCCATCGTGCGCCAGCGAGACGAAAGTGGTTACATCACCCCTGCTCAGGCTGATCTCAAATGCCGTATTGTGGACCCGCTCGGGGCCACGGTGTTCGAGTCACAAGTCACTCTCAATGCCTTCGGTTCGCTGCATGGGCAGTGGGAAATTGCCAGTGATACCCCTCTGGGGATGTATCGACTTGAACTGAAGGATAAGGATGATCAATGGGTTGCCAACCATACCCTTTTCCGTGTTGAGGAGTACAAGCTTCCCGAGATGAAGCTCTCCCTTGACTGGCCCGACCTGGAGGAGGGTCAGACACCCGAAGTGCCGCGTCCGGGAGATTCTGTAAGTCTGGATCTCCAGGCTTCCTACTATTTTGGTGGCCCCGTGATCGATGCTCAGGTGCAGGTCAGGGTGTATCGTCGGCCCTACCAGATGATTTCCCCAATGCCCCGCCCCTATCCATGGATGAAGGTGGCCGATGCTCAGGGGCGCATGATGCCTGGTCGGCAGCCCGAGAGCCTGGACAAGGAATGGTCGGTCAAGACCGATGCCCAAGGGCGAGCCCTCATCACCTTTGATTCCAGCGATGATCTGTCGAAGGACATGAGTTATCGCGTCGAAGTGCGCGTGAGCGATGCTTCTCGTCGAGAGGTTGTGGCTCAAAAGGAAGTGCGGGTTTCACGACAGGGACACTTTGCCCACATCGTCGGGGATCATCGCGTGATCGAGCCTTCTCAGAAGGTGGTGTTCGACATCCGCATTCAAGATATTCAGGAGCGACCCCTTTCTCGTGAAGGGCAGATCAAGGTCCTTCGCAAGCAATGGCGTGAAATCTGGATCTCCCCCGAAGGTTTGGAAGTCGAGCGTCCGGGCCTGGGTGCGGATGCGGGCCAGTGGAAGGACTTCCCTCCGCAGCCCGAACGCCCCGACCAGCGTCCCTGGCAATTCAAGGAACGTGGTTATGAGAGCGAGGTGGTGAGTGATCAAGTGCTCAGCAGTGATGCTTCGGGAAAAGCCATCTTTGTCTTCACCCCCACCGAACGGGGTTACTACACCTTGTTGTGGACAAGTCAGGATCAGCGACCCGGAGCCCCCCCCGGACCGGGTGCCGAAGTGCGTGCGGAATGTGACCTGTGGGTGGGTAGGCCTGAGGATCAGGACTTGGGTTATCACTCTCAAGGATTGGAAATCATTCTCGACAAGGAGACCTTTCAGGTGGGGCAGACCGCGCCTGTGTTATTGAGTGTCCCGACGAGTGATCGTTGGGTGCTCTTGACCCTGGGTGCC
Source organism: uncultured Verrucomicrobiota bacterium (assembly GCA_902560705.1). Taxonomy (GTDB): domain Bacteria; phylum Verrucomicrobiota; class Verrucomicrobiia; order Limisphaerales; family AAA164-E04; genus UBA7971. The sequence continues at coordinate 61,335 of CACEMW010000003.1, forward strand.
GAGCAATTGCTGGAGCATCGGGTGATTCACGTCCCCGGAGGGGTTCGCATGGTTCCCTTGGAGATCAACGCTACGCACGTTCCCAATGTGTTTGTTCAGGCATGGAGTGTCAGCGATCACAAGGTTTATCAGGATCAGGAGTCGGTCACTGTGCCGCCCACCCATGCCTTTCTGGAGGTTGCCGTTGAGGCAGATCAGGAAGCCTACGCCCCCCGTCAGGAGGCAGAGGTGACGATCCAGGTGCGCGATCACGCGGGTCAGCCCGTGAAGGGTGAGCTGGCTCTGGCGGTGTATGATGAGTCGGTGACGGCCATCCAATCGGATCTTGCTGGGGATCCAAGGGAAACCTTCTATGGGCAAATGCGCTCCCTCATTGCTTCGCAGGGGGGATTAGCGCGGTCCTTTGTGAAATGGTTGGAGGTGGAGGACAAGGGCCTCATGACGGAGGATCAATGGCGGCGTTACCGAGAACTTGGGCTTTCCTCGCCCGCCGATACGCTGTTGGAGGAGGATTCGAATCTGGCCATGGCCGATTTCAGCAGTCGCGGCTATGCTGGTGGAGCTGCACCTGAGTCGATGATGGCGCTCGCCGACGCGGCCCCGATGCAGGCTCGGATGATGAAAGGGGCTCCCGTGGCTGGCATGGCCATGGAGATGGATGCTGCGATGCCGGCCGCAGCACCCGCAGGAGGCGCCGCAGAGGTCGAAATGATCGTGCGCCAGGACATGCGGGCGACTGCCTTTTGGGAGCCTGCCTTGCAGACGGATCAGAATGGTGAGGCCCGACTCAAGGTTTCGCTGCCAGATACCCTGACTACCTGGAAGTTTGACGCACGCTGCCACGACCAGGACACACGCGTGGGCCGAGCCGAGGCCACGGCCCTGACCCGTCAGCCGCTGATGGTTCGCCTGCAGACTCCGAGGTTTCTGGTGGTGGGAGATCGAGCCACCCTTTCAGCAGTGGTGCACAATGAGACCGAGGAGGGGGTGGAGGCGTCGGTGGCCCTCGAGGTACTTTCTGGAAATCTGTCCGGTTGGACCGAAGAGGCTGATCGAAAGGTTCAGATCCCCGCTCAAGGAAAGGTGCGGGTTGATTGGAGCGATGTGCGGGTCGGCCAGCCCGGTAATGTTCGTCTGCAGGCCTCCGCACGAAGCCATAGTCATGCCGATGCCATGGTGGTGGACCTGGTGGCGCATGAGCATGGCTTGATGCAGCGTCTGGTGGCTTCTAGCCAAGGCAAGGCCTCTTCACTGGAGCTTTCCTTGAACCTGCCAGAGCAGCGCAGGGCAGGGAGCACCGAGCTTGAGATCCGGTTGACCCCCAGCCTGGCGGTCTCCATGCTCGATGCCCTGCCATACCTCATCGACTACCCCTACGGATGCACCGAGCAGACCCTGAGCCGTTTTGTGCCAGCCATGATCGTGCGTCGTACTCTGGAAGATCTGGGCGTTCGGGCTGAGGATGTGGCCGCGCGATCTTTGGGTGGGATCGATCCTCAGCAGATGGAGGCGACCCATCGTTCAGGACATGTAGGATGGGATGAAATGGATGCGGTGACCCAGGCTTCCCTTGAGCGTCTGACTGATTTCCAGCACGCCGATGGCGGGTGGGCTTGGTGGAAGGAAGGTGCTTCCGACATTTTCATGTCTGCTTATGCGGTCTGGGCCCTGAGCTTGGCTCAGGATGCTCAAGTAGACTTGCCTGAAAACATGTTGCGCCGAGGAAGGGATTTTCTCGCCGCTCGTCTGGTGCAGGCGGAAAATCGCCCGGATCTGCAGGTGTGGATGCTCCATGCCATCCATGCCGCAGGTCGTGAAGACCTCAGCCCTAAGGGAAAGGAGGCCACGCGCAAGGCCTGGGAGCAGCTTTGGAGAGAGAAAGACACCCTCAATGCCTATAGCCGAGCCTTGTTGACGCTGGTGGCTCATCATGTTGGCCTGAAGAAGGAGGCCAAGCTCTTGGTGCAACAATTGGAAAATGGCGTGATTCGGCGAGAGCAGGGGGCAGGATCGGTGCTCGCATCCGGAATCAGGTCAGGAGATTCCGAACCGACCGCTCACTGGGGAGAGGATGGCCTGTTTCGTCACTGGTCCGATGGTGGTATCGAGGCCACTGCCATGGCCTTGAGGGCCTTGCTGGCCGTGGATCCGGACAATGAACTGGTGGCTCCCGTTGTGCGATGGTTGATTCAAAACCGACGTGGTGCGCATTGGTCCAATACCCGGGATACGGCCATGGTCCTTTTTGCTCTTACTGACTACCTCAAGCAAAGCGGGGAGCTGGAGGCCACCATGCGCTATGAGCTTTATTTCAATGGGGTGCTTCTGGCAACCGAGTCACTGACTCCTGAAAACTGGCTGAAGGCTCCGAGTCGATTCCGAGTGCCGAGTGCAAGCATTGCGGATCAAAACCTCATCAAGGTCATCCGTGTCGAAGGGGAGGGCACCCTTTATCTGAGCGCCGATGCTTCTTGGTTCAGCACTGAGGAGCCGGTTTCCGCGGTGGGTAATGAATTGTTCGTACGCAGGGACTACGCTCGCTTGAAGGAAATCCCGACGCTGCTCAAGGGGAGGGTTCTTGCGCGTGAGCCACTGGCCGATGGGGACTCGCTGGCCAGCGGGGAGCGCGTCGAGGTCATCCTGACCCTCGATGCCTCCAACCATCAATCCTACCTGATGATCGAGGATCTAAAGCCTGCCGGTTTGGAAGCGGTGGAGGTCCAAAGCGGTGCATCGATCCGGGCGCGAAGACTTTCCCAGAGAGCTGTGGATCGACTCCTTTGGGAGAGCTTTCCTTCCGATCCGGCCGCGTCTGGGTGGCGATGGTCTGGGCAACAGCAACCCTTGCATCAGGAGTGGCGCGACCGACAAGTCGCTCTGTTTGTCGATGAACTTCCCGAGGGGGTTTGGGAAATCCGTTACACGCTGCGAGCCGAGGCCCTCGGTGCATTCCACGCATTGCCAGCGGTCGGGCAAGCCATGTACATCCCTCAGATCCGCGGGAACAGCCATGAGAAGCGGTTCAAGGTGATCGAAGCCCTGGAGTAGACGAACCTACTCCCAGGCAAGGTGGAAAGTGATCATCCTCTCTCAAGCGACGCAGTGTGGGGATCCATCGATGCACTAGCCGTCGATCAAACCGAGTGTCCGCTGGCAGGCAGGACGTTTGCTCGGCGTTGCATCCAGATGCGCACACCAGCCCCCGCTAGAATCAGCACTGCCACAAGGAACAAGCCGGGTACCAACAATGACAGAATGGAGGCACCCACTGCGCCGCCCAGTTCTACGGTTGAGATCAGAGGGTTGCCCAAGCCGCCGGTGGTGACGGTGCTGCCACCCCTGAGCAGTGCCATTGAGGCGTGCACGATGCCTGCGGCGCCTCCACCGGCAATAAGGGCCAGAGACCATTTCATGACCGGGCTCATGTCGGTAAACACCGAAGCACTTACAATGGCTCCTGCCACGACCGCTGCGGGAGCGGCCATGGTGTCGAGCAGGTTGTCCACCAGCGGCAGATAATACGCGGCCACCTCCAGGGCGACCGCGGTGCCAAGGGCAAGGACTGCTGGTAAGGTGGCCATCCAGGTAAAGTTTTCAGACAACTCCAGATGCCCCCCCAGGGCAGCCAGGCTGATGATGAAGGGAGGTACGAAGATGCGGAAGCCGCAGGAGGCGCTCAGGCCCAGGCCAATTAGTAAGCTGAGCATGTTTGACGATGTGGGTTGAATCCATTCCATGAAGGTATTCTTTCTCTTATATTATGTCTTACTCTAGCAAAAGATTCTCAAAAGGCCCTTACAAAAATGTCTTTTTTTTGGAACGATGCACCCATGCTAGCCGTTTCGCACCCAACCAATCCTTCCCGAATGACACCCTCGTTTGAAGGCATGAAGGCTTCAGGCCTCTTTCTTTCTATTGCCACTGGATGCAAGGCACCGGCATCATGAAGTGAGATGAAATGCCTCGCGTCAGGGTGGATGGCAGGTGAGACCCTATCGCCCCTTCGGTTCAAGATCCTCTGCGGATTGATGGGAATGCTGGGCGCCTGTTCTCTTCAATCTCAGAGCCTTTCGAGCCAAAGCTTGCAGCTGACGATGGAAGCGGGCCAAGACCTTGAGGGTTTTGTCGGGCTTGCGGCTGAAGACTGCGGGGTTGATTTCCGTAACGATCTGAACCCGCTCAAAGGCGCTGGCAACCGCGTGCTGTTCAATGGCTCCGGATTGGCTCTTGGAGACTTGAATGGAGATGGGCTACCCGAGGTTTTTTTCTGTGCCATTGATGGGGAGAACGCACTTTTTACCAATCGGGGTTCCTGGCAGTTTCAGTCGTGTGCTCTTCCTCCATCGCTCAGGCACCCGGGCGTGCCCAGTCGTGGGGTGGTGTTTGCCGATGTCGATGGGGACAGGGACTTGGATATCCTCCTGGCGACGGTGGGGCGTGGCGTGCTCGTATTTCTCAATCGCGGGTCCTTTCGTTTCGAGGATGCCAGCGCTAAAGCCGGGCTGGAAACTCGCTTCAGTGCTTCAGGCCTGACACTGGCCGATGTGGATGGCAATGGGAGTTTGGATGTGTATGTAGCCAACAACCGAGTCGATGACATTCGGGACAAGGCGCGGGTTCCGGTTCGCAGGGTGGGGAATCAAATTCTTCCACCCAAGCAGTGGGAAGACCGCCTGTTCATTCATCAATCGCAGCTTCATGAATATGGGGAAGTCGATCACCTGTATCTGAATAATGGCCTGGGGCAGTTCACCCCTGTCTCATGGACGGAAGGAGCCTTTCGCAGCAATGGGAAACCTCTTAAGGCCCCGCCGCAGGATTGGGGGCTGAGCGCCATGCTGTGCGATTGGACCGGAGACGGCTGGCCGGACCTGTATGTGTGCAATGATTACTGGACGCCCGATCGCCTCTGGGTGGGGGATGGACAAGGAGGCTTTGATGCTCTGGATTCTGCGGCTCTCAAGATCACTTCGGCTAGCTCCATGGGAGTGGACATGGCAGATGTTGATCAGGATGGGGACCTGGATCTGTTCGTGGCGGACATGCTTGATCGGGACCCGATGCGACGCAAGGCACAGCTCCCTGCCATGAATTGGGTAGCAAACCTTCCTCATCTTAATGGCCCATGGACGCAGGTCAACCGCAATACCCTGCTTGTGCAAGAATCAGGCGGCCGTTTTGTCGAGACGGCACAGATGGCAAGCATCCAAGCCTCAGGATGGTCCTGGTGTCCCATCTTCATGGATGTCGACCTGGATGGCCTGGATGACCTGCTGGTGTCCGCAGGTTACTCGCACGACATGCAGGACTTGGATGCTCTGGAAAAGATCAAGGGGCTTCAGCACCCCTGGCAAGGCTATCCGGATGAGGCCTCTCTGCAGGCTGCTTTCACTCAGGAAATGAAGGAGCATATTGCCCTCTATCCTCCGCTGAAGGAACCGGTGGCTGCATTTCGAAATCTTGGCAAGGGTCAATTCGAAGACGTGACCGATCGGTGGGGCACCCAGCATCCTGCCGTGCATCAGGGCTTCGCCACGGCGGATCTGGATGCCGATGGTGATTTGGACCTGGTGCTCAATCGCTTCAATGACACCCCTGCCTTATACCGCAATCGGGCCTCGGGCGCCCGCCTCTCGCTTTCCTTGATGGGTAAGGGGCCCAATACCGCGGCCGTGGGGGCGAGGATGTGCCTAGATGTGGAGGGGCTGCCTTCCATGCAACGAACCGTGATTGCCGGCGGACGCTATCTTTCGCATGGAGAGAGTAAGCAAGTCTTTGCCATGCCGAGTGCACAAGCCACCGCTTCGCTGAGGATTCGATGGCCGGACGGAAGCCAAAGCGTCCACGACTCCCTCATGGCTCAGCAGCACCACCTCATTCAGCAGCCAGCGATTCTGGAGGCGCCGGCAAGAGGGGTGACGAACCCATTGCCTGCCTCCGACTCACAACCGTGGTTTGTGGATGCCTCGCATTTGCTGAATCACGCTTCAAAGCCCTCCCAGGCCAATGACTTTGCCGTGCAACCTAGTTTGCCTTTTGCCCAAGCGCATGGAGGGACCGGCCTTTCAAGCGTGGACATCAATCGGGATGGGCGCTCGGATATCATTCTGGGGGCAGTGAAGGGCGAGAAAATCACAGTCTTTGAATCTACCGATATCGATGGTGAACCGGGTTTTGAACCTCGAGAACTCTCCTATAAACTAGTCAATGACAGCACTGGCCTTCTGGCGATGGGGCTCCCCGGAGGAGCCGTCCACTTATTGATGGGACAGGATGGATATCAAACCCGCGAGGCTCCCTCACTGGTGGAGTTTGATCTCAAAGGTCGCTGGCGAACCCTGTTCTCGAAGGAGCTTCCGGGGATTCACTCCCTGGTCGCAGGTCCGGCCCAAGGCATGGGGCATTTAGGCGTTGCTGCGATCGGATACACCCGATGGGGTCTCTACCCCAATTGCCATCCATCCTTGATTTTTGAACAGGAGGCAAGCAAGCCCAACCCATGGCAGATCGCCCCTGATCTTTCCAAAGCACTGCGCTCGGTGGTTCGTCCTCGATCGGCGCTTTGGTGCGATCTGAAGGGAGATGGTTACCCGGAGCTTCTCATTGCCTCTCATGGTGGCCCTATTCGACTGTTTGAAAACCGAAAGGGGCATCTGGAAGAAGCAACCGCCCAATGGGGTTTGGATCGTTGGAGGGGCCTATGGACCTCACTGCTGGCCGCCGACTTGGACGGGAATGGTCACCTGGACCTGGTAGCCGGTAACTTGGGGGCCAATACCCGGTGGCAGGCTTCCCGGGAAAAACCACTCCGATGGTATTTTGGAGATCCGCTCAAGCGAGGGCGCATGACGCTCCTAGAAGTAGCCTATCACCTGGATGGGGTGCCGGGTCTGAGCCTTTCGCGAAACCGCCTGTTAGCGGAGCTTCCTTACGCTCGCGATCTTGCTTCCAGTCATCGGTCACATGCAAAGATGTCAGTTGAGGATGTGCTCAGCATTCATCCCGACGCATGGGAAGTGCTGGAAGCCAACACGCTTGATTCCATGGTTTTCCTGAACGATGGAGAGGGGTCTTTACGCGCCGAAGCGCTCCCTCATGCTGTTCAGCGCGCCCCGGTTTCGGGGCTTCAGGCTGCGGATTTCAACGGAGATGGTCAAATTGACTTGATCGTCGGACAGGACACAGCGCAAGTTTTGGAGGACGGTGTCCCTCTAGCTCAGGGGGGGATGGTTTTTCTCAAGGGTGGGTTGGGAGGAGGGTTCACTACATTGGACCCCAAGGCGACGGGTATCGCTGCTGAATGCCAGGGCCGATCCGTGGCGTTGGGCGATTTCAATGGAGACCGAAAGATGGACCTGGTCGTAACCAGCCCAGGCCGGGCGACCCGTTTGTTCCTGAACCAACTGACCGAGGTCGAGGCCATCAGTATTCGTGTCCGGGGCATGGGGGCAAACCCATGGGGGGTAGGATGTCAGGTAAGAGTGTTAGATGATGCGGGGAAAGTTCTTTTCGCTAGGACTATGCCGGGTGGAGGATCGGGCTGGCAAACTCAGAACGACCCTTTGCTGATTTTGCCCATGATTCCCGCTGATGTTGAATATCAAGTTCTCTGGCCAGGAGGAGAATGGAGATCACATGATATCGGGGAAGGTGTTGGTTCTGTGACAATTATCGAATGACTGGTCCTTCTAGCATCGTATTTCCCATGTTGGTTTCTGCGAAATAAAGGCGCGAGTGCCTGCATCTGGCTTAGTTATTCCCGGTAATGTCAAAATACTATCGACGTTTTTGACATTACCCGGTTACTAAAAAAACAAAAAAAGGCTCGATCAATGAGGCTTTTTCACCATTCTGTCCCTATTCTCGTTACCATCTTTTTCTATGCGCATGCGATGACCTGACCATTCTTTTTGAACTGGAGTGGCAATATTCGGATGCTGTGAGCTTAAGGTGGTATCAAAATCAATCAAAACCACATGAAAATGCTCAAGAAAAACAAGTGTATCCTATTTTTGTTTGGGGCTATTATGGTTTCCATATCTAGTTATGGTGCCGCCCCATCCATAAAGCTGGCTACGGGCTCAGATTCCTTCAATGAGGTTAAAGTAATCTTCTCTGAAGCTGTCGATTCCGCTACCGGTGGTAATGCTTCCAATTATAAACTCTCCGGTGGACTCACTATCAGTGAAGCCAATGTAGAAGCTGCTCCTAATGACAATACCGTCATTCTTCAGACCTCTCAGCAGTCAGTGGGGACAGAATATACCGTCACCGTGAACAATGTGCAGGACTTGTCAGGTAATGCCATCGAGGCTGGTTCAACCATGGAATTCAGCTCCTTTATTTGGCAAGAGGGAGTGGTCCTACACAAGTTCTGGCAATTTGATGAGACCCCTAATCTTGAAACCCTCCAAAATGATCCGCGATTTCCTGATAATCCTACATCTGTAACACTGGAGCCCTACTGGGAGTATGGCCCAGGAGGATCAAACGAGAGCGGGGGGAATTACGGAAACCAACTTGTGGGATACTTTATTCCACCAGCAGATGGTAACTATATTTTCTTTACCAATAGTGATGATCCTTCAAATCTTTACCTCAGCACAGACGATGACCCTACAAACAAACTTTTGATTGCTCAGGAAACTGGCTGGTCTAACGCCCGATCTTGGGTTTCTGTAGGGGGTGGGAGCAATGTGGATGACAAGCGCTCGGACTTGTTTTGGGAGAGTGAATGGCCCACTTATGACATTAAATTGGATGCGGGTAATCGCTACTATTTGGAATCTATTCACACAGAAGGTGGGGGCGGGGATAGCGTTGCAGCTTCAGTGATTCGCACGTCCGATCCTGACCCTCAAGATGGAGATGCTCCTACTTTGACTGGGGCTTTGATCGGAACCTACCTCGATCCTAATGGTGCGGCGATCACGATCAAACAGCATCCTGTCAGCCAGGATGTGAGTGAGGGTCTTTCACATATCTTATCCATCAAAGCCACAGGTACTTCGGCTTACGGTGAATTCGTCGCTTATCAATGGCAGCAGGCCAGTGCCGGATCCTCCGACTTTACTGATATTCCAGGTGCCACTGAGGATACTTTGGAAACTCCCGTTTTAACGCTTGCTGAAAGTGGCATCCAATATCGCGTTTTGTTGACAGTGCCCACCCTCTCTATAACTAGTGATACTGCGATTTTGAGCGTGATTAAAGACACGGTTCCTGCTGAGGTGGTGAGCGTCGCCGCCAAATCCACCAACAAGCTACTAGTAAAATTTAATGAAGGCCTGGATGCGACCTCTGGTGCGGTGGCTGGGAATTATGCTCTCTCCGACGGTGTTTCGGTCAGCGCTGGAGTGGTCAGTGGATCATCGGTGGTGCTGGATACCTCTGACATGACGCCTGATGCTACCTACACACTCACCGTGCAAAACGTGCAGGATCTTTATGGCAATGCTATTGGAAGCTCATCGGTGACCTTCAAGGTGCGCATCGTGACTTATGGTGAGGTGATTCAATCAGACGGACCTATTGCTTACTACCGCTTTGAGGAAACCTCCGGCATGGTAGCCAAAAACTTCGGAACTCTGGGTGAGCAGGCCGATGGTCTGTGGATGTCCGGTAGTGGAGAGGCCGATTCCATTGAGGTGGAAGCCAACAGCGGTGCTGGGCCTCGTCCAGGGGATGGGCTTCTTGGCTTTGGGAATGAAAATCATGCAGCCGCCTTTAACGGTGATTTGGATCAGTTCTGGATCGAAACCCAGGGGCAGTGGCTCAACGAGTTGAGCGCCTTTACCCTTGAATACTGGGTCAAGCCGACCAACCGAGAGGGTGAAGGGTGGAACCGCGTGGGAATTGTGGGGCAGAATGATGCCGTAGAATACGGATTTATCAACGGAACCACTATTCAGATTTGGACTCCAGGTGGTGGATCGCTCAATACGACTTACGAGTTTTCGGATGATGAATGGCATCACATTGCGACCATTGCGGACGGACAGCAGATCCACAATTACTTCGATGGTGAGCTAATTAATAGCTCGGGTAACGCTACCGCTAATTACGGTGCTTCTGACTTTAATGTGCACATTGGAGGTGGAGGTGTTTACGATGCCACCGGCAACGCCTTTGAAGGTCTTCTGGATGAGGTAGCTATCTTTGACAAGGCTATTCCTGCTGAGCGTGTGCGCGAGCACTACATTGCTGGGCTTGAGGGTGGTACATTGGCGCCTCCTGAACCCTTCGTCTTGGGGATTAATTTTGCTTCAGATGAGCCTGATGGAGCGGGGTCCGTTGTAGATGGTTCAGCAGGCATCCTTGGGACGACTGTTTGGAACAATGTCGAGGGTGCTGAAGGCAGTGCTGAAGAGTTGGATATTCAGATCAATGGAGCTTCAGCAGCCAGTGGTATCAGTGTTTCCTGGTCTTCTCCCAATACATGGTCGAGTACCGGTCGGGGTGAAGAGAACAACACTGCCTCAGGCAACGACAAGAATCTCATGACCGGATACATCGATACCAACGCGGAGGATCCCATATCGGTGACGGTGTCTGGAATCAATACGGAACTCTCTTATGATGTGATTGTTTACATCAAGGGCGGCGTCAATGATAAGGGAGGGGATTACACCATTGGAGACCAGACTTTCCCCCACACCGACACCTTGGCATTCGATGGTGATTTCGTCTACGGCGAACTAGGTGACTACTTAGTGTTCAAGGAAATTTCAGGTAGTTTCTTCACATTGCAATCCCAACCGACTCACGGAACATCCGCTCCGCGTGCGCCCATCAACGGTATCGAAGTGGTCATCGGTGGTGGAGTGGAAGTGCCAAGCGGCGGTGGTGGATCCGGAAGCATTAGTTCCGTTGCGCTGTCTGATGGCAGTGTGGTGATCGAATACACCGGGACGCTCAAGAGTGCTTCCAGTGTCACAGGCCCCTACAGTGAAGTAGCTGGCGCTAGTTCGCCTTACACGGTAGCTCCAACCCAGGCTGCTGAGTTCTACATTGCTGACTAATAGACAATAATATCCCAAAAAAGAACGGATCAGGCGGTAACGCCTGATCCGTTCTTGTCCTTTAGGGGGAGCTGTATTTGCTAGGGAACAACACCGATTGGTGAAGCTATGATCGCTAGGTGCCATTCAAATACCGTGTGTGGGTAAGCCTGGCAGGGTGATTGGGTCGATTACATCAATGTTTAATGGGGCGTTCCATGCCAGCAAACAGTGTAAAACGTATGAAAAAACTAAACCATACCAAGCCCCTCATAACATTGATTGGAGCCTGTGTTGCATGGACTTCAGCCCAAGCGGCTGCGCCCTCTGTAGCTCAGGGACGTATCACGGTACGGGAGTATTATTTTGATGGCGCCAATGCTATCAGCCGTTTGACCGATCATGCCGCTTATCCGAATTTACCGGATGCTGTTTACTACCCCATGCATTTTGAATGGCCGACCGGCCCAACCGGGCGCGATGAGGATTCTACCGATGCGCCTCCTAGTGATGTGGCCAACAATTATGCATGGGAAATCAGAGGTTACTACCATCCCGATCGAACAGGGGAACACTTCTTTGCAGTTGCCTCTGGTGATCCAAGTGAACTGTGGCTTTCAACAGACGATAGTTTTGACAATCTCGAGTTGATTGCTGATGAACCTAAGCGGAACCCAGTTCGTGCATTTGGGACGGAAGAACGTCGCGCTTATGTCGATGTAGGTGCGAACCACGAGCGTCTCCAGAACTGGTCCAAAGGCATTCAACTGCAGATAGGTCAAGCATATGCCATCATGGCCCGATCAGTAGAAGGCCGTGGCAGTAACAATCTGGCTGTGGCCCATAGCAACGAGATGTGGTTTGAGGATGGCATGGAGCCCATTCCAGGCTCCTTTCTTTCCACCTTCGACCGGGATTCCCTGTCAGGAACTTTTCTCAATGGTGTTACGGGTGATGCAGCCTCTGTTACAGTAACGCTCAAGGACGGTGAAGGGGCTAGTGCTACTAAGGTGGATCTCAACTCCATAACCGTGAAACTGGATGGAAAGCTTGCTGAAGTGATCGTCTCACAGTCAACTGGCATCAACACCGCAACTCATGAGATCACCAGTGGTTTTCTGGCTTCTGGTAGTCAGCATGAGGTGGAAGTGGTCTGGAAGGATTCCGCCGGTACCGAGATGGCAGCTGCAAGCACTTTTTCCGTTGTAGGCTATGCAACGGTTGCTTCTTCTTTGGCGATCAGTAATGTGGACAGCTCCAAAAAAGGCTTCCTTTTCCGGACCGTGCAATCTGCCGAAGTTTTGGGCAATGACTCGGCTCTGCGTGAACAGCACTTGGCTGGTGAGGTCGGCGGTGAAAACATTGCCGATGATTGGGGATCCGATGACTATGTGTGGACAGTTGATTTGATAAACTTTGATCTGGATGGCAACGCACAGGGTGAATTCCGCGATTTGGGTGATGGCTCCAGCCAGGATGTCTTCGATGATTTCATTCCTGGCATTCCAAGGCCGGAAGGTGGCACTGACAATATCACGGGTGAAATCCACACCGTGGTGCGTGTGCCCAAGGCGGGTCTTTATACCTTTGGTTTCAACTCCGATGACGGCTTCAAGACCATTGCAGGCAATGATGCTGCCGACTCCGTATACTTAGGTGGATTCAATGGTGGACGCGCCGCCTCCACCACTTCCTTCAGAGTATTATTCCCTGAAGCTGGGGATTATCCATTGCGCAGCATCTGGTATCAAGGCGGTGGTGATGCCAATCTCGAATGGTTCACCATTACCCCGAACAAGGCGCTGTTGAATGATACCGGAAATGGCGGTCTGGCAACTTTTGCCGTGAAGCCTGAGCTAGCGACTTCTGTGACTTCGGTGTCACCCGCGTCCGGTGGGGTTGCGTTCCCGAATGAGAATATCTCGTTGACCATTGCCGACGGGAATGCCTCCGTGGATACCGATTCTGTTCAAGTCACGCTCGGAGGCCAGGCTGTGGAAGCGTCGGTCAGCAAGAGTGGTGGTGTGACCACTGTTGAAGTGGACCGTGGTGGAGCCATGTGGTCCTCTGGCGAAGAGGTGACCGTCGGTTTGAGCTACAGTGCCGGTGGTTTTGCCCGTGACGCGAGCTGGAGCTTCAATGCGCGAACCTATTTGGGCATTGCCTCGGATTCGGTTTCTAGTCACAGGGGCCTAATACTGGGCGACGCCAAGTGGACCGAGGACGGTGGAGGCGCCAGCGGTCAAGCTGGGGACTTGGGTCTGGATCTTACGGGCACTTCCGGAACCATGGTAGTTGTCGGAGCGGATTTCCTCAACGATGCCTTCGCCAAAGATGTGTTGACGGTGGCTTTCTGGGCCAAGAAGAGTGTCATTGGTAACAGTTCTTCTGTGTGGATTACCAGTGAATCCGCTGGAGCTGGCAATCGTGGTTTCCAGGCCCACACCCCATGGAGCAACAACAATGTGTATTTTGATACCCAGGGTTGTTGTGCCGTCGACACGCAGCGTGTCAACGGAGACGTCGCTGGCTATGAATTCTATGAAGATACCTTTTGGGATGAGTGGCACTTGTGGTCTTTCTCCAAAGATCTGGATCTGAAAGAAGTTCGCATTGATGGAAATCTATTTCTAATAAGCTTTGGTGCGGAAGCACTTGTAGCAGATGTCATGGATATCTGGGTGGGTTCGGAGCGCGGCATTGGTAACTATGATCGCTCTATTTTTGATGATTTTGCCATCTACAACCGGGCTCTCCCGGAATCCGATTTGAAGAAAATCGTTTCAGGCACCTCCGCGGGTAGCCTGGATGGGCTGATCGCCTTTTGGGACTTCAATACTGCTCCATCTGCAGGCGGTGGCGACGGCGCTATCTCTTCGGTGGTCCTGGCCTATGGGAGTGTCGTGATCGAATACACTGGAACGCTAAAGAGTTCGACTAGCGTGACGGGGCTTTACAGTGCTGTGGTAGGTGCAAACTCGCCTTATTCCGTGGCCCCTGTGAAAGCGGCTCTGTTCTACATCGCCGAATAAAACGATTCGCAGAATAATTGGTTTCATCAAAGCCAGTGGCATCTTCAGTGATGTCATTCGGTTCCTTTGTGTGATGACTCCATACCTTTGGATGCTCGTTTGATCAACCTCTTGCCAAGTAGATTCCCTAATTTTGCTAATCAAAAGGTTTATGTAACTACTTACAGCAAATAAGATTAAGTAATTCATCTTCGCTGGAATGTGCGTGAAATAAGAAAAAAGTGCTTTCAAAATTCCATCAAAAACGATGAAATAAATCCACTCCAGTTTTTCAACCTCTCGTGAGGTCGTTCTATAAGCAGGGGTATGGTGTATCCAGACCTAAAATTAATCTCAGCGAAATGCTGGGTGATATGCAAAGATCGGCGGAATCGTTCGTATCAGCGCACCTTAATAATTACCGTGTGTGGTGCCGCTGATGCGGCGGTTTGATCTTGGGGTCATTGGATATGCCTCCGTTTAGACAAAAAAGTAAATCGTATGAAAAATTGTAAGAGTTGCGCATGGAGATTTTGGTAAGCATCCACAGCGGCCCCTCTTCTGATAACGTTATGATCAAACGAAAAAACACTAGCCTTGGTAAAAGTTTTAAGACTTTTGCCATGGTTTCCGCTGCCTCGATTGGCATTGGATCTTATGCAAATGCAGGTCAAGTCACTTGGGATTTTTCCAGTGACCCCGATGGTGATGGCATTGTGCTATCAGGTAACAATGATGAAATTTGGGTTGAAAGCGGAGGAAACCCTGGCGGATTCCTCGCGGTAACTTACCCTGAAGGGGGCCAAACAGGTTTCGTCGCATTCCCAAGTATTGATGCCGATAACGAGATCGTTACAGCCTTTAAATTAGAAGGTGACGTGCGCATCGGCAATAGTACTGGGGAACGTGCAGCAGATGGTTTCAGTGTCAGTCTAGCTCGCGACAACGGAAGCGATCCTGTTGTTGAAGATCTGAATAGTAATGGTTCCATCAGCGGACAAGGCAGCTTTGCTGGTGGTATCGCTGAGGGTGGATCTACTACTGGTGTGGCGGTGAGCTTTGACACTTGGAGTGGCAACACGCTACCAGATGGCCCGGATATTGAAGGGATCATTGTGCGTGTGGACAATGTGACCGTGACTCGTATTGAGTTGCCAACCCGCCATGGTGAGTGTGATGATATCACCAGTCTTCAAACAGGGCCACGCAATCAACAGTATTGGGATGATGGAGGGCTACCTCGCGACCCTGAATCATGGGAAGAACTTTGCTGGCAGCCGTTTTCGGTGGAAGTCAACGATGACGCTCAGTTGACGGTTTCCTTCAAAGGAAACAATGTGCTGGAAAACTTTCAGACGGATTACTTCCCTACCAAGAGCCGATTGATTCTTGCTGGACGCACGGGTGGTGCGAATGAACATACCCACTTCGATAACTTGACGCTCACCACCAAAGCCGTTTCAGGCGGTGGTGCTGCTCCTGCTCCTTCTAATTTGGAGGTTGGGCTTCAAGGCGCTGGGTTTGTAGACATTTCATGGACCGCCCCTGCTACTGATGAGCGTGTCGCCTACAAAGTGGAGCGAGATGGAGTGCAGCTTCAGGGTCAGGTTACGACTACATCCTTCCGTGACTTTGGTGTGCAGCCTAACACAAGCTATAGCTACAAAGTTTATACCATGAGCATTGCTGGTGACTTGTCAGCAAATGCCGCAGGTCCTGTTACAGCCAAAACCATTGGTGAAGTTGCCATCGATAACTTTCTTAAACTGAATGTTTATGAAGATGTTTCAGGAGTAGCTGTAGAACAGTTGGTATTTGATGATCCTAATTTTCCAGACAATCCCTCTCGAGCGGTTTATATTAATGGGTTGGACTTCATTGGTGGCATCGGAGATAACTATGGTGCCTACGTGACTGGAACGCTAACACCACCAGAGTCTGGGGATTATCATTTCTTTGTCAGAAGCGATGACGGTTCTGAATTTTTCTTAAATGAGAGTGGTGCTGAGGCGCCTGATCCCAAGGAGGACTGGCCAATTGCATGGGAAATGGATTGTTGTGATGCATTTCTCGAGCCAGGAACTGATGATGCGACAACTGCTGTGCCCATACCTTTGACAGCTGGAAAAGCATACGGATTTGCCATGGTCGTTAAGGAAGGTGGCGGAGGTGATTGGTTCCAGGTTGCTTGGCGTAAGGAGGGAGACGATACTCCTGCTGCCGATCTTGAACCTATTACTGGATCAGCTATTGGAGGTGGTGTCGGTGACCCTACCGGTGCTTATATAAATATCTTGGCTCAGCCATCAGATATCAGTGCTCCTGAAAATGCGAATATTCCGATTTCTGTGGATGTTGATGGTGGTTCACCTTATTTCGATACCGTTTTGTATCAGTGGTACAAAGATGGGGCCATTATCCCTGGCGCAACTAAATCGAGCCTAACACTTCGTAATGCTCAAAAAAGCGATGCAGGTTCATATCATGCCTCTATCACTGTCCTTGGCATGAGCAAGGAAAGTGATGCTGCTATTGTTACTGTAACTGATTATGTGCCACCCACACCATTGGTTGCGGGGAACACGATTGGAATCAACTTTGCGTCCGAAGAAGCCAACGGGACAGTTAGTGGTGCAGCTGGTGTTCTTGGAACCCAGTTCTGGAATAATGTCGAAGGTGCTTCTGGCTCTGGACATTATTTGAGCGCGGATACGGGTGGTAGTCTTGGAAATACCGAAATATCCGTTACATGGGAATCTCCCAATACTTGGGCTAGCCGTGGTCGGGGTGAGGAAAACAACAGTGCTGACGGAGAGGATGCTGCTCTGATGACTGGATACATTGACACCAATGGTGAGGATCCTAACAGTGTAACTGTTACCGGTTTGCCTAATGACGCCGTTTACGATGTTATCGTATACACAAAAGGTGGTGTCATAGGTCGTGGTGGTGACTACACCGTCGCTGGTTCTGGCGGCGGAAGTATCGATGCAGGCTTATCTGATGGATTGGTTGCCTATTGGAACTTCAATGACAGTGACTTCAACGATTCGGTGGGTGATTTCCACGGAGAAGAACGCGGTTCTGATCCTATCATGTTCACCGATGGTCCGTCTGGCTCATTTGGTCCAGCCCTCAATCTGGATGGTGTTGATCAGTTTGTAGAAATTACAGGTGGAGACAACACAGCTCTAAGCTTCGCTGGTGGTAGCATGGCTATGTCTGCTTGGTTCCGCGTTGGAGGCTTCGACAAGGGCTGGCAAGCTTTGATTGCTAAGGGTGAGGGTAATCGATGGCGCATTCATCGTCGCGGTAGTGAAGGTGGTTTTGCTCACGCAGGTGGCACCGGCGAAGGAGCTACTGGCTTTGATCTTGAAATGGATAAGTGGTACCACGTTGTTGCTCTTTCCGACGGTGAAGGTGTTGACTTCGGAACTCGTCTCTACGTTGATGGTGAGATTTATACTGAGTATGATCAAACACCAGACTTGGGTGAGAACAATAAGAACGTCATGATTGGTGAAAATCCTGATGCTAATGGTCGTACTTGGAATGGTGATATTGACGATGTTGCGCTCTGGAACCGTCTTTTGACGGAAGATGAGATTGCGAAGCTTAGCGCTGGAGCTCTTGCACCTGGTGCTGAGCAAACTAACGCACATGTTGATGCTGATGAGTTTGATGGCACCTGGGTGGAAGGTTCAGAAGGTAACTTCCTTGTATTCAAGGGAGTTTCCGGTAGTTCCTTCAGCTTGAAAGGACAGCCCACGACGGGTTCACCTGCGCGTGCTCCGATCAATGCGATTGAAATCCTCATTGGTGGTGGATTCACCGAACCTATCGCTGGTGGCGGTGGCGGTGGCGGTGGCGGAAGCATCGCCGGCGTTTCCCTGCAAGACGGACAAGTTGTGATAGAATACTCTGGAACTCTGAAGAGTGCCGATGCGGTCACTGGTCCTTATAATGCGGTTGGTGGGGCTTCCTCCCCATACTCTGTAGCCCCTACCAAGGCTGCTGAGTTCTATATCGCTGAATAATCTAGGAGCATTTCTCATCGAACTGTTTGTCAAGGCTGGGTGGGTAACCACCCAGCCTCTTTTTTAGGTTTTACCCCTCAATTGTTGGATTCCATAGTTCTCTTCGATGAGTTGGAAGATTTAGGTCCTCTCAGAAACGAAAGATCCGTCCTTGAAATAGACTTCAATTTCTTCGGGAATCTATTACTTTAAAGCCTTTTAGGCTTTCCGTTACGACCAATAAACATATAGAAATCTATCCCCTATACGTGTCCACCGCGGATAATTTGTGAAAACCTTTTTTCAACCTCTGCATCAAGTTCGACCTCTGGCTTTATGTTTTTTTTCATTGCTATGCCTCGAATCTATTCAGTTATTTGGCCAAGCCGTAAAGGATGTGGAAACTGAGGCGTTAGGTCTCAAGGAAACGGCCAACCGCGTTGCTGAAACGATTCAGAATCGCTATCCAGAAGATCCACTTGCGATGATGCTCATGGCCTCGCTTCACTATAATCAAGGTCAATCGAATCAGGCGACGCCCTGGCTGGAGAAAGCGCTGGAACGCCAGCCCAAAATGGTGGATGCCCTACTCATGCTTGCCAAGATTGCTCGTGAAAAAGGAGATTCTGAATCGTGTATTGACTTCTGTCGTAAAGCCATGGCTCTAGGGGCACCCCCACCGGTCTGGTTTGAGATGATGATGGGTGCCCATATGGATGTAGGAAGAGCTGCTGACATTCTCGCCGAGTTGGAAGGTCAACTGGAAAGAGTCACTTTGCCACCTGATGCCGAATACATCCTTGGTACAGCTAGGATGCAACTACGCCAATTTCAACGGGCGAAGGATCATTTTCTGCGAGTTGTGCATTTCATGCCCAACCATACACAAGCTTATTTCGGCTTGTTCATGGCTTCGCAACGATTGGGACAAACTCAGGAGGCA
>CACEMW010000004.1:0-74533 GCA_902560705.1 uncultured Verrucomicrobiota bacterium
AATTTACTTTCTTATAACCGCCTCCAAGAATTGTATGTATATATGGAGCAGTGTAATCAACTGGGTTATCACCATAGTCAGATTGAGTTGCATATTCTGCTTTAAAATTCCCGCTCCAGTCATCGTTGAAGGAATGTTTCCCATCTAAGCTTAGGCCATAAGTGGAAGAGGACACTCTTGGCGAATCCTCTAAATCCAGCAAATAGCCATAACCGGTTAAGTTAAGCGCATTATTTATCTTATATGAGGCGTTAAAAAGATGGCTATCTGATTCCCAATTACCAGCAGGATGTTCATCCCCTAAAATGCGATGAACCCCAAATAAGTGCGCATAGAACAGTTTTGTATTTGGCAGAAGTTTGTTATTTCGAATACTGAATGCATCAAACGTTTGTTCATTTTGCCGCCAAACTACATTCCCAATAAATCTTGCACCGTCTAATACTATCCTTTGCCGACCAAATTTGAATTGAGTGTCCCAGTTGTCATAAGCTAGCCAAACACGATTAACTTCTGTAGCTTCAGGATCGGCAATCACCGACCGATCCCTTGACTCAGGATTTAGACCCGCAGGGTTGTATTGATCTTCCCCATTGATGCTAGTGACGTTTTCGAATTCTAGCATTCCCTTGAAACCGGCAAGAGTGCCTGTTGTATAACCAAGTCGTGTTCGTAAGGTCAAAGCGTTAGATTCTTTTGGATCTGGCCCACCACCGAAGGAATCAATATCGGCATATTCATATCGCAGTAGGCTGTTAACATTAGCCTTACCTGAGGTTAAAAATTCGGGTAATTTACGCTCAATGAAGGATTCGTTCTCAGATTCACTTATGGAAGGAGTGCTTTGGGCTTGCAATCTACGGTAATGGCTACCTCCATGAAGGCAAACTGCAATGATGGCAAAAAATATTATATTTGTATTAGTTTTCGGTTTCATTAATTTTCATTTTCAAGGTTCAGGCAAGCCAACACAGATTTTCGCCAGTGAAAGAAATCCAATTTCTTGATGCGACGCAAGGTTGTGTAAAACTTGTAGACAACGTTCAATATTCATCAAGCAGTGGCTGTACCATTTGGAAATTTCACCAGCTGGATGAAGTGAAACATTTGCATATCAATGATGAATTTTTTTGGAGTGAATGCTTCACCTTGTGCTCGAATCATTTACGCAATCAATATCCTATACCTAAAGCCATTCAATTGGTTGACTCAAAAAATAAACGAAGAATTGGTCACGGAAGGGGAAGGTAATTATGGGCCAATCTGTTAAAGAATCGACAATAGCGTGATTGCATATTTATGGTGCTGCCAAGAAGGCCATCCAAAAAGTTGTGGGAAGATCTAAAAGAATTCTTAGATCAGTTTTGTTAAGCTAGTAAGGTTTGGTAATATTAAGGGCCATAACGAAGCAGTATAAAAGTTTAATATGATAATTTTTAAAAATATTATTTTATAAATTGGACGCTAATTTCTTTCTATTACAATAAAATTTAAATAGAGTTTATCGTTATATGAGGCCCAGATTTCGGAAAGTAATTCCCGACATTTAGCACAATTTAATACAGAAATATTTTTTTTCAGAAGGTAACACAATACCTTGTGGAACTTTGAGCTAGGATTTTAACCTGTTGCCCTAAAAATACGCAAAATGTATATTGTTTGCCTCCTGTGTGTTGTTTTTTTTCCAGCCAGAGTCTACCAAGCTATGCAGTGTCCCATGTTTTTGATAGCTCATTCAGATAAAAAAAAATCAAGAACAACCGAACATGGTCATGGATTACCTTTCAGTATTTTAAAAGTCTGCCGGCCCAAAACGTTGCAAAGCATGAATTTGCATTTTGTAAAAATTTCGGGCTGTAAGTCCCCTTAACAAACTTCGCAACATAGAAATCTTATCGATTGTTTTATTCGATATTGGGCATGAATTTATTTCATTGGAAATGATATCCTAATATGTCGATTGGCATTCGAGATGCAGCAGGAGTAATCAAAGGGATAGCTTCTCGATAGTATCCTATTTTTATTAATACCATTCTTAACCTTGAACTACGAAAATCAGTATACCGAAGAAATGAAACCAGTCAAAAATGCTAATCATCAATCTAATTACTTTAAACTTATAAATTGGTTTGGAGTTGTTGCCATCTTAATTGTATCAATTATCGCCATTGGGTGCGGCCAAAGTCAATCAATCACAACCCCTGTTGGGATCCCTTACGCAAAAGTAGCAGATTTTTTACATACTGTTTTAGAAAATGACAGAACGGTTTATACAAAAAATGTTGTCAATAGATTAGTTAAACAAGAAAAGGTCATGAAGGCTAGTGAGCATTGGGTTGATGACAAAGCTTTACCATTACCAGCTCAAATGTTCAGAATGGGCGCTGAAATGACTGCTGAAAAAACATCAGCATTCAGTTATTCGTTGCAATCATTATGGCCCATTAATAAGTCTAACGCTGCAGGTCAAACGGATGTAGAAAAGGAAGGACTTAAGTTCGTTGCCGATAACAAAGGAAAAGCACCTTATTACGGCGAAGAGGTTTTAGGTGACCAAAAGTATTTCGTTGGAGTTTATGCAGATGTCGCGGTGGCACCTGTCTGTGTTAGTTGTCACAACGATCACAAGGATACACCAAAGAACGACTTTGCACTAGGGGATGTTATGGGAGGTGTTGTGATTCGAATACCCGTAGACTAATCATTTTGAGATGTAATCAGCATCACATTTCAGATTAATCCCCTGAAACCCTATTACATGAATGAACACGTAATAAAGGTGATATGTGTACTGTGCTTAACCATCTTCTCAGGATGCACCAAAACTGAAGAAAATAACCATATTATATCTTCACAAAGCACCGAAAATGAAAGCCCGACTTTTGATCCAATGGGCTTAACTTTAAATTCAACCAACCTAGTGCGCGGTCGAGACATTTGGATTGCGAATTGCTCAGTTTGTCATCTCGAGGGTTTAGGTGGAGCGCCAGTAATCGGAAATTCGAAAGCATGGTCTTGGCGTATAGATAAAACAATTGATACCTTGTACGCGCACGCAATCGAAGGTTTCTACGGCGATTATGGAGAAATGCCAGCAAGAGGTGGTAATGACAATTTGGACGACTCAGAGGTTAAATCGGCAGTAGATTTTGTCATTTATGCGAGCAAATAATAACTTATTGAAAGTAAGAAAATGAAATTATGAGTTTAACAAACAACAATGTTAAAGCTGACCAGCCAAGTTGGAAAAGCTGCAGTAAATGTTAAGTGCAATCATAATCCATGCTTAGAAAAAATAACGACCTTCCGCGCGAGTAGAAATAGGGCTGCGCAGTTCAAGGTGGCGAGACCCAGCCGCATCCGTGTATGAGGGGAGCAGAGTTTGTGGTTTCTTCAAACCGTCTCTTTAATAACATACAAAACCGAACCTTTACGAAATTATATTCCCCATCGGCCTCTTAAATCGTCAGATCGTAGGTCCAGCGCACGGAGTTGTCCTTCATGGATTTCTTCTTTGCCAACAAAAGCTGGCATTAACTCTACGCCGTGCCCTAATTTGACGGAAACTTTTATGGCTTTCTTATTTGCCATGTATTTTATCATATCCGATTAAAACTTCTGTTTACGTAAAAATGAGGCTACGATAAGAGAGGTATAAGGTCCCTGGTCGCAAATTACAAAACATCCCGCTGTGAAATGGTTCTTTGTGATTTAATCTT
Source organism: uncultured Verrucomicrobiota bacterium (assembly GCA_902560705.1). GTDB lineage: Bacteria > Verrucomicrobiota > Verrucomicrobiia > Limisphaerales > AAA164-E04 > UBA7971. The sequence goes on from CACEMW010000004.1 coordinate 3,720, forward strand.
TCAAACCATGGCATGAGTGGCCAACCATGGCATGAGTGGCCAAATGACCCAAGTTACAGTATTGGTAAAAACTATTTTGAAAAAAAGTCTGAGTTTAGTTTTCGGGTTCTAAGCTTATAGCAAAGCTAACTAATTCTGATCGCAAGTGTTCGCTTATTTCCGGCGGTTTCCGTTACAATGGAAATTGTGCATTTAGGAAACATTCGTATGGTTCCCTCGAGACTTCTGGTATAAACACAAGTGAAGTATATTAACTTGCCCAAATTACAAAGCGACTTCGCTCCCTATAACACAACCCATTAACAGAATCTTTCACCTCATCCATTAACGTTTCTATTCGTTTTCCATATTCGATGAAGTTTAACGCTGCGTCTGTTGGTAACATACCCTTTCCAACTTTTTGGAACTGGACACAACCAAAATCATCTTCCAAATGTCGGATGGAATGACTGGCGAACGGTGTAAAGCTATCGTATTGTATACCTTAGGGAAATAGTTTTAAATCCGGCTATCGATTATTTATGTGGGAATTACCAGAACAAAGTTTATGGAAGCTTTTGAGGGTTTAACCAACTCGACGATATCCTAGAGCAAAAGGGACACCAACGATTATCTCTATTTACTTACTTTAAGGATGTAGCTAAATAAACAAACTGTACAAAACTATTCAAAAATTTAAAACCTTTTTTACAATGCTAACTTGATTTGGTGTCGGATTCTAACAAGTAATATTCCAAAAGGACCTCAACCTTATTTTTGCGTGGTGCATAAAACATTAGTAATCAATGTGCTAGGTAGGAATCGAAATCATTCACGTTATCAGTTATTTTTTTTCAGGGCTGTAAATTTTCGAAAGTTGGCATTGGCATCGTCAGTGCTATTTGGAGGTTGTGATTTAAAATATCAAATCATCGCGGGTGTAGATGGAGCACTAGTATTCAGGAATTGGAAAGCATGATCTTGCGGTGTTGAGAAAACAACTGATATCTTATGTTTGATCGAGATCGGATTTTTATGCGGCCATCCTCTAGCAATTCCCCCAAAAGCAGGAAATGACAATTTTGAGGACGTATAGGTTAGCTCGAAAGTAAATTTTGTCATTTATCTGAACAAATAATCACTTATTAAGAGAAAGAAAATAAAATTATGAGTTTAACAAACGAAGAAATTCAAGCCGTTCAGTCAAGTTGGGAAAAATGTGTACCGATAGCAGATAAAGCCGCGGAACTCTTTTATGGAAAATTATTTGAATTAGATCCAAATCTAAAACCCTTATTCAAAGGAGATATGCAAGAACAGGGGAAAAAATTGATGACAATGATAACTGTAGCTGTGAATGGATTAAATGATTTAGAGAAAATTGTTTCTGCTGTTAAAGCTCTTGGGGTAAGGCATGTTGGATATGGTGTGGAAGATTCTCATTACGACACTGTAGGTAGCGCTTTGATTTGGACATTGGGGAAAGGTCTTGGAGAAGAATTTACAGACGCACTGAAGGCTGCTTGGATAAAGGTCTATACTCTTTTAGCAACAACAATGAAAGAAGCGGCTGCAGAATCCATTGCGGCATCCAAACCTATACCGTGGCAACTCAAAACTTTTACCAAATGAAACAAACTGCTATGGAATGGGCTGCGGAGTCGGTTCAAAATTAATCAAAATTTTTCAAAAAACCAGATAACGGTAGAAAAGGATATTTATGCTTTATTTATGATGCTAATGGCCATAAACAATCAAATAATTACTACAAAATTCGGAAAGGACACTAAGCCTTCGCATTGAATCTTTTTTATGCTATCCAAATGAGCATAAGTAATTCACCCCGAGATAAAGAGCCGATAGTTATTGTAGGTGGAGGAATGGCCGCCCATCGGTTATGCACTTCTTTATCTAACTCCGGATATAACACTGCTAATTTAGAAATATATTCCGAAGAAGGAATTTTACCCTACGATAGGGCTAATCTTTCCAAATGTTTCAGAAGTGAAAATTCTACTCCAACTCCTCTTAACCAAGATGCCTGGTACAAAAAGAACAAAATTAAAATACAACTCCAAAGTAAGGTCTCCTTAATAGTCCCGGACCAGAAACTGCTCAATTTTGCATGCGGTTTAAAAAAAAGTTACTCGAAGCTAATTTTAGCTCTTGGTTCTGAACCTTCGACTCAGTTAATCTCCGGAGCTGCATTAGAAAATGTTTTCACATACCGCACATGGGCTGACCTAAAAAGAATAAGAATTGCATGTAAACTAGCAAAGGAAGTTGCAATCATTGGCGGAGGTTTACTAGGCCTAGAAGCTGCCGGTGCGATTCACAGCAGGAGTCGTAATGTGACAGTATTTGAAATGGCTAACACGCCTTTGTGCCGTAATCTTAATGAAGAGTCGGGATTTGCCTTATTGAAATACCTTGAATCCAGCGGGATTAAAGTAATTCTTAAATCACAATTAAAAAATATCCACCAAGCCGAAGGTTACTTAAATTTAGTTTTCAATAATAATAAAAAATTTAGAGCTAATGTTGTCGTCTTAGCAACAGGTCATAGACCAGCAGGTCAATTAGCAAAATTAAGTGGTATCGAGGTTTCCCCTAACGGTGGTATCTTAGTAGATCAACACCTTCAAACAAGTCAAAAAGATATTTTTGCAATAGGTGATTGTATTTCCCTGAAACATAGAAGTTTTGGTTTTGTTCAACCGGCTTATCACCAAGCCGATATATTGGCCTCAAATCTGTGCGGGTCTACCGAAAAATATGAACCAAAAGGTAAGAATATAACGCTCAATCTGTCCGGAGTTGATATTTCCATTTACGGAGACAATCTTGGTAATGCTGACCATTTAACTTATAAGAATGGTTCGACGTTTCGCTCCTTGGTTGTTCAACGGGGAATTTTAATTGGATCTACAATTATTGGAAATTGGACAAATTCAACTGCCTTAAGATTTGCTGTTGATGAAAATGTTAAAATTCCAAACCGTCAAAAAAAGGTTTTTAGCACTACTGGTGAACTAAAAGTGTTGGATGATTTCGGGGAAGCGGCCACTTGGTCAAACGATTCTATTATATGCAATTGTTGTCATATCGATTGCGGGACCGTTAGGGAGGAAATTAAACAAGGACGCGACAACCTTCAAAAGATTAAGCACTCCTCAGGTGCAGGGAGCAAATGTGGATCGTGTAGATTACAACTGTTAGGTTTGATTCACGCTGATTTAGATAATAATGAAAAAGCAGAAAATAGCATTTTCGCTTCGGGAAAAACTTTTAAATACTTGGCATTTTGTGCTTTGATTCTGTGTGTCTTGTATTGGATCCCTTGGCAAATAAGCGCGCCTCACACTGTTGATTCCTTGAAATTTCAGTTTTCAAAATTGTGGACCGACTCTGTAATTAAACAGATTACCGGCTTTACAGTAGCTGGCATATCGTTTTTCTCACTTCTCTATTCCCTGAGGAAAAGGCTTAACTGGTTGCGAATCGGTAAATTAGCTATATGGAAAACATTTCATGTTTTATCCGGTTTTTTAGCTATTATTGTTCTTTTCTTCCACACAGGATTATCATGGGGATACAACTTAAATTTTTTATTAGCCACAAACTTTTTGGCACTTAACACACTAGGTGCATTGGCAGCTGTTAATTATAGCACAAAACTTGATAATTCTTCTTTCGCTCAAAATCGAATTAGACATTGGCTTATTCGATCACATATTTTATTTTTTTGGCCCTACCCCGTTTTGCTTTTTATTCATTTATACTCAGTGTATCAATATTAATGTATGTCTTAAGCTCTTATTTTTCATCGATATTTCTTGGGACTATATTTCTAGTTTGTACTATCGGAGGTTTGTTTTTTTTAAAACACAACCAGCAGCTTCTTACCCCTGGGCCTATGACTCATGGGCACCACCAAATAGAACTTCAGTGCGATTCCTGCCACGGAGAGTCGGAAGAAACCATGCAACAGGCTTGTTTGGATTGTCACGAAAATGAGCTTAAACGGGTTGATGATTCGCACCCTATAGTTAAATTCCTGGATCCACGTAATGCGGACCGGTTGGAGAAAATTGATGCGCGGAAATGTGTTAGCTGCCATCGTGAGCATCAACCCGAAAATACTAATGACATGGGACTTACATTACCCAACGACTATTGCTCTTTTTGTCATCAGGAAATAGCAGAAGACCGGCCAACTCATGTAGGGCTAGGATTCGAAACATGTGCGACAGCAGGATGTCACAATTATCACGATAACTCTTCACTATACGAATCATTCTTAACATCACATTTAAATGAGCCAGATTTTAAAGCGAACGGTAAGGTTCCAGAGCGTGATAGCACAGAGAACAATAGCATAGATTCGACTATCCAACTCACACAAATTGAAGCTAATATGCCTTCAAATGTGCCAGTGACTCGAGAATTGTTAAATGAGTGGCAAAATTCCATACATGCAGAAAAATTGATCAATTGTAGACATTGCCATAGCTCCGTTGACGATGAAGTGGAGAGCGCACACTGGGATAATCAAGTTTCCATTGATACTTGTGCACAGTGTCACGAATATGAGTCACAGGGTTTTAAGGAAGGAAAACATGGAATGCGACTAGCTCTAGGTCTAAGCCATATGAAACCCAAGTTGGCCAGGTTAGCTATGAAAACTGAATCGCACCATGAAGATTTAAATTGCACATCCTGCCATTCAAGCCACCGATTCGAAACTAAAAGAGCAGCAGTTGATGCATGTTTAAAATGCCATAACGATGAACATTCTAATTCATATTTGAACTCGCCCCATTATTCTACGTGGTTGAATGAATTAAGGGGAATCGAATCAAGTGGCACTGGAGTAAGTTGTGCGACATGCCATATGCCTCGAGTAAAAGTAACCCAATTCGGGGAAACTTCAATTAAAGTTGATCACAACCAAAACAATACATTAAGACCAAACGAGAAAATGATTCGCAGCGTTTGCCTTAATTGCCACGGACTACAGTTCTCGATAAATTCCCTGGCAGACGAATCACTTATAAGGCTTAATTTTAGTGGCCAATCGAATTTGCACATAAAAAGCTTAGATATGGTAGCTCAGGAGCTTCTAAGAACTCAAGAGCACTCTGATAAATAATATTTAATTTTCCGTTAAGTTTCTGTGCTTGTCCCTATTAAAGCTCTCGAGATTCTACAAAGTATCATCAAACCCACCCCACCTCTACTTTTTGCTGAATTTTTCCATTAATTCAAAGTTCTCATTTTAATTAATGGAATAGGCGCTAGGAAGACGATCGTTTTGGTTACAACTAAGTGACACGACGCGGCAGGAATACAGAATGCTCGAAAGTATCACTACTCAGGGGCGTTTTTTGGGGCAGAATTCACCAGCTTTCCTCGTGTTACCTCAGGTAGTGCCAGCAACTTATTGTTTCGAGGGTTGGATACAACTGACACTAAGACTCCGCTGGACTTGGTTCGTCTGGTAGGGCGCCCCACTTGCTCTGGTTAAGCTGGTGGTTTTTTTGTGGCGGAATTCGGTGTTCTATGGTCATAATCTGATATGTCCAAAGCCTGCGACATTTGTAAGCAGGTGATAAAAATGAACCAAGGATTTTGGCTGATGATGGCCATTATCTACATCAACGAAGTTACCAGCGGCCACACTTTGGCAATTGAGCCCGCCATCGGTGACTTCAATTTTCTTTAACCCTCGGCTGAAGCAATTTGGCGATGAGCGCAGTCCAACCTGTCTGATGGCAAGCACCCACACCTCGGCCATTATCCCCGTGAAAATACTCATAAAACCAGATATAGTCATTGAACTTGTCGTCCGATTGAAGCTTCGGATGATGGAGGTAGATTGGGCGAATGCCATTGGAGTTCTTTCGGAACAAGTCCCCTAAACGACCTGTAATATCTTCGGATATCGCTTCAAGCGTCATCCTTTGGGCAGAGTTTGTCGGCGATTCCAGTTTGAATTCGCTACCGTAATAATGATGGAATCGTTGCAGAGATTCGATAAGCAAAAAGTTTACCGGAAACCAGATCGGACCGCGCCAATTCGAATTTCCACCAAACATATACGTATTGGATTCAGCAGGTTGATAATCTACTTGGGAATGACCATTGCAGTATTTGGTTCTTCCATTGCATTTTAAAATGAACGGATCTTTTTCATGAGCCTTTGACATGGAGCGAATCCCATAAGGGGAAAGAAACTCCTCTTCATCCATCATTCGCCGAAGAAGAGATCTAAGCCGGTCTTCTCGCAAAAGGGAAAACAAATGACGATGCCCTCTACCTGGCTCGTTCCAACGGGAAACAAGGGATGCCAATTCCGGTCTATTTTTTAAAACCCAATCAAGATATTCCTTGAATCTTGGTAATCTCTTGAGCAATTCGGGTTCAATTACTTCAACTGCAAAAATAGGAATCAGGCCAACCATTGACCGGACTCGAAGAGGGATCGGCTTTTCGTGGGGAAAATGCAAAAGGTCATAGAAAAATTGATCTTTTTCGTCCCACAGACCAATACCCGTTTCACCGATATTGGTCATCGCCTTTGCTATGGCGAGGAAATGGTTGAGAAACTTGATGGCGATTTCCTGGTAAACGGGGTTGTGCAACGCAAGTTCAAGTGCAATACGCATCATGTTGAGTGAATACATGGCCATCCAAGCCGTGCCATCTGCCTGATCCAGCTGCCCTCCTCCTGAAATAGGCTCACTCCTGTCAAAAACACCTACATTATCGAGGCCCAAGAAGCCTCCTTGAAAAATATTTCTATTGTCCGAATCTTTACGATTCACCCACCAAGTGAAATTTAAAAGCAGCTTGTGGAAAGCCTGTTCAAGAAATTTGCGGTCTTCAAAACCGTTACGTTTACGATCAATTTGATAGATTCTCCAAACACCCCAGGCGTGCACTGGAGGGTTGACATCCCCAAAAGCCCATTCGTAGGCAGGTATTTGACCATTGGGATGAAGATAATGATCTTTCAAAACCAATAACATCTGTTCCTTGGCAAATTCAGCGTCAATAAGTGCGAATGGAATACAATGGAAGGCTAGATCCCAGGCTGCATACCAGGGGTATTCCCACTTGTCTGGCATTGAAATAATATCTGCATTTTTTAAATGGAGCCACTCATGATTACGCCCATGACGCCGTGAAGAAGGTGGCGGGGGCATCCCTAGGTCGCCATCCAACCAATCCTCGACATCGAAATAATAATATTGTTTCGACCAGATCAGCCCAGCAAAGGCCTGTCGCTGGATGGTGCGATCCTCGGCGCTGGTGATATCTGCCTGAAGCTTTGCATAAAAGCGATCTGCTGAACTCCTTATCTCAGAAAATGTTTTATCAAATGCCTCAAATGGACTGGACAGCAGCTTCGGTACCATTCGAAATTTGAGTTTTTTAATCTCAGAGGGCTGAAGCTTAAGCCGATGCAATATGGCGGATTTACTGCCACGCTGATTCGGGTTCACTGCCTTGCGGTTACCTTGAATTAGGTAGTCATGAAAAGCGTCCTTCCAATAACCTTGAGTGTGTCGCTGCAGTGGGATTGGTGGCCGCGACTCATTTTCAGTAAAAAGTATCTCATCTGGGTCGATAGAATGAAAAAAAAGATCTCCGAGCCCATCATGATGCAAGCCAACGCACGCACCATCGGTTTGTTGTATCACGGGTTTCTTCGGTCCTTTTTTGCCCCAAGACCAAATGTTTCGGAACCATACTTGTTGAAGGAAATCAAGTTTAGCAGGTTCTGGCCCATGATTGACGACGGTGACTTCGATCAAAAGATCTGCTGGTGAAGGACGACCATATTCGATAAATACATCAAAATATCGACCCTCACTGAAAACACCTGTGTCTATCAATTCATATTCCGGACTCTGTTTCCCGGAACGGTTTTTCTCCAAAAGCTCTTGGTAAGGAAAGGGAGCTTGCGGGTATTTGTAGAGCATCTTGAGATAGTCGTGATTGGGTGTGGCATCAAGATAGTAATAAGCCTCTTTGACGTCTTCGCTATGGTTCCCCTCTGAGCCCGTTAGCCCGAATAGACGTTCCTTGAGTATCGGGTCTCGACCATTCCACAAACCAACTCCTAGGCACAGTAGTTGCTGATCATCGCTGAATCCTGCAATTCCATCCTCACCCCACCTGTAAGAGCGACTGCGCGCCATGTCATGGCTCAAATAATCCCATGCCTTCCCGTTGGCACTATAATCCTCTCGAACCGTTCCCCACTGACGCTCGCTCAAATAAGGGCCCCACTTTTTCCACGCAGACATATTAGACTCAAGTTACAAAGATATTTAACAAACGAAAATATGATTTCTGTTTTCCATTGAATCCTCAAAAACTAGGGGGCTCAATCGGAGATTGTGTTTTATGGCCCACCCTCAAGGAGAGCCTTACCTTCCCCACATCTACTTTTGCTGGATTTTTCCACTCATGCAAAGTTCTCATTTCCACTGACTGGCATAGGCACCCGTTCCCAAGTAATGTTATTTTACAAAAAAGCGTCTCAGCACGGCACACATCTAGAGGGTTCAAAAGGACCGCTACTGCCCGTGGTAGTTCCAAAGATTCGATTTCTTTTCCAAAAGAGGCCATTATTACGCTATTCTTTTCATTTAATTTTTATCCCCATTCTGCTATTATCAAACGTATGCTTTCTTCACGCAGTCAAAGGATGCGCCTCCTCAGGGTTGCCGCCTTGACCTGTGCTCTATATTGCTCGCTGGTTTTGGGGGGAAAGGGCGAGAGCGAAGAGGACCTCAGACTGGAGGCCAAAAAGACCTTCAAGGAAAACGTGGAACCTTTCGTCAAGCAATACTGCACGCGTTGCCACGGAGGGGGAAGGGCTAAGGCAAATGTCAATCTTGAGGTTGATCTGAAGGCACCCGGGCGTGGCGTTGCCTTCCTTCATTGGAAAAAGGCGGTGGCCAATGTCAAGGTTCATGACATGCCACCCGAAGATGCCGCCAAACAACCCAGCAAAGAAGAACGGCTTCAATTCATTGAGTGGATTGATCAACTCAAGTATCTGAGCCCTGTAAATCCAGGCCCCTTTGTGATTCGTCGCCTGTCCACCACCGAATATGGCAACACCTTGCGCGATCTGTATGGTGTCGATCCGTCCATTGCAGCCCCCCTCCCGGAGGAGGTCCTTGGCGAGGGCTACCTGAATTCCATCTCCCCCATGCAATCTGAATTGTTCCTCGATCTTGCCAACAGGGTTGTGGAGCAGGTGGTGGCACCCGAGGGCAAAAGAGCGACAGACGTCCAGAGGCGCCTGTTTGGCAAAAAAACCCGTAAGGAGGAGGAGTATCAATATGCAGCTCGGGAGGTGGCGCGCAACCTGGCTAGGGATGCGTATCGGCGCCCTCCCACCAAAACGGAGCTGGACGTTCTCATGGATGTGTTTGGCCTGGCTCAAACCGAAGGCCTGGATTACACGGCATCGCTTGCCATGATGCTCAAGGCGGTTCTGATTTCTCCGCAGTTTCTTTTTATCACGCCTTCCACGGAGATTTCAGCGGAGCAGGAGATTGTACCCCTAGACGATCATCAACTGGCCTCCCGGTTATCGTATTTGCTCTGGGCATCTCCGCCAGACACAAAATTGTCAACCCTTGCCGACCAAGGGAAGCTCCACCATCCCAAAATTCTTCGAGCTCAGATAAAGAGACTCCTCAAGCACCCTCGCGCTAGGGCTTTGTTTGACGGGTTCGGCGCTCAGTGGTTGAGGGTAACTGATTTGAGACGCCAGGTTTTTGACCCAGAGCTCTTTCCTCAGATGACAGTGCAAATGAGGGAAGCCATGACGGATGAGCCTCGATTGCTTTTCGAAAACATCGTTCAAAAAAACCATCGAGTCATCCGTTTCATTGACTGTGATTACACTTATGTCAATGAACCACTCGCCAACCTGTATGGGATCAAAAAACATATCCGCGGGCCAAGGATGCGGCGTATCCAACTCGATAACCCCAACCGAGGCGGCATCCTTGGCATGTCGGCCACGCTGGCAGCCACTTCATTTCCTAACCGGACCAGCCCCGTTCGTCGGGGGGTCTGGGTGCTCGAACAGGTGCTTGGGGAACGCATCCCACCACCACCGCCAGATATTCCCGAGCTCAAGGATAAAGAACACCCGGATGTAAAAGGCCTGACGCTTCGACAGAGAACAGAAGCCCACACCTCCGATCCCACTTGCGCCACTTGCCACAGGGTGCTAGACCCCATCGGCTTTGGCTTGGAAAACTTTGACGCCATCGGACGATGGCGCGAGGAGAATCATGAAGGAACCCCCATCGATTCAGCTGGGGAACTGCCCTCTGGTGAGACCTTCTCCTCCCCGGCCGAATTGAAAAATCTCCTGAAAACACGGGAGCCCGAATTGGCTCGGAACCTGACCGAACGATTCATGGCCTATGCCCTTGGCCGACATCTGGAAGGTTATGACGAAGTCGTCATTGACCAACTAATGGCAAGGATTGCTGAAGACGACTACCGCGCACAGACCATCCTCACAGAGGTCATCACCAGTTATCTTTTCACTCATCGAGCCGTCGAAAAAATACTATAGTCTCCCCTAACCACATAACATCATGAACACCACAGAAGCCTTACATGCCCTCGACCGCCGCAGTTTCCTACGGGGCGTCGGCGTCACTCTCGCACTGCCGCTGATGGATTCATTTGCCTCTGCTGCCACACTCGCCAAACCACCCGTAAGGCTCGCCTTCATGTACATGCCGCACGGCGTCATCATGGATCAATTCTGGCCGTCCAATCAGGAAACTTTCCTGAATGCACCCCCACCCATCATTCAGTCGCTGCAACCCGTCATCGATCAGTGCCTAATGATGAAAGGTATCTCGGGTGTTCCGATTGCGCCTTTCAACGGTGCCCCACATGCCCTTGAGTTATCGACCTGGCTGACCGGGAGGTTGCCCGACGCCGACTCGCGCGATCGCATCAACATTTCCATTTCGGCAGATCAGATCATGGCCAATTATGTGGGTGCTCAAACCTTGCTCCCCTCGCTTGAGCTGGCCACTATGCCGCAGACTTGGAAGGAGAATCAGGAAGGTCTGCATGAAGGCTACTACAATCACTGCAGTTTTAGATCTCCCACACAACCTGTGCCCGCTGAGACCGATCCCCGCAACGTCTTGAACCGGCTTTTCGGAAAACGCGGTAAAGACGCTAAAACCTCCCAGACCAACCCTCTGGACCGTAAGATGCTGGACCGAGTTCTCGAGGGTGCTCGTGACCTGCGTCGCACCCTGGCCCGGGGGGATCAGGAAAAGCTCGACGAATACTTGGACAGTGTGCGCTCGGTAGAACGCCGCATTGCGGCCATCGAAAGTCGCCAACAGGAAGCGGCTCTGGAGAAAAACGGAGTCCGCCCATCCAGACGCCACGCCACCGATTCAGCGCCCATTGAAGTGAAAATCCCTGAGGGAGACAAACGCAGTGATTACATGAAGGTCATGTGCGATCTCACCGTCCTCGCCTTCCAGACCGATACCACTCGGGTGAGCACCTATGTGGGATCGCGACCCAATGGGGCCTCTTACCCTGAACTTGGGTTCTCCAATCAGCACCACTCGCAAACCCACTATGGCAGCGATCAGGAAAAGATTCGTAAGGTGGCAGCCATCAATCAATTCAACGTCGACCAATACGCTTATATGGTAAGGAAGATGAGCACGCTGAAAGAAGGTGAAGGCACCTTGCTCGACAACTGCATCATGATGTGGGGTTCGGGGCTCGAAGACGGTGACAAGCACAAACGCGAAAACCTTCCTTTCATCATAGCAGGCAAAGGTGGGGGCTCTATCAAAACGGGACATTTTCTTACGGATATCCATGGAAATCAAGGGGATCTGCTTACGACCCTGCTTTCCTGCGCGGGCATCCCCCTCGACCGCTCGATTGGCATTGCCACCAAACAAATCAATGAAATGAAGGCTTGAGTGCAAATATTTTGCCCACCAGAATCAAACCTAAACTGAAACTCATGAAACCGAAACTGTTTCGCCGTAACGAGGCCTTCACCCTGATTGAACTCTTGGTAGTGATTGCCATAATCGCCATTCTGGCCGGCATGCTTCTGCCTGCCCTCTCCAAAGCCAAGGAAAAAGTTCGACGGATCAGTTGTCTCAACAACCTCAAGCAAATGGGATTGGGTTCGATGATGTATGGGCAGGACAACGACAAGGGATGGCTCTCGGGCACTCCGGACGATGGAAGCGACGATTTGTCCTGGCTGCACCCGACCTACATTCCAAGCGCCAATGCACAGTCGGTTTTCGTCTGCCCTTCCACCCAGAATTTCATTGGCACCAACACGGTCAGGATTCGTGGCAAAACAGTCTTGGCCGACTTACTCCGGCAAGCACCCTACAAACGCATGCGCAGCAGTCGAACGCGTGAGGCTGACTTGCGTGGAGTGAGCTACGAGATTAATGCCTTCATGAACTTCAAGACCCGCAAAACCGAGCGATCGGTCCTCAATTGGGTGCACAAGGGGTCTGCCCTGGGCTTGAAAGGCAGAGTCGTGGGGCCCTCGGACATTTATTTGATTTTCGATGGTGACGGCCAGGGAGACGGAGCCCGCAACAATTATCCCGACCCCAACGACAATCATGGCGAAGCTGGTACCAACTTTCAGATGTGCGATGGCAGTGCGAAATGGGTGCGGAAGGAAAACTACCTCCTCACCTACGAACTCTCTCAGGACGAAAATCGATCCAGGCCTTGAGAAGCTTTAAGCAGCACGGGGGAGCAGGCTTAAAACCGCCAGAATTGGGCACTCGTAAGGTACCACGAATGGATATCCCTACGCAGGGCTGACTATATGAGCATCAACCCCATGGTAAAGGCTCCATGCCAGAATTTAGCTTTCCAAAAGCCCGACTCCAGAGGAATTACTGAGAGGGAAACCTGAGATTCTGGAGCTCCAGAACACCTCTAGAGATTTTGCTTCCAGAGAATCAAGTCATTGGAAAGTTCGTTTTCATCACTTGGCTTTAATGGGTAATGTTGGCGAAGTTTTTGACCACAAAGGCGAATGCCTTCCACCAGACCGTCTCCAAACTGGTTTGCCCTAAAGCCATCAATGATGGCATTCTTTACCTCCACAAAATCTTCATTCTTAAAATGCTTATTGATATCGGCATCGCCCATGACGAACACCATGCGCTCGAATGACGAAATAAAGATTATGACGCCTGTGGCACCTTGGGTTCTTCCAACCCGATGGATTTGAAAAGCCTGAATTGCTCGTTCTCTGAGGCAGGATTCCATTTCCCTTTGGGAACAGAAAAGACGCCGGATCCACCAGACACGACTTGCGAGAAAGGATCCACCGACAAATCCCAAAATAAGTATCAAAAGAATCTCAGACAATCCTAGCTGGAGGCTCGGACCACGCTGGGTATGCCATGAGCCGTCCTCTAAAACGTCCTGAAAATTAAACCAGCAAACACTGAGCAGCCCAATGGACAAAACGAAGCCTGCAAGATCCTCCGCACGATTATATTGACCACTGCTCTCTGTAAGCACAGGGACGATTTCTGCAGAGGTGTAAGTTTCAGCTTCAGAAACGGCCTCTCGAATGCGTCTCTTATCACTGTCGTCAAAAAAAGTATCGATATTTTTCATGCTCTTACCAGGAACCAGTCGCACCACCGCCACCAGAAAATCCACCACCAAAACTACCACCACCAAATCCATCACTGTCACCAGAAGACGTGAGGATGACGTAAAATAGCCATCCAAGAATGGAAAAGACGGCCGTCCAAAATAGCCAAGCCCAACCAGAACTACCACGTCGGATAAGCGACACGAAGGTGAAGCCGGCCAGGATGGGTAGCAAAACCATCAGTGCATAATGCCACGAAGGCCTGGGTGGAGCCGTTACGGTCTCTCCCAGAGCCATTTGCGCCAAGGCGCGCGTCCCAGCCAGAATTCCCCCTTCGTAATCGCCCGCTTTGAAAAATGGAATGATGTGCTCGCTCATGATCGAGGCACAGAGAGAATCTTTTGCCCTACCAAACCCGGCACCCAATTCAATACGAGCTTTACGATCATCCACCGCGACCAACAAAAGGATACCCTTATTCCAATCAATATCCTCTGACCTCCCAACCCCCGCACCCCTGACAGTGACGCGTTGATGACCAATCCCCCACTCATCGTAGAGAATGCGTGCATAGGTCTCGATGGACATGCTGCCAGCCCCGTAGTCGTGCTGACTACCAATACCCACAACAATGATGGGAATAGCTCTCTCTTTGAGCACCTCTGTAAGTCGCACCTCAAGCTCAGACGCTGAATCGGCCGAAAGAAGACTTGCTTCATCCGAAATGAAAGAGTCACCCGAGGGCTTTGGAGGAAAGCGAACCTTCGCCTCTGCAAATTCGGGAAGACCAAATAAGAAGATAGTCAAGAGGATGAGTTTCAGTAGGAAATGGCCCATGGGAGCGGACAGAGTTTGGGAAAAAAGGATCGTTAACAGAAACCCCTTGATTGTAAATTACATAATTCCGATGGCAGTGTAAGCGGTTAAGCAGTCGCGTAATAAACCCCACTTTACCAGCCAACTATAAACACACACCAAAGGTGAACACCGATAGAAGCGCGGTCTCAGTCAATCGAGTTAGTTCTCTTGGGAATCGACTGCCTCCAGTTGATCGAGATACCAAGCCGCCCTCTCATTTAATTTCGCGGCTCCTTCTGGATCAACCTTAGACAAGTTATCAAGCTTGGCAGCGTATTTTTGAACGATGAACGGGTCCGATGGCCTGAGAACCAAAGCCTGCTCAAGCGCATCTTTGGTGTTTTGTGTGACAAGAAAATCCAAATACCAATCTTTGCTCAAGTCACTTCCGGGGTGGATTTGGGTAAGGTATCCTTTTTGCCGCCACCTAAACCATTCATCCAGCTCCTCGCTTTCAAACACAAAAGAGTCGCTCGAAACTCGATCATCTTGTTGCAATATTTTTAATGCATTACTTTGATCTTGATAAACACGGGAAGTCGATATTGCATATTTTTCCATAGTATCTCGATCACTATTAGCTATCGAAAACTTGCTCCCTATCGGCCACAAAGAAATAGAGTTTTCGGCATAGATGTTCGCCAAATAGGCAAAGTTTGGATTGGATTTTATTTTCGAATAAAAGAAGTCACCAATTAGAGGCTGCTGAAAGGGGCCATCAACATATCTACCTGTAGAAAGACTAAATGCGTAAATAGCGCGATCCCGACTAAATGTATAAATCTGATCTGGATCGTGAGGATCAATACCGACTCCTATAGCCCAATCATCGACATTTAGTGTTTTTACGTTTTCCCCGCTCTTTGTGTCCCATATTTTGGTGGTTTTGTCCCTGGAACCGGTGATTAGATATTTACTGTCAGGAGTAAAGATCATATCCATAACCCCACTAAAGTGGGAAAGCTCATGGAGCAATTCGCCAGTTTCTACGTCCCACACCATTGGCTTAAGTGCATCAGTGCCTATCCCAGTTGAAGTTGCAAACATTTTGCCGTCAGGCGAAAAGCAGATCGGAGATTTAAAAAAGAACCCATACTTCAGAGGGTCGTATTTCAAAGCCTTAGAGCGAACATCGAAAATTCGCGCACGACCATCTTGGCAAGCTGTAAGTATATGGTCATCATCAAAGCTAAATTCTAAATTAATTATCATACCCTTGTGAGAAGAGGACTCGAAGGATTTTTCATACTTGTTTCCGCGTAACTTTAAAACCGTGAAGTTGAAAGTATATCTATTCACGAACGCTATATGCTGTGAATCAGGTGACATTTTAATCACATTGGTAAAATCTGGAAGATCCCCCTCAAATAATACTTCGAGATTATCAGAATCGTAAACATGCCACTTCCGAAAGTTCCCAAGGCCCTTTCCTTCTGCGACAAACAATTTTTTTCCTTCATCTACAAACATAGAGACTCTGGCTTCATCGGAGAGTTTAACTTTGCTGATGAGACGAATATCAGACAATGCCCACAACTTAATTTCTCCATCCTTGGACACGGATACTAATTTTTGGCCATCCGGACTCAAATCAAAATCGAGTATTTGATTATCATGCGTGAGTAGGATGGGTTCAATATTTGGGCTTTCCGTTTCAAACTCAAAAATCTTACCTTCTTTGTTCAAAACTCGGATACGCTTACCGTCCCTAGAAAATGATATTGCTCCAGGGTCAGACCCTATGTTTGTAGGGCTATTAAGCAATTTACCATTATTCAAGTCCCAAACCCACAAATCATTGTGATCGGTTGCGCTTACTAACTTCATCATGTCTGGGCTGAAAACTGAGTGCCATGGGCCTCCATCGTGTGTGAGAGGCTGAATGGTCTCTTTCCCTGACTTTAAATCCCAAATTCTAACTGTCTGGTCAATAGACGGAGTGGCCAGTAGCCTACTGTCAGGGCTGATGCTTGCGTCCACAACAATACGAAAATGAGCACGTGATTCCTCCCACAAAAGCGTACCCATTTTTGCGTCAAAAACTTCCAAAGCACCTTGGATAGGGCTTCCCCCGTAGGATACTAGATACTTACTGTCAGGAGAATATTTACAGTAAACATGATTCCTCATATCACCGTCGGGTGTAGCGTAAATATTCTTAATTTCCAGACTGTAGACATTAATTTGATATAACTTGAAATAGGAGCCCTCCTCATTTTCTACTATTGCAATATTGCTACCGTCAGAGCTGATCCTTATATCGGCCACGCGACTATCAAGCTTATATTTCTTTAAGATTTTATTGTTGAAATCGAATATAAGCACCTCCCCCATGTTGGTGCCGACGCATATCAACCCCTTTGTTACCGCGAAACCAGTAATAAAATTATCAACTTCAATGCGCATTATACCATCAAAGGCTTCCAAACCTATAATGTCAGCCACGTTCGAGCCATTTAGATCGATGGCTGCAACGATCAAAAACTTAGAATCACTGCTGAACCTCAGCCCTTCAATTTGCTTGTATTTTTCGCTCTCGAAAACTGTTTGCCGGTTTTCCGTATCCACTATCTTGAAGAATGAATTATCGGTTTCATCATGCGCTGCTGCGTAATAAGTCAAATCAGGAGAACATTGTGATCCAAGAAACCACCTTACTTTAGCCTCAGAACCCAATTCAAAAATTTTGCCTCCATAATTCAGAAAAGGGCTATGGTCTAAAGTTGATTTTAATTTTTGGGAAAAGTAATCGATGTTAGGATTCTTACCACTTTCTGCAGCCATGTAAGCGAGCGCCTTCTGCGGGAGTCGCTCCATTGACATCTTATCGGCACTTTCAGCAACGGAATAACTGAGATTATTTTGGGCCTGTTTCTTGGCTGTGTCGGCTTCAAAAGCCATAAAAACAGCAACGCAGGCCAAAACAAAAAGCACTAGGGCAAATACTTTATTTCTTTTTGCCGATCTTTTTTGGATTTCCGCTCTCTGTTTTTCCGCATTTGCCAAGGCTCTGGCCTGTTCCAATTCTCGCTTGCGCGCCTCCTCCTTGGCTCGCTGCTCGGCCTCAAAGTCTTGCTTGGACTCATCAAGAAACCGCATTGCCAAGTCGAACGAATCATTGATTCGTGCCCCCCAGTTTCCATTGGGTTTGTTCTTTTCCCTCCAGGAAAGGGCAATTTTCAGGTCTGGATCCCGATAAAAACCAGCCTCCCCTAAACTATGAAGTTCAGCTGTTTCACATAGACGAATGTAAATGCGTGCTGAGTCTGCTTCCTCATTGACCCACTGCTTGAGCCGGACCCATACGCGCATCAAACTTTCATGCGATATGTCAATGATGACATGGTCATTAATTTTGACCGTTTCACCCGGCATGATAAAGGTTCGCCCGGTAGGTCGATAAGCATCAATGACGGTAAGCATTTTTTCACGCTCATGCCCGGTAATCTCCTCTATCTCCCCAAAGGGCAGTGGTCGCCGAATCCCACGCCCATCAGCTTGTTTTTCGGTGATTGCCTTGAACAACTTCATGCATAGCAGGCGGTGTTGATCATGCGGAAGCGCTTGGTAAACTTCATCCGCATGTCGCGAAAGAGCTTCAGCCATACGCCCAATGGCATCGTAGTGCTCAAGGTCCATGGGCACTGATTTATCCGTGTGCCCTTCCCAATAATCCCACATACGCATCAGTGCATGCTGCAATATGGGGAGCTGATCTGGATCATCCCCGATATCGTTGAGCAATTGTTGCTTTAGACGAGGCGATATTTCGCCACCCCCAACTTTGACCGGGCCTTCGATGGCTCGCGCCCGTTGTTTGCGATTAAGCCTTGGTATGAGGTATTCCCCCTCGTTGACCGCCTCAGCCAAGCCCTTGAACTCCGCGCAATCTCCCAAAAAGTCGGATCGCATCGTGAGAATGATGAAGATGGGCACTTCAGATTGACGGGTAGTTTCCAGCAAAAGCTGAATAAAATGGGCCGCTTCTTGGCTCGCCTTGCTGCCACTTTGACGGAATCGGAAAATCTCCTCAAACTGATCCACCAAAAGCAGTAGATTGGCACCTTTTTCTATGGCTGATTGACGATACGCTTCAATCAAACCAAGGCCACTCCGACTTAACGTTGCGCGGGTTTGCAAAACATTCTCCTCATTCTCATCACCGAATAAACCCGATTCAACCAGGGAATCGGCCAAATTGGTCAAAGGGTCTCCACCTGGCCGCATGATGGCAAGCTCCCAGGCAATGGAGGTGCTGGTCATGGTCCCTCCATGGAGTTCGGGCAGCAACCCCGCCCGAACAAGAGAGGATTTCCCACTCCCTGAAGCACCCACTACGGCTAGAAAACGAGTATTACCCAAACGCTGCAACAATTGTGAAACTTGTTCTTCCCGGCCAAAGAAAAGAAAATTCTCATCGAATTGAAATGGGCGCAGACCGGGGAATGGATTACCGTCAAACATGGTATTGATGGATTATTGCTTGATTTGGGTGACGAATGGTTCGAGGGCGCTGAAGTCATTGCCGGGAATTTGAATGATGTCAGCCAAATGAGAACGAAACCTCTCTTTGTGTCTACTTTCAGGAGGAGCCACAAGAATCGAAGTAGCTGTGATGGGTTTGGACCGCCCAAACCCAGAGGCTTTGATGAGGTTATTGAGTTTCATATTTACCCACTGTCGTGTGGCAGAACCAAAATAAATAAGGACCCCATCACAAATGCGGAGGTTTTCTATGTGGGCCTCAGAAACCTCTGTTTCGCTTCCACTGAATAAGGGGATTACGACCTCCAACCCTTGATCAAAAAGGTAATCCTCGATGGCTTCGATCTTATCCTCGTCATCTGGTGGTGCCATCAAGTAGACCGTCGGCGGGCCTGCATCAGCACCATGATTCAACCCCTTATCGACCTTGTTCTTTTCTTCAGTAAAGTGATCGATGACCAAGCCCTTAAATATTTCGAATGTCCCTTCAACAAAGTCCGTTTTCTCGTAGGTAGCAGGATTCACACGCAAGCCTTCAATGAACTTGGCTTGCCGTTCTTCCTTTGCCTCCAAACCTGACGGTAGCCAGATCAGTCGTTCAAGGCCGCGATTGGCTGACTCATCTGCTGCAAGACTCAACTGGGTCTCTATGATAGACTCCGACCCAGCCTCAGGGATCATACCATAGTTTGCACCCAGTAAATGAATGGCCACATCCGCGTGTTTGAGATACTCCCGCACTTGTTCTTTGACCTCAAGAGCATTCAATGGAAGATGGCTGTCCGGGAGAATCATGTACCCACGTTCACGAAGATCTCGCGCAATGTTGTCACGATCAGCACTTCGATCCCCTGAAACAGTAGCCAGGTAGACGGTCTTGCCGAGAGAAACTCTCAGCGCCTCAGGATTTGAAGGGGGAGTGCTACCTGCTCGCGATTTCTTTAAAATCTCGCAGATTTCGTATGCGAGATCATAGATCCGGCTGAAGTAATTCTGCTTGGCTTCCTTTCCGAAGGCTTCGTTATATTCCACAATTTTGCCATTTTCGTCGAAATCGTAGAAATTGAACCCAAGAACACTGCCGAAAATTTTCTGCAGTTCTGGCTGAAGTTCTTCGGCATCATAGGGCGTCTTAACGACCTTGAGAATGCGGGACTTCCCATCAAAGGCGACACCCCCGTTTACTTCCGCGCTTTGGTAAAATTGGGTGATTTCCTTCACGCACCACTCAGACTTGATGTAGCGGGGGCTGAGAATGGAAACCATGAGTTTGGTATGGTCAAACTGACTAAGAATTTTCTGGTCGAAAATATCATTGCCGGTGAGTTTCTGATCACGCCACACGCGTGGCTGCTCCCCCATAAGCTGAGCAAGGCGATTTTCCAAAATACGGTGAAACTCCGTAATCCAACCTTTCTCATCATCAGAGATCGAGAGATTGTCGATATGAGCGTAACTGATGAATAGATCATTCATGAAAACAAAAGCACAACCTAGCGATGAATTATCTCCATCAGATCCGCCATGAAAAAGTCTTTTTTTTGTGAAAAAGTTCATGTGGAACCGCTACCCCTCTGGCACAGCTACCTTTTTTTGGCGGTATGGGAAGACGAGATGCGTGTGTTTCACATGCAGCGTTGGAAGGATTATGCCTATTGCACCCATTGCGATCGTTCTCTTCAAGAGGAAGAATGCCGTCTGAAAATCACTTATGGAGCCGGAAACAGGATCACCAAAACCTATTGCAATTACTGTGAGAAGAGAGCCATTCGCAATCCTAAAGGTTCATCTAAAAGCTATGTCAGGAAACAACGCTGAAACAAGTTGTATACCCTTAATAAAACTTTCTTTTGAATACAATTTTTAGTTTTGAAAAGGCAAAACGGTTCTTCTAACTTTTGAAAGATACGTCTTTCTGGCAGATCACATTAATATAACCAGGAATACTCAACTCTCCCCGAATCCGCATGAACGATATATTCATCAGTTACGCTCACATGGACGATCAAGTCCTGGATGAAGACCAAAAGGGTTGGATCACCAAATTTCATCGGGTCTTGCGTGTTAAATTGGGCCAGCTCATGGGTGAACCCGCCAAAATATGGCGCGATGAAAAACTCTCAGGCACTGACGTCTACGACGACAAGATCGTCAGCGAATTCAAGAAGGCCAAGGTCATGATCTCCGTCCTCAGCCCCCGCTACATCAAGTCGGAATGGTGCAATCGCGAGCTGAACGAATTTTATGAAGCAGCCGAAAATGAGTCCGGAATCCGTGTGGGAGAAAAATCACGGCTTATCAAGGTGGTCAAGACGCCCTTTGATAACGACCAGGCAGCAGAGCATCTCCCCAAGATTTTTGAAGCTATCTTGGGGTTTGATTTTTTTGAGCAGGACCCCGAGTCCGGTCGTATTGTCGAATTCGACGAGGCATTTGGGGTGAAGGCCAAGCAGAATTACTATTCGCGTATCTATGACCTTGCTTCTGAAATCGCCGATATTCTCAAGCACATGGAGGGTGGTTCCTCGAGCACTCCACAGACCGAGCCTCTGGCCAAAACAGGTAAGACGGTCTATCTGGCGGCGGTGACCTCCGACATTCAAACGGGACGGGAAAAACTTCTCCGAGAACTGACCGATCGCGGTCACCGTGTATTGCCTGACCGCCCCCTCCCCAACGCGGGTCAGGAATTAATGGAAGCCATTGGTAACCTGTTGAGGCAGTCCGACTGCTCCATTCACATGGTGGGTCAGAAGTATGGTATGATCCCTGAAGACAGCGCGCACTCCATCGCAAAATTACAGAATGATCTAGCCACGGAACGCATTGAGAACCATCCCGAATTTCATCGTTTCATCTGGATGCCGCAAGCCGTCTTGACCGATGATGACCGCCAGCGCCAATTTATTACCGAATTAAGGGAAGACCCACGTGCCCATACCGGTGCCGATTTGTTGGAAGATTCCCTCGATCATTTTCGAGACTATGTGGTGGAAAAGCTCAAGCCCAAACCCAAATCGAAAACACTCTCAAGCCTGACAAGCTCCGACATTGAGGCAAGTGGCAACTCTGCCGTTTATCTGATCTACGATATGAAGGATGACGAGGTTGTTGCCCCTCTTGAAGATTACCTTTTCGACCAAGGTTTGGAGGTCATGTTGCCTACGTTCGATGGTGAGGAGGCTGACATCAAGCGAGCCCACATTGAAAAGATGATCCACTGCGACGCCGTCCTGATCTATTACGGACAGGCCGACCGATCGTGGGTCGACATGAAACTGATGAATCTGATGAAGGCACCGGGGTATGGCAAGGAAAGCCCTTTCAAGGCACAAACCGTGTATTTGGCTCCTCCCATGGATCGGCGCAAGCAGCGTTACCGCACCCACTCAGCGGAAGTGGTTGTCCAGGAAAGTGAGGCCTTTGAACCCTCGCTCCTGGATTCCTTCGTTTCCACCCTCAAGTCCTAATTTGTTAAACTCATTTTCTTTCGACCATGCCAGCTCAAGCTCACAATCCATTCCCAGGCCTGCGACCTTTTGAATTCGACGACAACCCGCACTTCTTTGGCCGCGATGAACAAACCACCGAACTGACCACTCGGCTGAGGAAAAATCGTTTCGTGGCAGTGGTCGGAACCTCAGGCAGCGGAAAGTCCTCCCTGGTACGTGCCGGCCTGCTCCCTGAGTTACTCAGTGGAACCATGTCCGGTGCCGGTTCCAGCTGGGAAACGACCATCATGCGCCCCGGCGGAGATCCCTTGACCAATTTGGCGCAGAGCATGGTCGATGCTGACTTATATGATCCTGATGAAGAAGACATCGCCGCTCAAGTAAGAGCTACTTTGACCCGCAGTGGGCTGGGACTGGTCGAAGCCATTCGCCAGAGCGATCTTTCTCAAGGGACCAACTTTCTTCTAGTCGTCGATCAATTTGAGGAAATCTTTCGATTTCGACGTAGCGAGGATGCCACTGACGAGCAGGCAGCCTTTTTTGTCAACCTGCTGCTGGAGGCCAGTGCGCAAAGCGATTTACCACTCTATGTCATTATCACGATGCGGTCCGATTTCCTGGGAGAGTGCAGTCAATTTCCACGGTTGGCAGACACCGTCAATGAGGGCGAGTTTCTCATCCCACGCCTGAATCGGGATCAACGTAAGGAAGCCATCCTGGGGCCGGTCAAAGTCGCGGGAGGCAGCATGACGGATCGTCTGCTCTTGCGCCTGCTCAATGATATCGGAGACGATCCCGATCAGCTCCCCATTCTCCAACACGCCCTCATGCGTACTTGGGACCTGTTCGCCGCGCATCATGAAACGGGAGATCTCGACCTGGAGCACTACCATGCCACCGGAGGGATGAATGAGGCCCTCAGTCGACATGCTGATGAGGTATATGGAGACCTACCGGATCCAGAGCACCAGCGCATTGCACAAAAGTTATTCAAGTCGCTAACCGAAAAGGTTGATGCTAACCGAGGCATACGTCGGCCCATGGCGTTGAAGGAATTGCAAGAGATCTGCGGAGGGGAAGAAGTGCACCTGCGATCGGTCGTCGATGCCTTCCGGAGGACAGGATGCACCTTTCTCATGCCAGCCGGAGAGGCAGAGATCACACTGAAAACCATCATCGATATCTCCCATGAAAGCCTGATGCGGGTGTGGAAAACGTTGAAAGACTGGGTCGATAATGAGGCCCAATCTGCCAAAATCTACCGCCGACTGGCCGACACTGCCAGTCTCTACGCAGATGACAAGGCTGGCTTGTATCGCGACCCGGATCTGGGGATTGCCCTGGCATGGCGGCAAGAAAACCAACCCAACCAGACCTGGGCGGACCGGTATTACCCAGGTTTCCCGGAGGCCATGGCGTTTCTGGAAGCCTCTCAGACAGAAGCTCAACGGGAGGCCAGGGAAAAGGAAGAAGCCCGCAAACGTGAACTAGCACAGGCGAAAGCACTGGCTGAGGCAGAAAGGGAAAAGGCCGAATCTGAACGACGGGCTGCCATTAAACTGAAACGCCTAATTGCCGGGCTCACAATAGCTATGGGAATCGCAATCCTGAGCACGATAATGGCATTCTCGGCCATGAAGAGAGCGAAAGCTAGTGAGGAAAAAGCAATTTTGTCTTTGGTGAGCAGCCAAGAATTATCAGTTGATGATGTCCGCAAAGCGCTGAATATCATCCATCGAGACGGTCTCGATTTCAAAATGCTATTAACTTCATTGCGACAGAAGGCTTGGGCTTATTACACAAGTGGAAATTTAGTTTCTGCAAATGTTGCGATGGAAGCAGCAACCGAGATCAGCCCTAACCATAAAGATTCCCAATTATTACTAGGCTTAATAAAAGCTAAAAAAGGAGACATAAGCGACTGCCTTGATAAAATAGAACTCTTTACAAACTTGGAAGCAGAGAACCCAAGTAATGATGGATGGGCGACGATTCGTTGGATGAAAGGAGCTGCAGTGTTGGGAGTAATTGGAGACGCAGAGATCCAAAAGCAATACTGCGAAACGATGTTCAAGGCATTGCCAGTTCCAGATGATATAATTGGTGAACGATGCGCGAAAGCTGCTTTAATATTAAAAGTGCCGGATAATCTTTACCATAAAGCCTATGACTATGCTTTGGTCGCAAACGAAGAAAGGGAGGGCTCTGATTCCTCGGGTTTGGTGGCATGGAACAGGTGTACAATGGGACTGGCTAGTCTTAGGCTAAACAAGTTAACCGAAGCCTCAAGATGGTTGGATAAATCCATGGATGCCATGAGTGGTAACAATCTTTTGGTTCGGGGCCTTAATGTAGCCATACGCGCTCTCGTGGAACTTAAGATGGGGAAC
This sequence comes from uncultured Verrucomicrobiota bacterium, assembly GCA_902560705.1. GTDB lineage: Bacteria > Verrucomicrobiota > Verrucomicrobiia > Limisphaerales > AAA164-E04 > UBA7971. The sequence goes on from CACEMW010000004.1 coordinate 28,568, forward strand.
ATTTTGGAGTCAAAGCAAACCTTAGACAGTGCGAAAGAAATCTACAACAATATAGATAAGAGCCATGGCGGCTGGCACGATGTACTTTTTGTGGACCTACTAATATCTGAAGCTGAAGATTTAATCCAAAAACAAAATTAATTTGCTACACATGATTCTTTAATTACAACTGCTTCATCGTCGATCGTTTATAATAAAAGATTCAAAGGCAACCTTACTTACTAAGTTTACAAAAATGATATCTCGGGCCACTGTTTCGTCGACCCTAAACCCCGCCCAGAGCCCCGGTGCTGTCGGCAAAGGCGTCGGTTTCCACGCCCAGGCGATGCAGCATGGAGACGAAAAGGTTGGAGAGAGGCACATCCTCCTGCTGGGCTTTTTGAGTCCAGGGTTCCTTGTCTCCGGGTTTCCATCCGCCTCGGTAGGCTTTGGCACCGGCATGATTGAGGTAATATCCATGGGACACACCCAGACTTTGGCCCCCCGCTAGAATTAGAGGATAGTTGCGTGAAAGGTGGAAGGCGCTGGAGGCGGATCCAAAAAGCACCAGACTGTGATCCAGCAGGGCCCCCTGCCCTCCGGGCTCAGGCGTGTTTTTCAGCCGTTGAATGAAGCGGGCCAGCTCTTCATGCAGAAATTGGCAGTAGAGGGCGAAATTCTTCCAGCCATCGGGCTGCTTGGTTTCATGGGAGAGCTGGTGGGCGGCAGGAAAACCGATCGCCTGTGAGAGTCGATCACTGATCCCCACCCCGTTCTCACGTCCAATTTGATAAGTCGCCACACGCGTCGAATCGGTCTGAAAGGCCAGAGAAATCAACTCGAACATATTCCGTAGATAGGCTCTTGGTTGATCAGGAGAAACTTCCAGATCGAGGTGATCCCTTTGGACTGAAGGCAAGGGGGTGTTCATCCACTGCCTGGCCTTCTGCACCCGAAGCTCTGCTTCACGCACCGACTGCAAGTATTCTTCCAGACGGGCCTGGTCACCTGATGGGAGCCTTGACCTGAGCTGCCGGGCGTCTTCCAGCAGGTCATCCAGAGCGCTCTGGCTGTGGGCCAGTTGCTGGGCCGCCTGCGCACTGTTCTTGACAAAGAGCCCGTCAAAGATGCGCTTAGGGCGATTCTCCGCAGGAATGGCTCGCCCCTGCCGATTGAAGGACAGGGTGTGTGCCCCCCGTGCCGTCCCCGTGCCGCCTTCCGTCGACAGGACCAGTGAGGCGTGCCGGGTTTGGTCACCCACCTTCTCGGCGTAGAGTTGATCCAAGGAGAGCGTGTTCTGGTAGTCCATATCCCCCGTGCCCGTCGCCGCTCCAGTCAGGAACATATCGGCGTTGTTGTGGCCATGCACGTTGCGACCGGCTGTATGCGACAGCCCGGAAAGAATGGTGAAGTCCTCACGGAGGGCTTCCAGGGGCTTCATGCACTGGGTCAAGGCGTAGTCCCTGCCCTGCCCGTGAGGGAACCAGGCCCAGTCTTGATGGGCTGGATCATCGGGGCGCGGCATGGGCACCCCATCCGGGAAGTAAAAACAGGCCAGCCTCCGGGGTGGCTGGGCGTTGCCCTGCCCCAAGGTTTTCACTCCAGAGAAGGATTCAAAAAGTGGAAGGGCCAATGCCCAGCCAGTGCCGCGAAGAAATCGACGGCGATCCAAGCGGTTCCAGGGAATATGAAAGGAGGCGTTCATGGTGATAAAAAGAGTTCACTGGTTCCAATCAGCTGGATCAGCGAGGCCAGCCCGTCTCCTTGCTGACGGACTTGAGAGGCGATCGCTTCGACGGCTGCATGATCGGAAAAGTGCAAGGGTCGACCTAGGGCATAGACGCATAACTTGTAGGTCATCGCCAGCACAAACTGATCTTGACGCTCCTTTAACAGGAAGCGCTTGAGACCGTCCATGCCCTCCAGAGGCTGGTCGTTGAATAGATGGCTGGTGGCATCCACCGGTTTGCCTTCGATGTCATCGCGCCATCGCCCAAAGGCGTCAAAGTTTTCAAAGGCAATACCCCACGGATCAATCTTTGCGTGACAGGACATGCAGGCCTCTTGATTGCGATGATCGGCCAGACGCTCCTTGAGGGTCATGCGGGCGATCTCCGGATCGGCCAGATCAATTTCAGGAACCGTAGGGGGCGGAGGCGGAGGCGGATCATTCAACAGGTTTTTCAGCATCCAGATCCCGCGTTTAAGGGGATGTGAATCTTCCCCACTGGCATTCATAGCCAGAAAACCGGCTTGGGTCAGGATGCCTCCTCGCTTTGAATCACCCTTGAGCGCCACTGGGCGAAAATCATTTCCATGCACATCAGGTATCCCGTAATGCCGGGCGAGACGCTCGTTGACCAGGGTGTGATCGGCGTGGATGAAGTCGAGCAGGCTGGCATTGGATCGAAGGCTTTGGTCAAAGAACAGGACAGGTTCTTTCTGCATTGCTTCCTTGAGCGCCTGATCCATCACGGCATTGGGTTTGAGGAAATCCAACAACTCCATGCCCAACCATTGAGGAACAAAGCGTTCTGCAAGCCGGTGAGATCTTGGATCAGCCAGCATGCGCTCGATCTGCGTCACAAGGACCTCTGATGAACTGAGCTCCCCTTGCTGAGCCAACTCAAGCAACGGTTGATCCGGCAGACTACTCCACAGAAACATGGCAAGTCGTGTAGCCAACGCCTCGTGGGTCAGCCGATGAGCCACCAAATAGCCATTCGGCTCCTTGGTGGGGACTGTTTGCGCGCTCAAATACAGAAAGTTGGGAGAGGACAGAACAGTCGCCAGCACTTCGACCACTGCCTCTTCCAGCCCAGAAGTCGTGGGTCGAACCGCTTCATACAAGGCAAGCTTGCGATCCAGCTCTGCATCGGAAATCGCCCGCCGCCACATCTTCGGCATCCAGTGCTCCAGCAAATGCCTGACGTAGACGGCTTCCTCCTTGAACTCGTCGCTGTCGAAAAAAACGCGCTGGTGCGAAGCTGGTGGCCACTCGGCTTGGTAAGGAGCGATGATTTCCACGTAATCGATCTGAATATCGCCCTGAGACACCGAGCTATTGACCAGGCGAATGTGTTCAGACGGGCTGGGCGTGCCTCCCATGGGAGAGATCTTGCGCACATTGTTACGAGGATAAATGTCGCCCAGTGGAATATCCCATTGGTAAAACTCTGGAGCCTCAGGCGGGGCGTCGACGGGAAGATCGCGCTCACTGACGCGCATCAAGGCACGTCCTTCATTGCTGGCCTGCCAGCCAAAATGAAGCTGCAGACTGGGGATGGTCGCCTCTTCCTGCGAGGTTCTGGAAGCCCGCACCCGCACCCGCATCAGCCCCTCATCGGGGAGTTGGTCTCCCAGCTCCACCACCAGTTTGTGATGCCCCCCAGGGGGCAGGATGGCGACTGTATCCGAAACCTCGGGAAGTTCCGGCGGATTCTCGGTTGGAGCAAAGGCGTATTTGGCGCCTCCGTAACTCCAAGTATGACGGGCAGTTCTTTCACTGGAGCGGTTGTAGTAGTAAACCCCAACGTGAGACGCCTTCAATTCAGTCAACTTTTGTTCGAGCTTTTGCTCAAGAGCCTGCGGATCGTCCTGATGGGCTTCTCTTAGTTTCTCAAGGGCCTCTTCCTGCTCTTTCCAAAGGGTTCGACTAGCCTGTTGCATGGAGACCCCCCAGTAAAGAGTCGGTGGCCTGGTCCCCAAAGCGGTGGCACGCTTGAGAGCCTGGCGAGCCAGTTGACGGTAGCTTTCCAGTTGGCTCACCGACATGTGCAAATGCTCCACGCTATTTTTGAAACCATCCTCTGAGCGGGCCTCAGGAGGCAAATCTCGGCCAAATTGCCAAGGTAGCCCCAGAAGGTCCTGCAGGGCGTAATTGTATTCATAGGCGGTCATGCGCCTGAAGGAGGATGGATTCTGATCGGAACGCCGAAGCATCGAGGCAGTTCGAATCTCACCGGAAAGCCATTCCATGACCTGTGCGCGATCGCCCTGCGTCAAGGCCGATTCTTCCGGAGGGGGCATCTCGCCGTTGCCAAGGACCGCTCGCACCTCTACCCACCAATCCACATCTGAGCCTTCGTGCAGGTTCGGATCGAGCTGATCGATACGGAGGCGTGCCTTGGTTTTTTCAGGACCATGACAAGGCACGCAGTGCTGTTTAAGAATGGGGGCAATAGCCTGATCAAAGGATTGGAGCTTCGGCTTCGGGCGCTGGTTTGCCAATGACTCCCTCGTCCGAAGCCTAAGTAGAGAGTCACGAGCCCCTTCAAGCTTGAGCTCGTTCAACGCGGACACATGGGTTGCCGCGCTGAGTGAGCCTAGGCTAACCAGCAAACACAAGATACCATATCGCATCCAAGACATGATCAAAAATCCACTGAGTTCATCATCCGTTGCGCTGTAGGCATTCACCGATGTGACACACCACTTCAACAAAATAGATCCGCTTGCCACTTGAAACAAGGCCCTTTTCCGCCTCGCTCATAGAGTTGTTCACTTCATGGCCTGGATTGAGCAAACTGCATCAACCGCTGCCTGGCCTGACGGCGAAGAGATAGTTGAAATCACTTCTCCTCTTCAAGATTATTCTCTTCCCAATCATCGAAACCTTCAGGCAACAGCCCATACCGCTTCATCATTTCCATATCCACCATCATAGATGATTCGTCTTCATCATCTTCGGGTTCCCTCAGCACGACGGGAAAAGTTTCCTCGCGCCCCTCGACGCGCCAAAGGACGTCATCGGGTTCATCTTCATAGTTCCAGGACCGATCACGCCAATGAACTGGAATAAGCCCAGGAAAACCACCCTCGTCCTTGCCGTTCCAACCCACCGAATACAACTCAAACCCATCGCTCCCCAGTCTTCGATAATGAAAGGGTTGGCTGGACATCGGGTCCTGCGGCATGACGTCGCAAAATTCGGGCACGAGATTCTCCAGTTGTTCAGGGTAACGCCCATGCTTGAGATAAAAGCGCTCTAGTGACACCGAGGCCTTAGCCATCTCCACCATCAGCTGTCCTTTGTAAAATCGCTCGTAGACGCGCAATGCTGGAGTCAACATCGACGACAGCAGTCCGAACTCTCGACCATCGTGGTTAGGCAATTGAGCCTCCAGATCAGACCATGGAAGACCTTTAAATTGATTCAAGATATTTTCCGCTTCCATCTCCAACTGATCATAAGAGGCGTAAAGTAGGCGCAGTTGCTTGATGTAAAAGGCCTGCGTATGAGCATTGACCAACACGCCAACCATTCCCCTCGCAAGACGTCTTCCCCCCCCCCGGTAAAGGTCTTCTTATTATTCCCCGATCTAGAGTTTCGAGCCAAACAATAAGGCTAAAGATATCCTTGTCAGCAAGATCCCTAAGCCATGGACTCAAAAATGCCCGCTCCATGTCCATAACTTTGGGAATACTTGCCTCGAATTGGATTTCTGAAAGAATTTGTTCCATCCATAGCCACTGCTCATCCGACCAGAGATGCTGATTCTGCACGGCTACGAGACAAGCTAGACCTGATGACCAATTCGCCAGCTCTACCAATCGAGAAATCATCATGTCCGACATTCCGGTGCGGTGCACCACGACCATATCTTGCATCGTCTGAAAGGATTTCATTGCATCCCGGCGATAGGCTTCAAAAAAAAGTCTTTGTCTAGCTCTTTGAGAAAGTGCTTTCAGTTTTGCCAAATGGGGCAGCATCATATGAGGACCGTTGTCAAAGTTGTAAGGGTAAACATCCTGCTCGCGTTTCATTGCCTCCACAAAGGCCCGGAAGCGATCTTGGTTGACTGCATAATTAGGCTTCAGGGCATTTAAAAGGGACTCAAGATTCTCGAAAGGTTCCTCGGAAACTTCACTTTCATCCTGGAGATGGTCTTCTTCATACTTTTGGGCCCAGGCCAAACTGTAAAAAGTCTGCAACGGGTTAAAGACCGAGGTTGGCATCTCCTCTAACTGGTCGAATCGAAGACCTTGAGGAGTTCCCCAAGGCAAGGCTATCCATGCATATTCCTCCTCCATTCGCCCCCTCGCCAACTCCCCAGCATCCGGTTTGGAAGGTGGGTGTTCAAAAATATTATCGTCTGGACTGACATTCGACTGCCCTGCTTCGGCCAGCGTGATCAACAACGGGTGATCCCAGACATTGTTCTCAGGCACGACCTCCGGAGCATTGTGCAACATTGCGGGATCTAAGACTTTACCTCGGGCCTGCAGTGCCTCCTCGACTGCGAGGAGTTGATGCCATTCCCTTGATTTTAGATAAGCACCGCCTGCAACCCATAAAGCAACCAGAAGACCATGAGCCGCAACAACCCAGCCCATCTTTCGAGTTCGCTTGAGAATGAGCACCAAAAGTCCAAAAGGATAAAATAGAGGCATGAGGAGGATGAGCCCCCACCACCAACGACGGCGAAAACCGATCACAAGGGCTGCCAACCACACTAAGAGGTGCAGTAGGTTGAATAGAACAAGCAGCAGCAAGTGCTCAGGGAGCACGTCGGGAGAGAAAGGAAAAGGATCTGACATGTGATTGTTTTTAACCGAGGTTGATGGACAGCAGAACTTATTGGTTCTTGGTATGACACGCATCTTCACGTCAAAAGACGCCAAATGATTCAGGGTATAGCGACAATCTGCGTGGGTTTTGAAGACACTTCAACGCGTCTTGCCGCCAGAGCCTGCTCATCAAGCCCAGCTGTGGAGAATGAGGATTTGATCCAAATGGGTGGCAAGGTTATGAATAAAGAAAGACCTTCGATGAAAAGGGATTCAACATCCAAGACCTTAAATCTCAAGCGCTCTGGCACCCTTGCTCTGTTATGCGGGATCTTTTGGCTCCATTCCTCGGCAGAGGCGATTGATTTCAACCGGGAGATACGTCCCATTCTGGCCGGCAAATGCTTTGCCTGTCATGGCCCTGACGAGGAAGCGCGCAAGGCAGGGCTCCGACTGGATCGACGCGAAGCAGTCATCGATGCAGATGTTTTGTTACCGGGTAAGTTGATGGACAGCGAACTCCACCACCGTATCCATTCCACGGATCCGGATGAGGTGATGCCCCCTCCCGAATCAAACCAAAATCTGACGCCGGAAGAAATCGACTTGCTGGACAAATGGATCGAAGCCGGCGCCGCCTACGACCGGCACTGGGCCTTCGTTCCCCCCAAAAAAACCGCTGTTCCCAGCCATGGCCCCCGTTGGGGGGAAAACCCGATCGACGCCTTCCTCTGGCAATCCATGAACGAGCACGGCTTTGAGCCCTCTGAGCCAGCACCTCCCCACATGCTGCTTCGCCGCCTTTACCTCGATTTAACGGGACTACCCCCGGCACCGGAAGAAGTAGAAGCCTTTGTTGGGAAAAGCAGCCAAGAAGCCTATGTTCGAATCGTGGATCGCCTTTTGGCCTCCCCTGCCTACGGGGAGAAATGGGGGCGCGAGTGGCTGGATATTGCCCGCTACGCCGACACCAATGGCTACGAAAAAGACAGACCCCGCAGCATGTGGCCCTACCGCGACTGGGTGATTCGCAGTCTCAACGCTGACAAGCCCTTCGACCAGTTCACCATCGAACAACTCGCCGGGGACATGCTCCCAGGGGCGACTCAAGATCAACGCATTGCAACCGGTTTCCATCGGAACACGCAACTCAACGAAGAGGGTGGCATCGATCCCCTTGAGTTTCGTTTTTACGCCGCCGTCGATCGAGTGGCCACCACAGGCACGGCCTGGATGGGGCTGACCACCGGATGCGCCCAATGCCATACCCACAAATACGACCCCATCACGCATGAAGAGTATTATGGATTGATGGCTCTGTTGGACAATGTGGAAGAACCCGACCTCATCCTCGAATCCTCATCACAAGCGACTCAACGCAAGCAGATCGACGGCGCACTGGAAACCGAACGTGTTCGGCTACAGGAAGGCACTTCAGGCTTTGAATCGGCTTTCACCGCATGGCTCAAGGAAGGCCAAGAAGCCGCAACGCAATGGACAACCCTGACTCCGACAGAGATGAAAACCAACCTTCCCAAGTTAGAGGTCCTGGAGGACGGCTCGATCTTTTCATCAGGGGATGTCACCAAACGTGATGTGTTCACCCTTCAATTCGAAAACGACGCGCCCATCACCGCTTTGCGACTCGAAGTGTTGCCCGATCCCCGGTTGCCAGAACAAGGACCTGGCCGATGCTATTATGAGGGGCGGAAAGGGGATTTTTTCTTGAGTGAATTCCAAGTCTTCAAAGGGGAAGAACCCATGACGATCACCCAGCCCTCCCACACCTACGGAAAGATCAGTATAGGAGGAGGATCGGCCGATGCCAACAACGTCCTGGATGGGGATGGTTCCTCAGGTTGGTCGACGGCCGAGCAGAATGGCAAGGCACACCATCTGGTGCTTCCGCTGGAGAACCCCATTCCTGCAAAGACCCCCTTTACCATCGAAATGCTGTTTGAGCGGCATTTTGTGGTGAGCCTGGGGCGTTTTCGACTTTCGGCCACCAGCGAGACCGGCACCCCCATCGCCAAAGCACATGGCACAAGGGCGGAGGAACATCTGGCCACAGGCAAGCTCGATGAGCCATCGGTCCTCAGCTACCTCAAGGATGTTTTTCTGGAAACCGACCCTCGGTGGAGCACTCAGCAAAAAGCCCTGGAGAAAATCCGAAACCAACTCCCCCGGCCCGATCATTCCCTGGTCATGATGGAGCGACCCGCCGACAATCCTCGCCCCACCTATCTGCGACATCGCGGAGAATACCTCAGCCCGCGCAACCTCATCGAGCCCGGACTGCCCAAAGTGTTCCGAGACCCTGTATTGCCAGGGCCCAAAGATCGCCTGAGCTTTGCCCGCTGGTTGGCAAGTGACGCCAACCCCATGGGTGACCGCGTGACAATCAATCGCGCCTGGCGGTCTTTTTTTGGCGCCGGATTGATTCGTAGTAGCGGAAACTTTGGCACACAAGCGCCCAGCCCCGATCACCCCGAGCTCTTGGACTGGCTGGCTCTGAAGTTTCGCGAAAACGGTCGTCACCTCAAATCGCTGCACCGACTCATCGTCACCAGTGCAACTTACCGGCAGTCCTCGCAAGCCAGCCCCGAACAGCTGCAGCGTGATCCCGAAAACCGGCAGCTGGCGCGTGGTCCGCGCTTTCGTCTTTCTGGGGAATTAATCCGCGATCACATGCTCGCTGCCAGCGGCCGACTGTCACACAAGATGCAGGGCCCAGGTGTATATCCCCCGCAACCCCTGAGTGTCACGGCGCATGCCTTTGGCAATACCGCCTGGAAGGTTTCTTTAGGTGAAGATCGCTACCGTCGGTCGGTGTATACCTTCATCAAGCGTACGGCACCTTTTGCCAGCTACATGACTTTTGACGGCACCTCGGGAGAAAATTGCGTGGCAAGGCGAGACCGCAGCAACACGCCCCTTCAGGCCCTTTCTCTGTTAAATGATGACATGTTTCTCGAGCTGGCTCGCCACGCAGCGATCCAAGTACCTGCCGAGCCTGAAGGTGCCATCGAGATCCTGTTTCGACAATTCCTTAGCCGTCCGCCCACCAAAGAGGAGCAGGCAACCCTCATGGGCTACTACCAGCAGCAGTTGGAACGCCTGCATGCAGGGGAACTCCAAGCCAGCGATCTCACAGCATCCCAAGATGCCCCTGTCCAAAGGGCCGCAATAGTCTTGCTTGCCCGATTGATCATGAACCTCGACGAAGCCATCACCAAACCATGAATGCTTCCTTTCTCATTGAACGTACGCGCCGGCACTTCTTTCAGGATTGTGGACTCGGGATTGGCAAAATGGCCCTGGCCTCTCTCCTGGCCCGAGAGGGCTTGCGGGGAGCCACTGCCGACCACCCGCTCGACTACATGCGCCACCCGATCAAGGCCAAACGAGTCATCTTCCTTTTCATGGCCGGGGCACCCAGCCAACTCGAACTCTTTGACCACAAGCCCAAGCTCAAGGAAATGGAAGGCAAGCCCATTCCTCCATCGGTGATTCAAGGGCAGCGGTATGCTTTCATTCAACCCGATGCGGCAGTGCTAGGCCCACGGTTCCCTTTCAGTCAACACGGGCAATCAGGAGCTGAACTTTCCGACCGACTGCCCTACCTGAGTCAGATCGTCGACGACATCGCCGTAGTCAAATCGTTGCATACCGATCACTTCAACCATGCCCCGGCCCAATTGTTCATGACCACCGGCAGTGGCATTCCTGGGCGCGCCAGCATGGGCTCCTGGCTGAGCTATGGTCTTGGAAGTGAGGCCGATGATCTCCCGGCTTTTGTGGTTCTCAAGAGCGGGGGAAGCCTCAGCGGTGGAGCCTCGATGTGGGGATCGGGTTTCCTCCCATCCGAACATCAGGGGGTTCCCTTCCGAGAGGGCAACGACCCGATCCTGCATCTCTCGAACCCCAAAGGCATCGATCGGGTGGCCCAGAGGCAGACCCTGGATGCCTTGAGTCATCTCAATGAGCTTTCTCACCAGCAACTGAGAGATCCGGAAATCAAAACGCGCATCGAGGCTTATGAAATGGCCTATCGCATGCAGGCAAGGGCTCCTGAGTTGATGGATTTCTCCAGTGAAAGCCAAACAACAAAGAAACTTTACGGTATCGAGGATGGCCGGTCCAATTTCGCCAGCCACTGCCTGCTGGCACGTCGCCTTGTGGAACGCGGAACGCGCTTTGTTCAGCTCTACCACAGTGGCTGGGATGCGCATTCGGATGTTGAAGGCAATGTCAAAAACAATGCCCGCACCGTCGATCAGGCCAGTGCGGCGCTGATCACCGACCTCAAGCAACGGGACATGCTCAAGGATACCCTGGTGGTCTGGGGCGGCGAATTCGGCCGAACCCCCATGGTAGAAGCCAGTGCCGCTTTGGGGAGAAGCAAGGGGCGGGATCACCATCCTCAGGCCTTCACCATGTGGCTGGCGGGCGGAGGCATCCGCCCTGGCATCACGCTGGGTCGAACCGATGAACTGGGTTTTCACATCACCGAAGACCCGGTTCACGTGCATGACCTGCAGGCCACCATCCTCGAGTTGATGGGGATCGACCACACACGCCTGAGTTTCAACTTTCAGGGTTTGGATTTTCGTCTCACAGGCGTGGAGCCTCACCATTCGATCCAAAAACTCATGGCTTGATCCAGGCTCAGCCCTCATTCACCTGCCCAGCCGCTCCATCCACCTCATGACGACCCAACTATTGCACCATCACCCATCACCTTCAAGATTCACGTGCTTGCTGCATGGCTTTCTATCGCTGTTTCTGTGTTTCACCGCTTGCCAGAGCCCAGGTGTCCGAGAAACTCGCATGCCCTCTGATGATCGGGCACCGGCCATCCTGGACGACACCTTGATCATGGGGCAGATGACCCAAGCGGCAAGCGAAGCCATGGATGAAGCCTCACCAACCAGGATGAGCCAACTTATCGCCACCCTGAAAACCGAACCCACCGCCAAAGTGATGCTTTCCAAACCCACCCAAAGCCCTTTGAGTGAGGTTCAGCAATCGATTGCGGTAGTCGGCGGTATTTACAAATGCAACCGATGCACCCGCTGGCATGTGGCACCTGCCAGCGGCTTTCTCATTGCGGACGACTTATTGGTGACCAACTACCATGTCGTCAATCAACCTTCCTATCAGGCCCTGGCGGTGCGCCTTTTCGATGGACGCCTGTTCATGGTGGAAGAGGTGGTGGCCGCCAGCCGCGAGAATGATCTCGCGGTGTTGCGCATCCCCTCCACAGGACTCAAGCCCGTTTCTTTGGGAGCGGCAGCTCCCATTGGAGCGCAGGTGGATCTCATCAGCCATCCCAAACAACGTTTCTACACCCTGAGTGAAGGAAGAGTTTCGCGTTATTTCATCCGCCGACAAGGCGACCGTCGGGTCCCCATGATGAGCATCACTGCAGACTTCGGCAGAGGATCCAGCGGGGCACCCGTCCTCAACACCAAAGGACACGTCGTTGGGATTGCCACCAGCACGGAATCGGTCTACTATTCGGAGGAAGACGGCCAGCAAAAGAATCTGCAGATGGTCTTCAAGCATTGCATTCCAGTTCAACAATTACGCATGCTGATTGGAGGATGAGCCTGGCAGGAGGGTTATTTGTCCATGCGCGTCAGCCACCACCGCCATGCATCCTTCAACCTCATCCTCCCAGAGGGCCAAGGCCTTGACCCTGATCGAACTCCTGGTGGTCATTGCCGTCATCGCCTTGTTGCCCCATCCCATGTTGACGCAACCGAATGGGAAGGCCACTTGATAGGGGCTTGGCAACCTGCAGTCGATAGGTCAAAATTAGGTTCTTATGGTTTTTTTAAAAACATCCCTGCCATGAGAGCATCCTTGATTCAGCTCCTCCTTGACCTCGTGAGTCACTTCCGACGAGATCGCTCTCTTCAGCGACAAGAAGGGCGGGCCAAACATTTTAGCACACTGGCAATCAGCTTTTTGGGACTCATCATGGTGACTTCAGGTTGTCTGAGTCCGAAACTGGAACGAAGGGAGACCATTCGCTACGGACAGCGAAAGGGGCATGATCTGACTTATGAGCTCATGCAACCCAAGTGCTCCAACGGTTTGGGAGTGGTCGTCATGGTTAGTGGAAGCTGGAAATCCAACCCTGATTCGTTCACACCGAACATCGGGCGGGCGTTTTTGAAACGGGGCTACACCCTACTTGCGCTTTCTCATCTATCCCAACCCAAGGCCACCATCCCAGAAATCGTTGAGGATGTGACCCAAGGCATGCGCCACATCCGGCAACATGCCTCCGATTATGGCATTGCAGCCAAGTCCTTGGGAGTCACCGGTGCGAGTGCCGGCGGGCACCTCGCTCTGATGATGGCCACGCGCGGCAAGGAGTGGACCCCTGATGGAGATCCGATGGTGCATGCCGCGGCGGTCTTTTTCCCAGTGACCGACATGCATCGACTCGGGAAAATAGAAGAACGTCTGGCAGATGGGGGGCCGCCGGAATCCTTCCGAAAATATTTTGGCATTGCCGAAGGAGATACAGCCGCCTGGAAGGCTGTCGCCACGGACCTGTCCCCACTGAAGCACGTCAGCCCTGATCTCTGCCCGGTATTGATGATTCATGGGGATGACGATGAGGTCGTACGCTGGGAACAATCGCAATGGTTTCTCGAGGCAGCCCAAAATCAGGGTGTGACAGCAAAACTGATCACCAAACCTGGCAAGGGACATGGTTGGGCGACCATTCTCTTCGATATGAACGACCTGGCCCGATGGTTCGATCAACATCTCAGCCACGCGCCATGAATCTCTTTTGCCGCCTTCTTCTGATTTGGGTTTCCTCGGCAAGCTGCCAACAGTCGGTAGCCGAAGAGTGGAATCAATTCCGTGGCCCCAACGGTTCCGGTGTGCTGGAAGGTGCTCGCCCCCCCATCCGCTTCGATGGTCAATCCCCTACCTGGCACCAGGCCATACCAAGTGGGCTTGCATCCCCGGTTCTGTGGGAACAGCGCCTTTTCCTGACCGGTGTGGAAAAAGGCCTCTTGCAAACCCTTTGCCTGGACACAAGAAGTGGGCGTCTATTGTGGAAGCAGCAAGCACCCAAGGTCACCTTGGCCTCTCATCACAAGGCGAGCAGCCCGGCAGCCTCCACCCCATGTGTGGACGAACAGCGTGTCTATGTGTATTTCGACTCCTTTGGATTGCTTTGCTACGACCATGAGGGCAACGAAATATGGAAACGCCCCATCCCCACTCCGAAGTCACTCTATGGAATGTCCAGCTCTCCCATCACTTCCAATGGAAAAGTTTTTCTGGTTCTGGACAATGACCTGAAATTACCCGAAAGCCAACTCAGCCAATCCAAGCTGATGGCCCTTGATGGAGCGACCGGGGAAATTCTTTGGGAAACACCCCGTCCCTACCAAAAAAGCGGATGGTCCACTCCGGCTCTATGGGCACATGAAGGCAAGGAGGAACTGGTGGTTCTGGGTAACGGAAGGGCCTACGGCTACGACCTTCAGGAAGGAAAGGAACTTTGGTATGTCAATGGGTTTTCCCGCGAAACCATCGCCGTTCCCATCATGGATGAGGGACGACTCTTCCTTTCCGCGGCTCGGCAGGGAGGGGCCGGCGATGAGGTCATCGATCCGGAGCCTTTTTGGTCCTCACTGCTAAGATTTGATCAGGATCAGGATGGACGTATCAGCAAGGAAGAGATCACCAACCTCTTTACCCTGCCCATCCGCCCGGAACTTCCGGTGGAACATCCAGGATTCGGCATTCCCCTCCCCAAGGACCCTGAACAACGTCAAAAGCGTCAGGCAGATTTGTTCGAATGGCGTGATAAGAATCAGGACGGGTTTTTGAGCAAGGAAGAATTCGTGTCCGAAATGATGATTGGAAGCGGTCGACCTCATTTGTGTGCCATCACGCCGGGCGGCCGGGGAGACATCACCCAAACCCATCTTGCCTGGAGCCTCCACCGAGGCATCCCGGAAATTCCCTCTCCTGTGGTTTATGAGGATCGCCTTTATCTGTTGAGGTCCGGAGGCATGCTCAGTGGAGTCGACACCATCACCGGGCGGATGCTCTTTCAGGAGCGCCTGGGTGCCTCCGGTCAATACAGTGCCTCTCCCATCCGAGTCGACCAACATTTGCTGGCGATCTCGGAATCCGGCATCCTCTCGGTCATTCCGCTCAAAGGGCCTTTTCAGGTAACCCATCAGACATTCTTGAACGGATCGGTTCATGCCACTCCGGCCATGGACATGGATACCTTTTATATTCGAACCACTGAGGCATTGCTCGCGTTCCGTAGGGAGGCTTCCCTCCCGCCAAAATAACGAGGGATACCAGAGAAAGAGCCGACCCCTTGCAATCGCCTCAAGGTGTGGCATTAAAGGATATGAATATTTCTACCAGCTGCACGCGTCTCGTCGCTTGGATATGTCTATCCATGGTCACTTTCCCCTTACTGAGTCGATCCGAAAACGAATCTGGCATCATGCAAAGACCCACCCCGATCCGCTTCGACCAACCCGATGCATCCCGTCAATGGGTGACTGTCAACGACAACGTGATGGGAGGTCGTTCTATTGGTGATTTTACGATCAAGGAAGGAAAACTGGTCTTTCGTGGCAGCACCAACACCAATGGCGGTGGATTTTCATCCATCCGCTCCCGCCCATTGGGACGAGACATGAGTGCTGTGGCTGCCTTTCGTGTTCGCTGCAAGGGGGACGGCCGCACCTATTTGCTGAGTTGTCGCACCAAGGAGACCTACCGAGGCATGCAGGTCGCCTATCGAGCTCCCTTTGAAACGCAAGCAGGCAAGTGGGTGGAGATCGTCGTACCCATGTCCGCTTTCAAGCCCTCTTTTCGGGGCATGGACCTCAGCCGACGTGCCCCCAAACTAGAAGGGGCGGACATCCTCTCCATGGGCCTCATGATCTACGACAAAAAGGACGGCCCCTTTGATCTGGAAGTAGAGTGGATTGGATTCCAAGACTCAGCCCAATAAGCAGCCGATACCCTTTCCCTAAAATTCTCTCTCCCTTACGACGGGTCGATGATGCCATTGAAGGTGGCACTCGGACGCATGGCTACGGAAGCCTTGGCATCATCTGGCAAGTAGTAGCCCCCTGCATCGACCTGACTTCCTTGCACGGAAAGAAGCTCTTTGAGAATCGTCTCTTCGTCACCGGCCAATTTTTCCGCAATTGGAGCAAAGTGCTCTTTCAATGAGGCATCCTCTTCTTGAGCGGCAAGCGCCTCAGCCCAATACAGAGCCAGGTAGTAATGGCTTCCTCGATTATCGATCCCCCCCAGACGACGCGTGGGAGATTTGTCTTCGATTAGTAGTTTTTCGGTTGCGAGGTCCAATGTCTTTCCCAACACCGCTGCGGCGGGATTCTGGCAAAAAGCCGAAAGGTGCTCTAACGAAACGGCAAGGGCAAGAAACTCGCCGAGAGAATCCCATCGCAGATAATTTTCTGCTTCAAATTGTTGTACATGTTTGGGAGCGGACCCCCCTGCCCCGGTTTCAAACAAGCCTCCACCGTTCATCAAAGGCACAATGGAAAGCATTTTGGCACTGGTTCCCACTTCCAGAATGGGAAACAGGTCAGTCAGGTAGTCACGCAGGACATTACCGGTGACCGATATGGTGTTTTCCCCCTGTCCCAGGCGCTCCAATGACAGCTTCGAAGCCTCCACGGGACTCAGAATACGAATGTCAAGGCCGTCGGTATCCTGTTCTTGGAGATAAGCCTCCACTTTCAGAATGAGTTGGGCATCGTGCGCACGCTGAGCATCTAACCAGAAAATCGCCGGCCATCCTGTCGCCCGAGCGCGGCTGACCGCCAGCTGAACCCAGTCCTTAATAGGGGCATCCTTGGTTTGGCATCCTCGCCAGATATCTCCCTTTTGGACGGCATGCTCGATCAGAACTTTCCCCTCGGCGTCGACCACACGGATCACCCCCTCGGCAGGTGCCTGAAAGGTCTTATCGTGAGATCCGTATTCCTCAGCCTTCTGAGCCATGAGCCCCACATTGGGCACGGTCCCCATGGTCCTTGGATCAAAGGCTCCATGTTTCTTGCAGTGATTGATGGCTGCCTGATACACCCCAGCATAGGAACTGTCCGGTATCACTGCCAGGGCGTCCTGCAACTCGCCTTGAGCATTCCACATCTGCCCAGATGAGCGAATCATGGCGGGCATGGAAGCATCAATGATGACATCGCTGGGCACGTGCAAGTTGGTGATCCCCTTATCCGAGTTCACCATGGCCAAATCGGGCCTGTCCTCAAAAGCCTGATTCAATGCGACTTCCACCTGCTCACGCGTCGCATCAGGCAATTGATCCATCTTCGCGATCAAATCACCCAGGCCATTGGAAAAGTTGACCCCTGCGGCATTCAGCGCTTCGCGGTGCTCGGTGATGAGTGATTGAAAGAAGACCTCGACACAGGCACCGAAGATGATCGGATCGCTCACCTTCATCATAGTGGCCTTCATGTGCAGTGAGAAAAGAACACCCTCCTGTTTGGCGCGTTGGATTTGTTTTTGCAGAAACCCTTCCAATGCCTGACGACTCATGTAGGTACCATCCAGGACTTCACTCTCCTGCAAGGCAAAGGCTGACTTGAGGGTCTGAGCGGACCCATCAGAGGCAACGAACTCGATGCGAGCCTCGGTTGCTGCGGTCAATGTGATGGAGGTTTCGTTGGAGCGAAAATCCCCTTCCCCCATGGTGGCAACACAGGTTTTCGAATCAGGACTCCAGGCCCCCATGCTGTGAGGATTGTTCCGAGCATAGGCCTTCACGGCCTGGGGAGCTCGACGATCGGAATTCCCCTCGCGCAGCACCGGATTGACGGCACTCCCTTTGACTTTGTCATATTTGGACTTGATTGCTGCCTGCTCATCATTCTGAGGATTCTCCGGATATTCGGGCAGTGCGTAGCCCTTGCCCTGAAGTTCAGCGATGGCTTTCTTGAGTTGGGGGATGGAAGCGCTGATGTTGGGCAATTTAATGATATTGGCCTCCGGTTGCTTGGCCAGAGCCCCAAGCTCTGCCAGAGCGTCTCCGACACGCTGCGATTCCTCGAGGTATTCGGGAAATTGGGAAAGAATGCGACCGGCCAATGAGATATCACGCGTTTCCACCTGGACGCCGCAGGGGCGGGCAAATGCCTTGATAATGGGAAGCAGGGAGTAGGTTGCCAGGGCTGGCGCCTCATCGGTTTTGGTGTAAATAATCGTCGGATCGGACATGTTTTTACTGTGGATACCTCGTTTGGTGCGAAATCGCGCAAAAAAGAGCTACACGTTTCCCTCTTATTTGGCAAACCCGGAGATCGGCAGATGAGGATAGCCAACCTCACCTGCGGTCGTTCGGGTCGGGGGCAAATGGGCTCTTCGATGCCTGATGCGCGTTTGCATCATGGGCTGCAACTTGATAAAACGACTCGAAACTTCATGTTATCGAGTTCGCAACAACATCTGCCTCGGGTGTCTGCCTGGCGAGACCGCCTGCCTTGGCTGATATTCTTGCTCTGCCCCCTGATCCTCTCACAAGAACCTTCTTCCAAGGTCTCCTTCATCCGCGAGATTGAGCCCGTGCTTCAGAAGCGCTGTCACAAGTGTCACGGGCCGGACAAGCAAAAGGGCGGACTTCGCCTGGATCAGCGCCCACGGCTTTTATTGGGAGGCGATAGCGGTTTGCCATCGGTTGTTCCTGGAGAGCCCGCCTCAAGCCCACTCAACCAGCGCATCCATTCAATGGATGGAGAAGAGCGGATGCCACCCGAAGGAGAACCCCTTACTCGCAAGGAAAAGGATCTGCTGGATCGTTGGGTCCTTCAGGGTGCCATCTGGCCCAGTCAGGAGAGCGGATCGGATCCCTCACAAGCAAGGCACTGGGCTTTTCAGCCGATCACAGCAGAGGGGCTCCTCGATGGAGCTCCCCATCCAGTGGATCACTTCATTGGCCAAGCCCTCTCAAAAAAAGGCATCACCCCCAACCCACGAGCTGCTCCCTCACAGCTACTGCGCCGACTTTCCATTCTATTGACGGGATTGCCTCCCACCGTTGAGGAGCTCGAGGCTTTTGAAGCCTCCTACCAAAGGAATGCCAAAAAGACAGTCGCTGACTGGGTCGACCGAAAACTTGCCTCGCCGCATTATGGAGAGCGCTGGGCTCAGCATTGGCTCGATGTCATCCGCTGGGCGGAAACCAATGGATCGGAAGCCAATCTCTATCGAAAAGGCGCATGGTTGTATCGAGACTATGTGATCGAGGCCTTCAACCAGGACAAACCCTACGACCAGTTCGTCACCGAACAGATTGCAGGGGATGTACTGGGCGCAGGGGCTGCCACCGGATTTCTCGTGGCCGGCCCGCATGTCCCCGCAGCCACCGTGGGACGAGAGCTCAGTGCCATTCGCCAGGCACGGGCAGATCGCATGGATGAAATCATGCAAACCATTGGGGCTTCCATTCTGGGGATCACCATGAATTGCGCGCGATGCCACACACACAAATTTGATCCCATCACCCTCAAGGACTATTACGCCATGAGTGCTGTGTTCCAGGATATCGAATTTGGAAGCCGCAAGGTCGAGTGGCCCGTACAGGATGCCCGACAACAAAAGGCTCAAGGTCTTCAAGACTCTCTCCAAAAGGCGCGTGATCCTTTGCGCGACCTCGGAGCCTGGGAAGAAGATTGGACCGCCTACCGAGCCTGGCATTTTCCGGATATTCAGACCCAGGCCATTCGACTGCGATTTCTCAAGCCCAATGTCACCATCGATGAACTGGAAATCCTGGGGCCTTCGCAAACTGGGGTGAATCTGGCTTTGAAGCGCCACGGCACCAAAGTCACCGGCTTTCCTTCGCAAGGGGTGGACAACCGCAACCCCATTGAGGTCATTCAGGATGGCATATTTGGCACGATGGCATGGCGCACCAAGAAGCAGAAGGATCTCAAGGACCTGCCATGGCTTGTATGTCACTTCGAAGAACGCCAGTGGGTGCACCAGATCAACCTCAGTGCCAACCGCGAAGCCTTTTACGATACCGATTACCTGGAACAGTCTCCACACCTCCCGACCTACGCCTTCGCTGTCGATGCCCAGCAGCCCGACGGGGCCTGGAAGGAAATCTGGAACACAAAAACACTCCTTTCACATGGCACCCATCCTCCAGAAAAGATGCAGGCCAAGGTCCAGGACTTGCAGACTATCATTCAAACCCTGAAAGCGGAAGGTCCTCCCATGGCCTTTGTGGGGCGTTTGATGGAACCGTCCCCCACCCGCGTCCTTTATCGCGGAAGTCCGGAGAACCCAAGGGAGGTGGTCGCACCGGCAGCCCCCGCCATACTCAATGGCTCCCTTGGGCTGACCCAGGAGACCAGCGGCCCCGACCGGCGCTTGCGCTTTGCCCAATGGATGACACACCCCGACCACCCCCTGCTGGCCCGCGTCATGGTCAATCGTGTCTGGCACCACCTCTTCGGTGTGGGGCTCGTCCCGACCACCAGCGATTTTGGTAAGGCCGGCAGCCCGCCCAGTCACCCAGCACTACTCGACTGGCTGGCTCACCATTTCATGCACCCTAGAGATTACAGTGACGCATGGTCCATCAAGGCGCTGATTCGCTTGATAGCCACCAGTGATGCTTTCAGTCGCTCCAGTGCCCCATCACCGGAGGCCATAGAGCTGGATGCAGACAATCGTTGGTTGTGGCGATTTGCTCCCAGACGGCTCGAAGCCGAAGTGATCCGCGACAGCATCCTGATGGCGGCCGATCGTCTCGACACTCGATTGGGAGGACCCAGCTACCGCATCCACAACATCAAGAAAACCTACGCACAGTGGGAAGTGACCGACAATCATGGCCCCCAAACCTGGAGGCGCATGATCTATCAAGAGCGCATGCGGCGGGTGGACGACCAGTTATTCACTGCTTTTGACTTTCCAGACTGCGGCCAGATTCGATCGAAGCGACCTGTTTCCACCACCCCCCTCCAGGCACTGAGCTTGATGAATAGCAACTTCGTCGTCGACCAGGCCAGGGCCATTGCCGATCAGGCTCAGAAGGAGACCGGCGGCATGGATCACCACACGGCCGTGATCCGCTGTTTCGAACGCCTTGTCGCTCGACCGCCAGATGCTCAAGAACTGAGCCTGGGAATGGAACTGGCCGAGAGGCAATCTCTTCACCTGCTCTGCCGAAGCTTGATCAACGCCAACGAATTTGCCTTTCTGAGATGAGCACTGCCAATCCTCCTGATCAACGCTGCGGGTGGCAAAAGATCTTCATGACCTTGAGCCTGAGTCTTGGTTTGGCATGCAGCGATTTGGAAGGTGCCGGTCCTTCCCCAACACACCCTAACATTTTATTCATTGCCATCGATGACTTGCGTCCCGAACTGGGTTGCTATGGGGCAGAAAATGTTCACAGTCCCCATATCGATCGACTCGCTGCCGACGGCCTAAAATTCAATCGAGCCTACTGTCAGCAGGCCATTTGCAGTCCTTCACGTGCCAGCCTGATGACCGGGCTTTATCCTCACCGTCTGGGTGTGATTGAAAACACCACCTATTTCAGAGACCTTCACCCAGACATTGTCACCTTACCTCAGCATTTCAGACGACAAGGCTACGAAACGGTCTACTGTGGAAAAATCTTCCATGGCCGCATGACCGACGAGCCCCTGTCCTGGAGCCGAAAACCATACAGGAAAGGCATTCACTACCGAAGGGAGGCCACTCCGGGCGGCTATGCCCTCAAGGAGAATCAGGAACTTTGGCGAGCCAATCGGGAGCAAATGGTGGCGCGCTACGGACAGGCTCTAGCCGGCGGCTTGTTCAATGAACCGGCCTATGAGGCGGCCGATGTACCGGATCACGCTTACGTTGACGGATTCCAAACCGACCTGGCCATTGCCACGCTCAAGGAACATACGGAATCAAAGCCGGAGCAGCCCCTCTTTCTGGCCCTTGGCTTCCAAAAACCCCATCTGAACTTTGTCGCTCCCAAGCGCTACTGGGATCTCTACGATCCGGCGTCCCTCCCCCTGGCCGAAGACTCAAGACCACCCATTGGAGGTGCTGCCATGGGTTTGCATGCCTCGTTTGAGCTGCGCACGCGGGCAGGGATACCCAAACAAGGCCCCTTGGACCCTTCCCTGCAGCGGAAGTTGATCCACGCCTACTACGCTTGCATCAGCTATATCGACGCGCAAATCGGCAAGATGATGCAGGCTCTCAAGGACACACAAACAAGGAGGCGTACCATTATTGTTCTCTGGGGAGATCATGGTTGGCATCTGGGGGACATGGGTATCTGGGGGAAAGCAACCAACTATGAAATCGCCACACGAGTCCCCTTGCTGGTCTGGACACCTAACATGCCCATCAGCGGCCAAACCACTCAAGCGCTGGTGGAACTCATCGATCTTTATCCCAGCCTCTGCGAGTTGGCGGGCCTACACACCCCAACCCATTGTCAGGGACGCAGCTTTGCTCCCTTGCTCAAGAACCCTCACCAAGCCTGGAAACCCTCTGTTCTGAGTCAGTATCCCAACCCAGCGCTTCGCGAATGGGCGGCCAACCCTCTTTCCGAAGGCATGCGAGCAACGTTTTTTGGACCTCTGATCGAAGAGGTGGAAAAAGGGATCATGGAACAGATGAAGAAGGGATGGGATCGAAACTTGTTTGAACAACACCTCATGGGCTTCAGCCTGCGCACGGATCGTTATCGATTCGTATCGTGGCGGGATACTCGCAACCGTTTGGCACCGGGTCTTTTCACGGAGCTTTATGACCATGGGAGGGATACCCAGGAAAGTTTCAACCTAGCACATGAGATGCCCAATATCGTTCGAAGGCTCCAGCAAGAGCTTGCGGGCTATCTGAAGCCAACCCCCTGAACCCTTGGATCATGGAATCTTTTACATCACTGACACCTTTTGGTCGTCGTCTTTTGGATCGCAGAGGATTTTTATTCCAGAGTAGCGGAGCCTTAGGTGCTATGGGGCTGACAGAACTGCTCTTCAGGGAAGGTTGTCTGGCTTCCAGCACCTCTCAAAAAAGCAAAGCCCCTTACGCAGCCCGCGCGCATCATCACCCGGTGCCTGCCCGCCGCGTATTGATCATTTTCTGCCCCGGCGCAGTGAGTCATGTCGACACCTTCGACTACAAGCCCGACCTCATCCAACGCCACGGAGAAAAACCACCAGGCCTTCCTTCAGTCACCTTTGAGGGGCCCAGTGGAAACATTGCCAAAC
Organism: uncultured Verrucomicrobiota bacterium; assembly: GCA_902560705.1. Classification (GTDB taxonomy): domain Bacteria; phylum Verrucomicrobiota; class Verrucomicrobiia; order Limisphaerales; family AAA164-E04; genus UBA7971. The sequence goes on from CACEMW010000004.1 coordinate 51,352, forward strand.
CCTTCTGGGACTTCAAGCCCCGTGGTCAGAGCGGGAAAATGATCTCGGAACTTCTCCCTCATCTTGGAGAGCTGGCGGATGAATGCTGTTTTATCCACTCACTGCAGACCACCACCAGTGCTCACCCCCAAGGTGAAAATTTTCTGCATACCGGAATGACCATGGAGGGATTCCCTTCGGCGGGAGCCTGGATGACCTATGCCCTGGGGTCGGAGAATGAGCAACTGCCCGCCTTTGTGGCCATCAACGATCCTCGAGGACTGGCGCGCTCAGGGAAAAACAACTTTGGCAATGGTTTTTTACCCGCGGCGTTTCAAGGAACCGACTTCAGCGCCAGACGCCCGCCAGCGAATCTTGGGCGACCATCAGGCTACACCGAACAAGACGACCGCCTGACTCGCCAATTGCTGGCGCACTTGAATGAGGGCTACCAAAAAAACTATCCTGGCGATGACGATCTGGCTGCACGCATCGCCAGCTACGAGCTTGCCGGTCGCATGCAAACTTCGATACCAGAGGTGATGGGCCTGGAAAATGAGCCCACGCACGTTCACCGTGCTTACGGAACCGACCAAGGAAGCGATCTCAAACGGGACTACGCCCGAAACTGCATCCTCGCCAGGCGCCTGCTGGAAAAAGGGGTGCGTGTGGTTCAACTCTTCAACGGGAGTGATCCTTCCGGCGGCAACGGGATCACCAACTGGGATTCGCACGCCAACATTCAAAAAACCCACGCCATGCAGGCGGAAATCATGGACCAGCCTACGGCTGCCCTGATTCGCGACCTCAAGCAGCGCGGACTGCTGGAAGACACTCTGGTCGTATGGTGCACGGAATTTGGGCGCATGCCCTTTCTTCAAGGAAATGGAACCGGGCGCGACCACAACCCAAAAGCCTTCACCTGTTTTCTGGCAGGGGCAGGCGTCCGAAAAGGATACAGTTACGGTCGCAGCGATGCTTTCGGGTTCAAAGCCGAAGAACATCCGACGAGCCTTTACGACTTCAACGCCACCCTCCTGCACCTGATGGGCCTGGATCATGAACGATTGACCTTTTATCACAATGGTCTGGAGCGTCGGCTCACCAACGTCCATGGCCACGTCATTCATGACATGCTCCAAAGCTAAATCCTAGCTGACGCTGAATAGGCTTCCAATGGCGATCTCATGGCGATGATGATCGCCCACTCATTGACCACAAAGCCTTCCAGCACTTGCTCGATGCCTTCTACGATGCCATCATGTTCAAACTGTGGTAATGCTTAATAGGACAAGAGAGGCGGGCAAGCCTGGAACATCGAGCCTTGAGCACAAGCCATCCTATCCATACGACCCTGAAGGCAATTTTGAATAGAAAACCTGGCAACTGCTAGCCCACTCATGTCCCAAGAGACCAAGATCCCCGCAAGCGGCCGAATTGAAGGCATCTATATAGCCGCTGGACACAATTACTTTGGGCGCCACGGCAAAGATGCCGCCACCTTTCCCATGGTGGCTGCCTCTGAAGCGGAATGCATCGCCGGCAAAGGGCTCTTTGGTGATCGTTTTTTTGAATACAAGTCGGCCTACAAGGGGCAAGTGACTTTTTTCGCCCTCGAAGTCTACCAGCGCCTTGAGGAGACCTTGCCTCGGTCCCATGGAAGTCCCGAGATCTTTCGCCGCAACATCATCACCTCCGGAATTGATTTGAATCGATTGATCGGAAAACGTTTTCGTCTGCAAGGCCTTCTTTTCGAAGGTACTGAGGAGTGCCGCCCCTGTTACTGGATGAACCGAGCTTGGGGGGAAGGTGCCGAAAAGACTCTCACCGGGCATGGTGGACTCAGGGCAAAAATCCTCGAAACCGGTTGGTTACGTATTGGATCCGCTTTTCAGGACCCGACATCATGACTTCTGGAGAGACTTGGTGTGTCGGGAATTTCATCTTGCGGCCCAGATAGGCTTGAAATACGCTTTAAGGAAATCAAATGGCTGCCATCGGAAGATTCCAAAAGGGTGATGACATCTTTTACGCAAAGGTGGTCGATGGCGAGCTTTACAAACTCAAAGGAGACGTCTTTGGATCTCCATCGTTTCAGAAGCAGCCGACCAACCCCAAGGGCATCAAGACCCTGGCCCCAGTGGCCCCTTCCAAGGTAATCGCCGTCGGCCTGAATTATGCCGATCATGCCAGGGAATCCGGAAAGCCTCTGCCCAAAACGCCTCTTTTTTGGCTGAAGGCACCCACCTCATTGCTTCCCGATGGAGGTAAGATTGAGATACCCTTTGAAAAAAATCGCGTCGACTATGAAGCCGAACTGGCCATCGTCATCGGCAGACGGGTCCGCAATGTCACCCCTAATGCGGCTGCTCGATACATCTTCGGATACACCTCAGCCCAGGATATCAGCGATCGAACCATTCAACACTCAGAGAGCCAATGGGCGCGAGCCAAGTCCTTTGACACCTTCACGCCCCTGGGGCCCTATGTGGAAACAAAGATCGACCCTCACAAATTGACCATTCAACTCTTTCAAAACGGTCAGTTGAGGCAAAACTCGCTGACTGGTCAGCTGATTTTCAATTGTTTCGAGCTGGTCAGCTTCATCTCCACCAACATCACCTTGCTCCCCGGAGACGTCATATTGACGGGAACTCCAAGCGGTGTAGGCCCCATTCAATCGGGAGACAAGCTTGAGGTTCGGATTCAGGGCATGGCTCCCTTGGTTAACTCGGTGAAATAATCAGGATTTGCCCCTTGTTCCGCGGCTTACGTACGTATTAGGTTTCCCTCCTGATTTATGCGCTGGTCACAATCCTTTGCCCCCACCCTGAAAGAAACACCTGCCGAGGCTGAAATTGCTTCGCATCAACTGCTGTTGCGAGCCGGCTTAATCCGGAAGCTGGCGGGAGGCCTTTACACTTTCCTGCCTATGGGCCTGAAAGCATTGCAGAAAATCAGCCAGATCATCCGCGAAGAGATGAACCGAGCCGGTGCGCTGGAAATCCTAATGCCGGCACTTCAACCCCCCGAAATTTGGAAGGAAAGCGGACGCTACGAGACGGCCAGCGATGTCTTCTTCAAGGCCAAGGATCGGGCCCAACGGGAATGGGTTCTGGGCCCTACCCATGAGGAGGTGGTCACCACCCTTGCAGCCGGTGAAATCAATTCATACCGACAGCTACCTAAAAACTTCTACCAAATTCAGACCAAGTTTCGCGACGAGATTCGACCCAGGTTCGGGCTCATGCGTGCTCGTGAGTTCATCATGAAGGACGCTTACAGCTTCGATACAACCGATGAGGCAGCGCAGACGAGTTACCAGTCGATGTTTGATGCCTACGTGCGCATTTTCGAGCGTTGTGGTCTTCGAGCGCTGCCTGTAGAGGCCGACACCGGCGTCATCGGAGGCAAATTTTCCCATGAGTTCATGGTCCCGGCTGAGGTGGGTGAAAACGATGTGGTCTACGTTGAAACCGGTGAGTATGCCGCCAACGTCGAAAAGGCAACCAGCGGCTTGAAAAGCCCCTTGGCTTCCATTCCCAAAGAGGGCACGGAGTCCCTGCCCGCGTTCGAATCGTTCGAAACCCCAGGGGTCAAGACCATCGAACAGCTGAGCAAAGCCCCCTTTGAGGTGGAGGCTCACCGACAAATCAAAACCCTGGTCTATGTTGTTGAAGATCAACCCGTTCTTTTCCTGGTTCTGGGTTGTGATCAGCTCAATGAATCCAAGGTTGCAGGAATTCTAGGGACGAGCCAGTTCCGCCCCGCTGAGCCCAAGGAAATTCACGGTTGGCTCGGGGCCTACCCGGGCAGCCTTGGTGCAGTGGGTGTAGAAGAGATCCCCATTTACGCCGATTTGTTTCTGGAAGGAGGCCAGGATCTGGTGACCGGCGCCAACAAGGACGGCTACCACCTCAGGCATGTCTGCATCGACAGAGACATCCTGGTCAAATCCTACGCAGATCTGCGAACGGTTCAGGCTGGAGAGCCCTGTCCGATCACAGGCAAACCACTCCAAATCCAGACCGCCATCGAGGTGGGTCATGTCTTCAAATTGGGCACGAAATACAGCGAGGCCCTGCAGGCTCAATACCTGGATGAACAAGGAAAAAGTCAGCCCTGTGTCATGGGTTGTTACGGTATTGGCGTCACGCGAACCCTTCAGGCGGTCATTGAACAGTGCCGCGACGACCAGGGCATTTACTGGCCTGTCTCGGTGGCACCGTGTGTCGTGTGCATCACTCCTCTGATCTCCAAATCTGAAAGCGAGGTCATGCAGTGCGCCGAAAGTTTTTATCAACAACTTAGCGAAGCCGGCGTGGATGTGATTCTCGATGATCGAGATGAACGTCCCGGGGTAAAATTCAAGGATTCTGAACTGATTGGTTTCCCCATGCGTATCGGTATTGGAGATCGATCCCTCAAGGAGGGTGAGGTGGAAATCAAGCCTCGCAAAGGAGACCTCATCAAGATCCCGAGGGATCAGGCAGTGGATTATGTCCTGAATTGGCTCGCCGAGGCTTCCAAGTAAAACCTCAAATCTCGGTATCTGCGGTCACGTCAGACTTTCTCTCAAAGAGGGTCGATACTCGCAGGTCTTTGACTCCCTTCACACACAAGAATGATGCGATGTGCTCTTCCAAGCTCCAGCCAAGCCTTTGGATCCAGGGTCTGAACGGTGCCCGAAATCTGTGCATCTGAACCCTCCGTGCGGCAGGCATAGACCCTACCCTGTAGCTGAGAGAGCACCTCTTGCATGGTTGGATCTTGATCGGCCCACTTTCTAAGTCGAACGATCGCCACTGCAGGTTCCAGAAGAATCCCCACCGAGACACACCAGCGCGCATCCCCGAGAAAGTAGCGTACCCATCGAAGTCCTTCCTGAGCGCCAGCATGGTCACTGAAGACAGTGTTCCATAAAACCAGAATTGGTTGACCGGGGAGGGCGCATACATCCACTGATGGATCAGCGGATGTTTCAGGATGGGTTGAAAACACCGATTTCATCAGAGTGGAGAAGAATATCCGACAACAGGGTCAAACCCGCTGGAAGGATCCATGCGGGTGTATCCATGTCTTCCTGCTCCAAGGCCAGAGAGCATGCAAAGCATCGGACACCCAGCTCTTCCAGGGAGGCCATTGCAGGGTGGTGGGCTCCTCTGACTGCATGGTGAAGAAGATAAAGATAGGTTTGCTTACCATCTTTCAAGGCCTCCTGAGCATGAGCCACGGCGTGATTGAAAGCGCAATCTTCCGGCGGGGCATGCACCAAGACGCCAACAGTGATTTTCTTTTGGCTATAGGACCGTGGAGTCGATAATGAGACCATTTTCAGGATCCTTGGGCAAAGGGCGATGCTTTGACCATGGCTTGCCAAACCTCTGAAGGCAAGTTCCTCACATGATCAAAGAGATATTGCTGTGCATAGCCAGAGTGAGGACCGAAGTAATCCGCAACGAAAGCCTGCACTTGAGCCACAGAACTTTTCTGACCAGGGAGATAATAATCCTCAAGGATGCGTCTGATCCAGACATCCATGGGAAATGCCTCCTGAAAGCCATACCCGAAAAGAAGGACGCATTCAGCAATCTTTGGGCCTACTCCAGGGCATTGCATCAGGACTTCGCGTGCTTCCTCCAGAGAGCTTGTTCTCAGAGAGTCGAGGTGGATTTGGCCCTCTTGAATCAGGCATGCCGTCTGGTACAAGTATTTGGCGCGATATCCCATACGGCAGGCGCGTAAGCGGGATTCACCCGCTTGAACCAGCTGCGCAGGATCAGGGAAAGCCCAGGCTGCTGAATGATGCGCCTGCATGGCGTGAGGAGAACCAAATCGACAACTGATTTCCTGAACCGTTTGTCGGATCTGAATAATCTGTTTGGTGGATGAAAGGATGAAAGAAGCCAAGGTTACCCACGGGTCTTGCCGCAACAGCCTCAGCCCCTTGTAAGCATGAGTAGCTTCTCGCATCAGCGGGTCTTTAGGGAAGCTTTTGAGGATTCTTTGCAGGGATTGATCCAATCCGAAGTAATGACTGAGGTCCTGACGCCCCAGAGAGGGGCTTGCGGTGGTATGCACTCGCAACAAGGAAGCCTTTGGCTGATGCAAATGATAGAAGTATTTGCCCAGCATTCCATGCCAATGGCATCCATCCGATGTCGCCCAGTGAAACACTTGCCCAGAGACCAAGGTCAACCCGAGATTGAAATCCCTAACTCGTAGATCAAAGCTTTCCATGATCTAAAACCTCGGAAGGGCCCTTAATAATGAATCAGGGATCTTGCCGAGACATCCCCCAGGCCTTTGCGCCCTCCGAGAAAATCCAGTTCAATCAGAAAGACCGCTTCCTTGATGTCAGCCTTCAGACTTCCCAGCAATTGAAGAGCTGCAGCTGCAGTGCCGCCGGTGGCCAGAAGATCATCGACAAGAAGAACACTTGCTCCTGATGGAACCGCATCGACGTGCATGGCCACGGTGTTGGAGCCGTATTCGAGATCGTAGGACTTTTCAATCGTCTGGTAAGGAAGCTTCCCTTTTTTACGCACTGGAACAAACCCTGCGGAAAGTTTTCTCGCGGCGGCCGCAGCAAATATGAAACCCCTGGCATCAATCCCCACCACCGCATCGATGTCACCTTGCTGATAAGGTGCAGTCATCAAGTCCACGGATAGTTCAAAGAGCTGTGGGGCAGCAAGAAGCGGAGTGATATCCTTGAATTGAATACCAGGCTGAGGAAAGTCTGGAACGTTGCGTATGGCCTCCCGGAGACGCTCAATATCGGATGACATGCTTCGCTCTCTTGGCTGATCCGTCATTTCTGAACCGACTCCATTTTTTCAATCATTTTGCGTAGCTTGGAGAGTGCCAGATTTTGAATTTGCCGGACACGCTCACGAGTGACGTTGAAATGCTCACCCACTTCTTCCAAGGTTCGTTCCGAACCTCCATCCAGGCCAAATCGATATTCGAGAATGGTGGCTTCCCGGTGAGGCAAGGTTTTGATCAGGTCGTAGAGCATGTCATTGACCGTCTTGTCTTCGAGTTGCTTGTAGGGATTCTCGGCTTTCTCATCACTGACAATTTCGGCAAATGTGCTGTTGTCATCCCCAATGGGAGAATCCAAGGAGGCCGGACGGATGGCGGCACGCCTGAGCCGAGCAACCTTCAGTGCGTCCATTTCCATTTCCTCCCCCAATTCCTCGTCGGTGGGTTCGCGACCCAAAGCCTCCTGCAACTTCAAGGCGGTACGCTTGAGCTTGGAAATTTTATCCACCAAATGGACAGGAAGGCGGATAGTTTTGGATTGATTAGCAAGACTGCGCTTGATGGCCTGTTTGATCCACCAAGCGCTGTAAGTGGAGAGCTTGCTTCCCTTGGTGGGGTCAAAGCGCTCCACGGCCTTCATGAGGCCGATGTTGCCCTCGTTGATGAGATCCAAAAGAGGCAGTCCCAGTCCTTCGTAATCGTGTGCAATTTTGACCACCAGGCGCAAGTTGGCCTTGATCATCTGATCTCTTGCCTCCCCATCACCTTTTTGAATCCGCACAGCAAGAGCGATTTCTTCATCAGGTGTGAGAAGTGCCACCTGGCCTATTTCGCGAAGATACAATTTGAAGGCGGTGTCCCCATCGTAACGCTCGCGCGCAGGTTCTCCTTCAGAAACTTCAGACTTGGGAGTGGAACGAGGCACGTCAGCATCTTCAAATTCGGATGCATCTTCTTCTTCAGAAAAGCCAGAAGTATCCTCTTCTTCCTCCATCAGCGCATGACTGAGATCTTCGTCATCGCCCGCCAAAACACCCTCTTCATCCTGAAGGTGGGTCTCTTCAGCATCGTCCAAAGGAGGTTCTTGAGTGGGCTTTTGGGCTGCCATGGGGCTTGGAGAAGATGGTTAAGAAATTAGAAGGTTGTAGCAAGTAAATAAATCCCGAGGCACCCAATCACAAAGAGCCTTTACAGGGCTCCAAGGCTCCTCTACTTAGAGTCACTTGGAAAGCACAGACGCCTCTTGTTTTTCTTCGGAGATCAAAACCAACAAAACCCTACTCCAATGCACATTCTTCAGGCACGATTGCGCACCATACCACTGAAAACCCGCATGCCATTCAAGTATGGCATTGCAACCATGACCACCTTCCCCCTGGCGTTCATCGAGCTCCAATGTCAGATCAATGGCATCAAAACCAGAGGATGGTCTTCTGACATTCTTCCGCCCAAATGGTTCACCAAAGAAGCTGATAAGGATCCAATGGTCGAGATCATCGAAATGCAGGAAGTCATCGAACATGCTTGCCTCGCTAGCAAAGAGTTGCAAGCCGATCAACCCTTTGATTTTTGGTGCAAGCTGTATACATGTCAAGCCACGTGGGCTGCTGAGAGAAACATACCCTCCCTGTTAGCTCAATTCGGCACCTCGCTCATCGAACGAGCCATCATGGATGCTTATTGTCGATACCAAGGGAAACCATTCCACCAGCTCCTGCTCCATCACGGACTGGGGTTTGATCCCCATTGGTTTGGGAAACCCTTTGCTCTGGCGAGCATGGGTGAAACCATCCCTGCCAAGCCTCTCGAATACCTCATAGTGCGTCATACCGTGGGGCTGTCTGATCCCATACTGGATTCGGATATCCAACCATCGGAGCGACTGGAGGATGGTCTTCCACAATCCCTTGCGCGTTGCATCGCGCATTACGGAATCAAACACCTGAAGATCAAGATCGCAGGTGATATGCAGGAGGATGCGGAGCGGCTCTTACGCATTGAACGCATGCTTAAAACTAAGCCTCTCGAGGACACGAGGTTCAGCCTCGACGGAAACGAACGTTTTGATTCCATGGCCCTTTTCAAGGATTACTGGCAACGACTCGAGAGTGATCCACGCTTAAAACGATTCTTTGAGCGCATTCTTTTTGTGGAGCAACCCTTGCACCGACAAAGCGCTCTTGAGGGAGAAACAGCCGCTACATTATCCTCCTGGGACCATGCCCCCCCCATCATCATCGATGAATCTGATGGAGACATTCACAGTAATGAGAAGGGACTCTCCCTTGGCTACGCAGGAACCAGCCACAAAAACTGCAAAGGCATTTTCAAGAGTATCGCCAACGCCTGCCTACTTAAGGCAAAGGAAAAAGAGTTCCCCAACCGTCCTTTCCTCATCAGTGGGGAAGACCTCTGCAACCAAGGCCCGATTTCGGTCATTCAAGATTGCTGCGTAGCTGCCAGCCTGGGTATTTCCTCCGTCGAGCGCAATGGACACCACTACTGCACGGGATTGGCTGACCATCCTACCGGGATCCAGAAGGCCATCATGCAGAACCATGATGATTTTTATCGCCTCCATGATCATGGGTGGCCAACCTTGCATATCCGTGATGGCCTGATTTCGACGCAAAGCCTCAATCGATCCTCATTTGGCCTGGGTTTTGAACCGGATTTAGGCGACTATCCTTGTGAAGTGGATCGAACTTTCTAACCGAGTGGCGTATTGACCTTGCGAGTTCAAGAGGGCAAGATGAATGTGTAAAGAGCAGTCATTCATTCGCTACCACACCACACCACACCACACCACGTCACAGACCACAGACATGCCAGAGGTTATTCCACAACATCCTCTCACGATCACGGCGGCAGCCGCGGAAGAGATTCAATCAATGCTCCAGCATCAGAAAGAGCATCAAGGCAAGCCCCTGAGAATCTACATCGAAAAAGGAGGATGCTCAGGCATGCAATACGGTTTGCTTTTCGATGAAGTACGAGAAGGTGACACGTCATGGTCACAATATGGAATCGACCTGGTGATCGATGCGATCAGTACAGAAGTTTTGGCAGGATCGATGGTCGACTATTCCGATGACCTCAATCAGGGAGGATTCAAACTCACCAACCCAAATGCCAAACGCTCCTGCGGCTGCGGCAAATCCTTTGAGGTCTAGCCGCCCAGCAGAAGATCGATGATAAGCTGTTAAAATTGGGCACTTGAATGCCAGACATAGGGTTGCTAGGTTCCCCTTCTCGTGGAATTCTGCTCCACGCGACCAACCTTGCCGGTGTGGCGAAATTGGCAGACGCACAAGACTTAAAATCTTGCGAGGGTTAAACCTCATGTCGGTTCGAGTCCGACCACCGGTACCACTCACTCCTCTCCAACAAGCGTTTGCAGTTGACGGTTGCACCTATCGCTTCAGCTCACAGGTATGGTTCCATCAGCGCGCCTTGAATGAGTCACTTAAAATCACAGCAAGGATGACATCCTGCAGACCGTATTGGCTTTGGGTGGCCTCAGCAGTGAGCTGCTGCAAGACGCGACGATCCCCAAAACTTAATTTCCGTCCCAGGCTGTAGACCATGAGTTTTTCGATCAAACAGCGGGTCAATAAATCCATGTGCCCAAGAAGGTAAGCCTTTAGATCTCTCACATCTCCAATAACCGTGCCATCAGCTAGTGTGGCGGATGCATCAATGCGTGACCCAAGTCGTGTACCCCGTCCTTGGTTGGCATAGAACTCTTCTTTCAGCGTTTGGGAGGCATCTTCGGTATAAATGGGATAATGTTCTCGCCAACGACCCACCGGATCAAATTGCTCCATGACAAAACCCAAAGGATCAATTTTTTTATGACATCGAGCACAGTTACTATCTGATGCATGCCTGGTCATTTGCTCACGCATGCTACGGGCACCAGAGGTATCGGGCGCGATGGCTGGCACACCAGGCGGAGGCGGCGCCGTAGGTTGCCCGAATACATTTTCCAGGAGCCAGACCCCTCGATGCACCGGATGGGTATCCACCCCATTGGCCGTGGCCATCATGATGGCGGCCAACCCTAAAAGCCCACCTTGGGTGCCACCTTTGGGAAAGCTCACCCGCTGCATAGCGGATTCGGTCAATGTTCCACCATAGATTTTATTGAGATTTATGTTTCGAAAGCTGAACCCAGGATCGATGAAGTCTTCCAATGGACGATTATGGTGCAACATTTCGTCGAAGAAGAGTTCAACCTCCTCGATAATGGATTGGCGATCGGGTTCGTAAAACTTGAGCAAACGAGGATCTGGCATGATATCCTTGAGCTTTCGCGTCGCAAGCCACTGGCCCGTGAAATGCTTGACAAATTGCTTCCTGCTGGCTTTTTGCAACAGACGACGCGCCTCTGCTTCCAGCCTTTCAGGCTGCAGAATGCGATCCGAGTTGGCGGCACTCATCAGCAAATCATCGGGTGCACTTCCATTCAGGAAATAACTCAGACGACTGGCTAATTCATAGGCACCCAGCCCCCCATTGCCGATTTCGCGAAATAGAAATTGGGGAGAGATCAGCACCCTTCTCACTGCCAGATGCAGCGCATCTTCGATCCGCTTTTTGGGAAAATCAGCCCGATGGGTCTGAACCATCTCCACGTATTGGGAGAGTTGGCCTTCCTCCACAGGGAAACGAAAGGCTTTGGTAAGAAATCCTCTCAGGAAGCGCTCTGCAAAGTCCACATCCGTTAATTCGCTGGAGTGCCGCCCTAAAAAATCACGAGAACGCTTTATCTTTTCACGCGCCTTTTGGCTTAGCATCACAAGATTTGGACCCGTAATTGAAAGACCCAACACATCCAGAGCTGGACCTTGTCGATGCATTTCTTCCTGAGCGTAGGCCTTGCACCAATTGTGAGGCCCATTGAAGAGGCCTCCACCATAAACCTCCGGCGAATGGGCCAGCGCAGGATCACTCAAATCGAGTGTCTGGCGTTCCATAAGTTCACGAATGGCCCCGTAGAACTCCACCTGTGAAGAGCCTCGCTTACCCCCATTCAACTCAAGAGCTGCGGCATAAAAGGCACGATCGTTCAAAAGACGATCCTCTAGAAACGCATGCGACAAATCAATGCGGCCAGGATCGGAGTAAATAGGACCATCGGCCCAGCGCAAACCCAGTATTTCGCCTGCATCCATCTCTATCTCAAGGGCGTTACCAAGGCTTGGGGCTCCACTGGCTGAGATGAACACCTCGCCCACCAATCTCAAATCCGAAAACCGGGCATATTTTTCTTGGCCGTTCTGACGCGCATAAACCTGCAGCTGGAAGGGGCGAGTTCGTTTTTCATAAAACATGTCATCGGTTTGAAAAGTACACGCATCGATCTTCAGTTGATAGTTACCGCTGTAGGGAGCCTCGAAAGACCCTGTCCAACCTGCAGCACTTGCCATATTGCGCGAAGAAACCAGCCGGAAAGCAGCCTCAGCAGCCTTCCCCCCACCTCCCTCGTCCGTATTCAAATCAGATGGAGTCACCCTGTAGGATCGGGGTTGGACTCGGGGCAATTGAGTCGGCTCAGGAATCCATTCATTGGCAATGGCAGTGGCAATTTCCAGATATTGAGCCATTAAAGGCGGAGACATCACCAGACCGGAGGCGACATTATCAAAACCCAGATTGGAAACATCGGAGGGAAAGGATGGAGGCAGTTCAAATTCGGGATAATCAAACAAGTCGCGGATAGTGTTTTGATATTCCACACGACTGAGACGCCGAGGCACGGTGCCTCCAGGGGGGGCGTGGTTGACTAACTCTGCCTCAAGCCATTCCAAAAGGCTTTTTCGTTGCTTTGCCGCTGGAAAGGCATCGGCATCTTCTGGTGGCATGTCGCCTGACTCCACAACCTCGTGTATCGTCGTCCAAAGATCGAGTGTTTGTGCAGATTTCCAATCCAGCGAATCGATCTCAAGCCGAACCCCACCTTCCAATGCATCATCACGACCGGCATGACACTGGTGGCAATATTGCTGCAAAAAGAGCTTTATGCCGGGTGGTGGAGATTCCCCAATCAGCAAGCCGCTTGCAACAAAGCTCCAGTATAAACAAACCTTCCATTTCATGAGCTAGGATAGTTGCTCATTCAAGTTATGACTCGCTCCGGCAAATGAGTCTATTTCCATGCCCATCCCTTGCATAAGCGTCAACAGTAAATCCCCCAACATTCTCGCATGGCTTGCCGATCGATCGCTGGCCCAGTGATGACCGTGAGAAAATCCGCCACCCGCAACTAAACTAGGCAAGTTGCTATTGTCATGGGTGTTGGAATCCCCCATCCCACTGCCATACACGATGGCGGTGGATTGCAGCAAAGACTGTCCATGGGAATCCTGATGCTCCTCAAGCTTTCGAACAAAGCGAGCAAATCGTTTCACATGTTCCCTACCGACCAGATTGTAATCAGCAATTTTTTTCGGATCGTTTCCATGGTGAGAAAGACCATGGTAGCCGGCACTCAGTCGACGACCATCAATCTCAAAGACCTGACTCCAGCCAGGCACTAGAAACGTGATTACCCGGGTGGAGTCAGTGCTCAGCGCCAGTGCCATAAGATCATACATCAAGGACTCACATTCCAGGGATTGATCGGGAGAAACAGGATCAAAAGGCGGTAATGCATAGTTCGTTTTGGGAAAGGGTTTACCCAACCAGACTTCCTGTTTCTGCACCATTTTTTCCACATCTCTCACCGAAGCGAGATACTCGTCGACTTTCCCTTGGTCCCGACGAGACACTTTCCTTTTCAGCTTCCTGGATTCCTCCAGAACATCGTCCAACAAGCTACCGTTTCCTCTCAAGACATATTCCAGCCTGGATCGATCACTATCAGAGCGAAAGAGAGTCTGATAGAGCACACTTGGACGGCCCATCATGGGTAAAGCCACTCCCTCCTTGCTAAAGCTAAGTCGAGCGACATCCGGAGGCTTACCACAGGTCAGCTGCAGGGAGGCGTATCGGGTATGATGACCAACATGCTCAGCCACCAGCTGATCCATGGACACGGAGCCTGTGGCAGAGCCGCTCATCCATGCCTGCCAGCCTTCATGCCCATTGCGACCACGATGATCCAAGCCGGAGAAAATGGAAAATCGATCCCTAAACCCAGCCAATGGCTCCAGCACATAGGGCATGTCGTATCGGCGACCAGTTTGTTCAGGAAAAAAATCGGATTGATGGAATCCGAGATATGTACCAACGCACACGATGCGTTTGACTGGATTGGAAGCTTGAGACGCCGCAGCGATTGGGACTCCCCATGATTCCAGCATAGGAAGAGCCAAACTCACCCCCAAGCCCTGAAGAAAATTCCTGCGATCCAGTCGTGATTGGACTGACGTGTCCCTTTGGTTTTTGGATCTGTGCATTTGATGCTTCACCCTGACCTTTTGTTGCAAGGAATGATTGCAAACATGCCTCTTACTCAAAGAAAGAGCTCACGTTTCACCCTTCTTTTCAAACCGCCATAAGGAAGAACAAACTAACATAGCCTATCAAAGATAACAGGCAAAACTAGGCTTTATGGGGTTTTAAAGAGAAAAGCTATCGCTTCGGTCACCCAGCCACTGTCCCAGCGATGATCTCGATTGGGCTCCATGAGGTAGCGATGCGGAATATTTTCCCGAATCATCAGGGAATGAAGGCGAGCGCCTCCAGCCGTTCGTTTGACGCCATCACAGTTAAAGTAAAAAAGGCGCACTTCAGGCCCCAGCCGGTTGCCGCTTTCTTCAAAAAGATTGGAAAGCCGATAGTTTTCAAAATTTTCACGACTCCCAAAACCAGTTTGGATCTGGTCATCGGTATCCTCATCCATAGGCCCCATGTCGATACGTATCCCAGGATCCCACGCCGCAATCTTGTGAAAGATTTTGGGATGGCGTAAGAGCAAACTGATGGCACCCCAACCCGATTTACTGAAGCCAATAAGATATCTAGCCCCTCCGTCCCTTTCAGCAGGGTAGCGAGATTCAATGAATGGAATAACCGTTTTCAAAAGATGGCTTTCATCGTGCTTGCTAGGGTTTTGATCGTGATCCGCATACCAAGGTTCAGAAGCAAATGAAGGGGCAACGCATATGACTTGATAACGATCGGCTACATTGAATTTTTCAATTTCCATGAGTCCGTCTCCGTGCTTTTGCAAACCATCTTCGTGCACGGGTAATACATAGAGCACAGGATAACGTTTGCTTAAGTCCAAACCATTGGGTAACAAAACACGTAGCGAAGTCTCGTGACTTTGATAAGGAGACTCTATTGAGTGCGTTTCGATGAGCGGTTTGATTTCTTGGTCAGATTGACCTGCGCGAGCATCGCTGAACCATAAGACCCAACCACATAAAACAACCAACCACAGACGTGCAAGAAGTTCATGGCAGCAATGCATGGCTTTCAGCATGGGCAGCATGAACAAAATTCTAATGAAAGCTGAATCAGCCTTAAAGAGAGAATTACCCGCGTTCTAGCTGTAATTTATCTGCTATCCGGAATCATAGAGTGCAACGCCAGAGACAAGATCGCACCCAGATGTGTGATGGACATCAAGGAGCGATGACCGTTAAAATAACATGTAGCGTCTTTGAATCGCACCGCCAAGGAGGCACTCACGTGGCCTATCCTCTTCAACAGCGCGACAATCCTTTGGAAAAATTATGATAGGACAACTCCGCATGGTCGATTTGTTGGTACTTCTCGTTTACATGAGTGGTGTCTTCGGACTGGGCTGCTGGTTCGTACGCAAGAGCCGCACCCCTGCCGCCTTCATGGCAGCTAGCCGATCCCTACCCGGCTGGGCAGTAGGTTTTTCCATTTTTGGCACCTATGTCAGCAGTATCGGTTTTCTGGGCAATACTGGAAAAGCCTATGGAGCCAATTGGAATGCGTGGGCTTTTGGCCTCTCTCTTCCAATCGCTGGCTTGATCGCGGTCAAATGGTTCATACCACTCTATCGAAGTAGCCAGGATATTTCCGCCTATGCTCATTTGGAAAAACGCTTCGGTCCCTGGGCAAGGACCTACGCATTGGTCTGCTTCCTTCTTGCCCAGCTTGCACGCATAGGAACCATCCTTTATCTCGTGGCTCTGGCACTGGCTCCCCTGACAGGATGGAGTCTCACCCAGATCATTCTCATTACCGGCATATTGGTGACCCTCTATACCCTGATTGGAGGAATCGAAGCAGTGATTTGGACCGACGTGATTCAAAGCATGGTTTTAATAGCGGGTGCTTTCTTTTGCGCTTTCATCATCATTAAAAGTATGCCAGGCGGTCTGACAAACTTGATAGAAATTGCCCACCAGAATGAGAAATTTAGTCTGGGCAGTTTTGCATTCCATCCAGCCTCCTTGCAGTGGACCAGCCCTACGTTTTGGATGGTTCTGCTTTACGGCATTTTCATCAATCTCCAAAATTTCGGAACCGATCAGGGCTTTGTTCAACGATATGTCGCAGCCAAATCAGATCGAGATGCAAGATTCAGTCTGTGGCTAGCCACCTTGTTGTTCCCAGCCATATCAGCGGTCTTTTTCTTTATTGGGACCGGATTGTTCAGCTTCTATGAAGCCACCCCAGAAAAACTCGAAGGAATTCGTTCGCAGGTCGCGATCACCCAGCTGCAACAGAATGGAAAAGAAATATCTCCTACCACCATCGGTGAAACCGCAGACAGCTTGGAGCCTGCGGATGTCGGTGACAAGGTACTGCCTCACTTTATCGTAACCCAATTACCCGTTGGGCTGGCAGGCTTATTGATTGCGGCGATCTTCGCTGCAGCCATGAGCAGTATGGACACCAGCCTCAACAGCTCGGCCACTCTTTATCTGAGCGATATCCACCAGCGTTACCTGAACCCTACAGCCACCGATCGACAGTCCATGCGCGTGCTTTATGCAGCAACAGTCATCATGGGCGTGGTGGGAACGTTCGCTGCACTGGCTATGATCAACGTACGCAGTGCCCTGGATGCATGGTGGAAGCTACAGGGTATCTTTACCGGTGGAATGTTGGGCTTGTTTCTATTGGGTCTGATTTCCAGACGAGCACGCAATGCTCACGCTATGACCGCAGCCATAGTAGGCATCTTGCTGATCATGTGGATGTCGCTTTCTCAGACCGATGGCTGGCTAAAGCTGTTCGATGGATATGTCAATCCACTCCATGGTTTCATGACCGTTGTCCTGGGGACCACTTCCATCGTTCTGACAGGCGTTTTAGCCAGCCGATTTTTCCCATTAACTTCAAAGAAAAATCTTTCTACATGAAACCCAAGATACTCATGCCCATTGGCGATGGCACCGAGGTATTGGACACCTTCTATGCCTACTACCGGCTCCCCGAGGATGGATATGAAGTTGTGGTGGCCGCTCCGCAAGCAAGGCTCTATCATACCGTACTCCACGAAATCCCACCCAACCCGGATGTTCCATGGGACATTACTCAGGAAAGACCCGGTTACCACCTCCGCGCCAGCATGTCTTTTGCTGAACTCCGTGCGGAAGATTTTGTTGGTGCGTTTGTTTCAGGGGGTCGTGCACCGGAATACATTCGTTACGACAAGGATCTCTGTCGGTGCATACGGCAAATCGTAGAAGCGGGAAAACCCATCGCCTGCCTCTGTCACGGTATCGAAATCCTGACGGCAGCGGACTGCATCCATGGCAAACGTGTAACCACCGTCCCGAAGTGTCAAATGGATGCCGAACAGGGTGGAGCCTTCTACGTTGACCAGGATGTGGTATTGGATGGCAAGCTCATCACGGGTCGGGGATACGCTGAAAATACGGAGGTTTTGAAAGCGTTTCTACATCTCCTCAACAAGAATTAAACTCGAGAGAAAATAAGACGCTTCCATGAAGTTTTCCCTTTCTTGCCGCATCGCCGAGGGTTTTCTTTCAAAGAAGGAAGCGATCATGGACCTTACCGAACTGTGCCACCTGGCAGCGAAGGCTCCTTTTGATTCCATCTGCATGCGCGCCTCACAGCTTGGTATTGCCCACACGGTGGATGAAACAGAAAAAGCCGCGAATCACATTCACCGCTCAGGACTTTCCGTCAGCATGGTGTCCGGAGATTTCGATATTGTTTACAATAATGATCGAGGCCCCAGATGTCTTCAGGATATTACCCCTTATCTTGATCTTGCAGAGCGACTGGACACCCAACTCATCCGTGTCTGCATCAAGCATGAAGACGATTTAAAGGCTGCACAAAAGGCTGCCGATGAGGCTAAAGAACGACAAATAAGCCTGGTCCATCAATGTCACGTCCAGAGTCTTTTCGAAACCGTCGATCAGATCGAATCCTGCCTGCGTCGAATCAGTCGTTCCAATTTTGGGCTTATCTACGAAGCAGCCAATTTGGAGCAATGCCGACAGGACTACGGCAGAAAAACCATTCGGCGTCTGGCTCCATGGATCAAGAATGTTTACCTGCAAAATCAAATCATCCGCTGCGAAGGGGCGCTCACTCTGGGAACCTGGACAAACGGCCCGGTCTCATTGGATAATATCGGTATGACCGAGACCGGGGGCATTGATTTCGGATTAATATTCAGCGCACTCAAAGAGGTATACTATGACGGAACCCTCACCGTTCATCAATCGGCGCCCGAAGACGGATCAAGCCCCATGGAGGTTGCAACCCAAACCTCTCAGTATTTGCGATCACTCTTAAGCATCACAGGAGTCTCATGAAGCTGACTGGCAAATCGGTCTTTCCATCGCAGGCATAATCAGCCAAGGCCTCTCCAAGGGCACTGGAGAATTTGAATCCTCCACCGTTGCAGGCAACCACAAAGGTAACGCGTGGCTCTCCAGCCAGGGGCCCAAGCCAAGATCCCCCATGGGTATACATGCAAATTTTCATCTGGATCATAGGACCATTGGCGGAAGGAATTTGACCCCGAAGAAAATCCCGAATCAAAGACTCATCAGAGGACTTTTGTTGCCGATCGACTGTATTGGGATCCGTTAACTCCCCTCTCCAATGCTTGGCCACCTTGAACCCTGGATGATCCGGGAGCGCGGGGAAACCGTAATAAGCACCGCTCAACCAACAAGGGAATCGCCCCAGCTGAAAGAGCGCTGCATCGCTAAGAAACACAGACAGAAAATACGTTTGAATCTCATAAAATAGGTGTGGGCTGCTCTAAATACTGACTATTCTTCTAATGGAAAAACCGATTCATTTCCAACTCAAACCTTGCCCATTGGATCTTACAAACTACTGCAAGAAGGGAGGACGCGGCCCAGTATTGCAAGATTAATAACAGGAGGCCATTCTGCAGGGATGGGTATCCCGAACCACGTTTCAAAATTACCTTTAGTCGCCCTTCTTCAATCGATCGTTGCAGGTCTTTGTTTTCACACGGCTCATGGCGATGAAAAAACAATCCAGGCCAATGCTCCAGTGGACCTGCTGGTCATCGGGGGCACACCAGCAGGCATCGCAGCGGCCATTGGTGCGGCCAAATTGGAAAAAGACATACTGATCATCGAGCAATCACCGGTTTTGGGGGGTGTCCATTCCTCTGGAGTCATTCGCATGGATGATTTATATGCAGCCTCCAACAGCGGTGTCATCGAATCCTTCCGTCAGCGAGTTAGAGATTATCATCGTAGCGAGCTTGCTTCCGATCCCCTGGTGCAGGCCCACATGAACCTGCCTGCCAACCGTCCGTGGAATATTTTCGAAGGCAGAGCATGGGAGCCTCACACCGCCGCTCGAATTTACAGTGAAATGGTGAGTGAACACCCATCCATCTCTACTTTGTTCCAGCAAGTCGCTGTCGATGTCATCATGGAAGGACACAGGGTCGTCGGAGTTGTCACCCGAGATCGAGACAATCAAGGAAACCTTGGCCAGCAGCATGCCTACCGTGCCAAAGTGGTCATCGATGCCACCTATGAAGGAGATCTGGCAGCCTTTGCCAGGATACCTTACCGCATTGGGCGAGAGGCCCGATCCCCGGAAGAGCCTCATGCTGGAAGGATCTACACAAATTATTTTCGCCACGTGGCTGGCGTTCCCTCCAACACCATCCTTCCACACAGCACTGGGGAACCCGATCACCGCAGCCAGGCTTTCACATATCGATTGACCGGAAAGGATTACGGCCGCCCAGATCACCCTTTTCGTATCCAGAAGCCACCCCCAGGGTATGACGCCAGTTTGTATCGGTGGAATCGAAATACACAGCCCATCATCCCCAACCGCAAGTTTGATCTACTCGGCATCAGTTGGGGTGGAGATCTCACGGGTCATGGAACCCGGTGGGTCTTGGCTGATTGGGAGGAACGCAAAGAACTGGAGTCCATCTTCCGTAAGTATGATTTGGGGTGGCTTTATTACATCCAAACCGAAGGTCAGTCGCCACAGATTGGCTTGCCCGATGATGAGTTTACCGATAATCACCACCTTCCCTATCGACTTTACGTACGCCAAGGCAGACGCATCGAGGGCCATGAAACCCTCAATGAGAGTGATATTCACAAGGATCTGCGCGGCAATGGCCTTAGAGGGCCGCTGAACGAGAATGCCATTGCAATTGGTGTCTATGGTATCGATGCGCACAATGTCCAAGGCCCGACAAGTTCACCGGAACCTCCGAGCGGTGAGGGTGCAGCTGAAGGCACTTTACATTTGTTTGATGTAACAGGCCCTTACCAAATCCCCTACGGTGTCATGGTCCCCAGAAGCCATCAGGGCATCTTGTTCCCCATCGGCATCTCCAGCACTCATGTGGCCATGTGCACGGTACGCATGGAACCCGTTTGGGCGGCTCTCGGGCAAGCCGCTGGAATCGCAGCCGCCTTGAGTATTGATCAAGGCGTCGAACTCGCCGAAGTAGCCACCGTCAGCATACAGCAAGCACTGGTACGCCAAGGTTGCCAGCTCTACTTCTACACCGACTTAACCGCCGAAGCACCGTGCTTTGAGGCCGTGCAGCTCCTCAGCCTGAAAGGCGCCATGGACGATCGCACCATCGATCAATTCCCATTGAAAAGCACCGCAAATACCCTGACTAATTTGGACTTTGAGGCCTACCGGTTTCGACCGGATGACCCAGTCACCATGGGGGCATTTGCTCAGATGAGCATACAGGGTTTGGAGATACCCTGGAGCATTACAGCAGCCCACTTCCAGGATGTGCGACGAGGACACCAGGCCTTTCCCTACATAGAGACAATTTATGACCTTTCCTCCCAGTCCACAAAACCGTTTTTCCCACTCGAAACACATGCCTCTAAGGATGGTTCCAACTCGCGCACCGGACTTTTGGGTCGCCCTGAAAAACCTGTGAGCCATGCTCAAGCCATAAAAATCCTCAAAGGTTTGCTACATGAAGAGTTTACCTGGCCGTTGTCGATACCGAAATCTCTTTCATTGACTCGAGGACAAACGGCCATGCTCATCTTTGACGCAACCCAGTGGGTCTCTGGCAAGAAAGCGGCTTCCAGAAGACTTCCAGATTTTCGCCGAGGACACCGTGGCTTGCGCGCCACCCCCTTTCTCATTGCCCATCGTGGAGGTGTGACCGCCTCGGACTCCCCTGAAGGCTCACTCGTGGCCATTGAGCGAGCGGCACGGGAAGGATACGACATGGTCGAGCTCGATCTCCAGCAAAGCAAGGACGGCGTCCCGATCGTGTTTCATGACCACGATTTAGTGAAGGCCTGTGGGCGTGAAGGGAAGATCATCGATTGGACTGCCAAACAATTGACATCGATGCGTAACCTGATAGGAGATCAACCGCTCATCACTCTCGAAACAGCACTGAACGCCTGCCAGTCTCTGGGACTGGGGGTTATGCTCGACCTGAAGACTCACCAGGAAGACCCAGGGTTTCTCCACACCATTGGAGAGAGCCTGGTAAGACATGGACTGGCAGATGCCTCATTGTGCATCACTGGGGAACCTGCCACCCGTCGCCATCTCAGGCACACACGATTCACGCTGACCGCTGATGAATTGAAGGCTCTCAGGCAAGGCGATCGGATTGAGCTTTCCGACCGTTTCTGGTTTGGTCTACCAAGCCAACTTCAAGCCGGTGACATCCAAAAGCTTCAAGCTGCCGGTGCGTTGGTCCTTCCAGCCATCAATACTTTCCGCTATCCAGAAAACCGGCACCATGAGGAAGCAGAGGCAGATATCAAGGCACTCATCCGGCGGGGAGTCGATGGGTTTCAGATTGATTCCATTTACCAAGAATGGTTCGGTCTCACATCTGGAAGGTGAATCCGTGGGGCTCATCCGTGCTGCATGACCCTAGCGGTCTTCCATACGGTAAAGATGATGGCAGGTTCGTAGAATCAGCCCCTTGCCAACCTTAGCGGGTGAGGCCATGAAACACGGCCCCCGCCTCGAATCATCATGAACCTCAATCTGATCAGGATCATTGGGGCTGTCCATTCTGCCCTAAATGGCTCTAGAATGACGCATTGGCCTCAAAATTCGATCATGATCAAAAGACCTCATCCCTGTGCACCCGTTGCGGATTGTGCTGCGATGGCTCGCTTTTTTCCGATGTCGAGCTCAAGGGGGCGAGCGAGGCTGATTCCATGGAGTTCCTGGGGCTTGAGGTGGAGGAAGAAGAGCCTCACAGACATGCTCTGATTCAACCCTGTCGAGCGCTCAAGAAGAGGTGTTGCAGTATTTACGCCCATCGCCCTGAATCGTGTCGCACCTTCGTTTGCTTGGCCCTAGAGCAGGTCAGTCAAAATGAACTTTCACTCGAAGAGGCTCTGCGTATCGTCCAGAAGATCCGTCGCCTCATGGCCTCGGGTCAAAAGGCCTCCGCTACCGCATGGATCAAGACTCACATTCTTGGCCCAGCTTGCTTTGATTGAAGCCTTCTCGTATCTATGCATGTCCCTCGCCCAAGATTACTAAAATGATTGGTTCTTGAATGCCTTAGTCCCTAGAACCGGGCATTCACTTCAACAAACCATACAGAAGATATTCCTCAAATCTCAACCTCTCCTCGCGATGGCCTCCTGGAGTATGTGTTGGCTGGTTCTGAGCGGAGCTGCCGCGTCATCGCAAGACCTGCTACCTCCAGGCTATGAACCCAGGCCTCTCGGACTCCACGCCCTGAGCGGTGGCAACGTCATCGTCTCACCTTCCCTGACCTTGACCAATGCGATGTTGATTATCGAAGGGGACACCATCGTGCGCGTGGAAAAAGACCTCACGCCTCCAACGGGGGCGAGAGTCTGGGACATGACCGGCACCACACTTTATCCCGACTTCATTGATCCATACGTCTTGACGACAACCAAGGGGGAAAAGCCTCAAGTCACGTGCACTCATGCGGAAGAGGAGGCCACGCATCGGGCAATTGGAGCGTGGCATTTCTTTGGAATGACCGGGGATAAGGAAGATCCAGGCGAAAAGTGCCCCG